>JANMSV010000039.1:0-37773 GCA_031389685.1 Betaproteobacteria bacterium
AGCGGTCGGCGCCTTCGTTCACGCTGGCGGCACGCACCGCCACGGCGCCCCAGGCCTCGAGCGCCTGTTCGATGGGTTGTGCTTGGTCCGCCGGCCACCCGACCAGAAGGACACGCGCCCCGGCGAGCTCGCCCGCGCCGGTACTCGCACGCTCCGGCTGCTTTTCGTAGGCAATGTCGAACCAGAACGTGCTGCCCAGGCCGACCGCGCTCTCCAATCCGATCTTGCCGCCCATCAACTCGACCAGTTGCTTGGCGATGGTGGTACCGAGACCCGTGCCGCCGAAGCGCCGCGTGGTCGACTGGTCGGCCTGCGTGAAACTCTCGAAAATGCGCTGCTGCGCCTCCTGCGGGATGCCGATGCCGGTATCGCGCACCGAGAACTTGAGGCGCACGCCAGTCTCCGTCTCCTCCTGCAGCGACACGTGTACGGTGACGCTGCCGCGCTCGGTGAACTTGACCGCGTTGCCCGCCAGGTTGATCAGCACCTGGCGCAGGTGGTGCGCGTCGCCGCGCAGCGCGGGCGGCACCTCCGGCATGATCGAGACCACGAATTCGACGCCCTTCGCCTGCGCCTGCGTCTGCAGGATGCGGCTGGTGCTGTTGACCAGCGCGTGCAGGTCGAAGTCGGTGCGCTCCAGCACCAGCTTGCCGGCCTCGATCTTGGAAAAGTCGAGCACGTCCTCGACCAGCCCCAGCATCACCTGGCTCGAGCCACGCAGCGTCTGCAGCATGTCGGCCTGCTCGCGCGTCAGCGTGGTGTCGCGCATCAAGTCGGACATGCCGATGATGGCGTTGAGCGGCGTGCGCAGTTCGTGGCTCACCACCGAGATGAAGCGCCGCTTGGCCTGGTTGGCGGCTTCGGCGCGTGCGACAGCGTCGAACATGCGCCTCACCAGCGTCAGTACGTACAGGCTCAGGGCGACGAAGCCGACGATCATGCCGACGCCCACGCCGAGTCGCGCCTGCCAGTACTCGCTTACGTTCAGCGCCACCGCGAATCCGAGCATGCTCAGGACCAGCGACAGCACGAGGTAGCGCGCACCGTAGCGAAAACCGTTGCCGAAAGTAAACCAGAGATAGACCAGGAACAGCGGAATGCCCAGCTCCTGGAAATACGCGACGCACCAGCTGAGCGTGGCGGCATCGAGGACCGTACCGGCGATGCGGCGCGCCGGCGACACGCCTGGCGATGCGAGAATCGCAACGAACATCGCCGTCGATAAAACCAGAAAACCGCTCCAGACCAGGATATGCGGCTCGGGCAGGCCCTCGGCGTATCGATCCAGGATCTCGGGCAGCAGGTACAGGCCGAGCAGCAGCCCCACCGCCAGGCGCACGATCGCCTGCTCGTGCTCGGTGTCGGGCCGCGCGGCGAGTCGCGCACGCACCCAGCGCAGCCAGACCGCGCCCGGCAGCGTCACGGCCGCACCGCCTCGGGATCGCGCAGTTCGAGCTGGATGCGCGCCACGCTGTCGCGCACTCCGGCAAACGCGTCCACCAGCTGCGGGTCGAAGTGCTTGCCGCGCTGCGCGCCGAGGAATTCGAACGCCTGCTCGCTCGGCCAAGCCTGCTTGTAGGGCCGCGCGGAGGTGAGCGCGTCGTAGACGTCCGCCACTGCGACGATGCGCGCGCACAGGGCGATGTGGTCGCCCACCAGGCCGTTGGGATAGCCCGAGCCGTCGTATTTTTCGTGGTGGCCGAGCGCAATCAGCGATCCCATGCGCACGTACTTCGAGGCGCTGCCCTTGAGGATCTCGTGGCCGATCACCGGATGGCGGCGCATGACCTGCGACTCCGCTTCGTCCAGCCGACTCGACTTGAGCAGGATCTGGTCGGGAATGCCGATCTTGCCGATGTCGTGCAGCGGCGCGGCAAGCTCGATGGACTCCGCCTCGTCGCGCTCCAGGCCGATGGTGTCGGCGATCAAGCGCGAATAGCGCGCCATGCGCATCAGGTGGTGACCGGTCTCCTCGTCGCGGAATTCGCCGGCGCGCGCCAGGCGCATCAGCGTCTCCTTCTCGCGGTCGCGTACTTCGCGCGTCGCCTCCTCCACCATGCCCTCGAGCAGGCGCCGGCGGTCCTCCAGCGCCAGGTGCTGGCGGCGCATCGTAAGCAGGTTGCGGCAGCGCGCCATGCACTCGCGCGCGTCCACCGGCTTGATGAGGAAATCAGTGACGCCCGCGTCCAGCGCGTCGTAGCGCACCTTGCGGTCGTCGTGCGCGGTGACCATCATGATCGGCACGTTCTCGTAGCCGGGCAGCGCACGCAAGCGCTTGGCCAGCTCGATGCCGTTCATGTCCGGCATCATGTAGTCGATCAGCACCAGGTCGGCGACGTGGCGCGTGGCCCACACCACCGCGTCCACGGGGCGCACGAAGCCTTCGACCGCCACGCGCTCGTCGACCGAACGCACCACCTGTTCGAGGATGGCGCGGCCGGTCGACTGGTCGTCGACCACCATCGCGGTGTTGCGCGCTGCCGGCAGCACGAAGAGCTGCGCTTTTGCCATGCACTTCCCGTAGAAAAACGGACCGGCTAGCCTACCCCTGGCTGCCCCCGCTGTCCAGTTAAGAGGCTGACGCGAAAGCAAGAAAAGGTGATGGCTACAGGCCCTGGTGCCGGAAGAGAGACTCGAACTCTCATGGTGTTGCCACCGGCGGATTTTGAGTCCGCTGCGTCTACCGATTCCGCCATTCCGGCGTGGGGAGCGGAATTATAGAACCCTATAATGCCGCGGCATGCGGCTTGCCGAGTTCGACTATGCGCTGCCCGAAACGCTGATCGCCCAGTACCCGGCGCCCGAGCGCACCGGGAGCCGCCTGCTGCGCCTCGATGCGGCGAGCGGGCGCATCGAGGACCTCGCCTTCGCCGACCTGCCCTCGCTGGTGGGTAAGCGCGACACCCTGGTGCTGAACGACACGCGCGTGATCAAGGCGCGCCTGTTGGGCAAGAAAGCGAGCGGCGGGCGCATCGAGCTGTTCATCGAGCGCGTACTGGGCGCGCGCGAGGCGCTGGCGCTGATCCGTTCGGCCCACGCGCCGCGCGCGGGCAATGAGCTTGTCGTGGGCGACGGGGCGCGCGTGACGGTCACCGGCCGCGAGGGGGACCTGTACCGCGTGCGCTTCACCCAGGACGTGCACCAGGTGCTCGAGCGCTGCGGGGCGGTGCCCCTGCCGCCTTACATCCGGCACGCGCCCGAGGCCGCCGACGCCGAGCGCTACCAGACCGTGTATGCCGAGCATCCCGGCGCGGTCGCGGCGCCGACGGCGGGCCTGCATTTCGACCGCCCGATGCTGCAGCGGCTCGAGGCGCGCGGCGCGCGCATCGCGCGCCTCACCCTGCACGTCGGCGCCGGCACCTTCCAGCCGGTGCGCACCGAAGATATCGACGCGCACCGCATGCACCAGGAGCACTATGACGTGCCACGCGAGACCATGGACGCGATCGCCGGGCGGCGCGTGCTGGCGGTGGGCACCACCTCGCTGCGCGCGCTGGAGAGCGCCGCGCTCGGCGGCCAGCTGCGCGGCGAAACCGGGCTGTTCGTGCGCCCCGGATTCCAGTTCCTGCTGGTGGATCGGCTGCTCACCAATTTCCATCTGCCCAAATCGAGCCTGCTGATGCTGGTGGCGGCTTTCGCCGGGCTGCAGAACATGCGTCGCGCCTACGCGCACGCCATCGAGCGCCGCTACCGGTTTTTTTCCTATGGCGACGCGATGCTGATCGAGCGCGCCGCATGAAGTTCACGCTCAGCCACCGCGACGGCGCCGCGCGTCGCGCCCGCCTGGAACTTGTGCACGGCGCCGTGGACACGCCTGCCTTCATGCCAGTGGGCACCTACGGCACGGTGAAGGCCATGTCTCCGTTGGAGCTGAAGGAGATCGGCGCGCAGATCGTGCTTGGCAACACCTTCCACCTGTGGCTGCGGCCCGGAACCGAGGTGATCGGCAAGCACGGGGGCCTGCACCGCTTCATGGGCTGGGACGGCCCGATCCTCACCGATTCGGGCGGCTTCCAGGTGTTCAGCCTCGGCGCGCTGCGCAAGATCACCGAGGAAGGGGTGAAGTTCGCCTCCCCCATCAACGGCGACCGGCTGCTGCTCACGCCCGAGGAATCGATGCGCGTGCAGCGCACGCTCGATGCCGACATCGCCATGGTGTTCGACGACTGCACCCCGCATCCGGCGACCGAGAAGCAGGCGGAGAAATCGATGCAACTCAGCCTGCGCTGGGCCGCACGCTCCAGGCAGGCGTTCGAGGGCAGCCGCAACGCGCTGTTCGGCATCGTGCAGGGCAGCGTGTACGAAAACCTGAGGGAGGCGTCGCTGGCCGGGCTGCAGGCCATCGGCTTCGACGGCTACGCCATCGGCGGGCTGGCGGTGGGCGAGCCAAAGGAGGCGCGCGAGCGCATCCTGTCGCACACCGCGCCGCGCCTGCCCGAAGACCGGCCGCGCTACCTGATGGGCATGGGGACGCCGGAAGACCTGATCGGGGCGGTGATGGCCGGCGTGGACATGTTCGACTGCGTCCTGCCGACGCGCAACGCGCGCAACGGCTGGCTCTACACGCGCCATGGCGACGTCAAGATCCGCAACGCGCGCTGGCGCGACGACCCCGCGCCGCTCGACGCCGCCTGCGCCTGCTACGCCTGCCGCAATTTCAGCCGCGCCTACCTGCACCACCTGCAGAAGGCGAACGAGATCCTCGGTGCGCGCCTCAACACCCTGCACAACCTGCACTACTACCAGGAACTGATGCGCGAACTGCGCACCGCCATCGAGGGCCAACGGCTCGCGCCGACCGCGGCGCGCCTGCTGGAGGAGCGCAGGCTGCTGCTATAATTCGCGCCCTTTCCAAGGGAGTCCGTTGCGATGATTTCCAACGCCTACGCGCAGACCGCCGGCGGCGATGCCGGGTACATGAGCCTGCTGCCCATCGTCCTGATGTTCGTGCTGCTGTATTTCCTCATGATCCGGCCGCAGATGAAGCGCGCCAAGGAGCACAAGCAGATGGTCGAGGCGCTGCAAAAAGGCGACGAGGTGGTGACCTCCGGTGGCGTCGTAGGACGCATCAGCGTGATGGGCGACGCCTACGTCACCCTGGAAGTCGCGCCCAGCACCGAGATCAGCGTGCAGCGCGCCGCGGTGCAGACCCTGCTGCCCAAGGGCACGATGAAGTCGCTGAAGTAGCGCCCCGGGCGTGAATCGCTATCCCACCTGGAAGTACGCGCTGGTCGCGCTGTGCGTGGCGCTGGCCGCGCTCTACACGCTGCCGAATTTCTTCGGCGAGTCGCCGGCGGTGCAGGTATCCAGCGTGCGGGCGACGGTGCGCGTGGACAGCGCGCTGCTGCAGCGCATTGAGAGCGCGCTCCACCAGGCCGCCATCCCCTACACCGGCGCCGTGCTCGATGCCACCAGCCTGCGCGTGCGCTTCGCCGACACCGACGTGCAGCTCAAGGCGAAGGACACGATCGACAAGGCGGTCAATCCCGACTCCGCCAACGCCTCGTACGTCGTGGCGCTCAACCTGCTGTCCGCGTCGCCGGGCTGGCTGAGCGCGATCCGCGCGCTGCCGATGTACCTCGGCCTCGACTTGCGCGGCGGCGTGCATTTCCTGCTGCAGGTGGACATGCCGGCGGCGCTGACCAAGCGCCTGGAGAGCCTCACCGGCGACATCCGCAGCCTGCTGCGGGACAAGACCGTGCGCCACGGCGGCGTCACGCGTGAAGGTCAGGCGCTGCACATCCGCTTCCGCGACGCCGAAGCGCGCGCCAAGGCACGCGCCATCGTCGCCACCGGCATCACCGACCTGGTGCTTGCCGAGCGCGAGGAAGGCGCTGAATTCCTGCTCCTCGCCACCCTCAAGCCCGAGGCCGCCAAGCGCACGCAGGAATTTGCGCTCAAGCAGAACATCACCACCCTGCACAACCGCATCAACGAGCTGGGCGTATCCGAGCCGGTGATCCAGCAGCAGGGCGCGGACCGCATCGTGGTGCAGTTGCCCGGCGTGCAGGACACGGCCAAGGCGAAGGACATCCTCGGGCGCACCGCCACGCTCGAGATCCGCATGCTGGACGAGGAAAAGATGACGCCGGAGTTCCTCGCCGCCGCAGGGCGCGGCGACGTGCCCTTCGGCACCGAGTACTATGTCGAGCGCAACGGTGCGCCGCTGCTGGTGCGCAAGCAAGTGGTGCTGACCGGCGACCGCTTGACCGACGCGCAGCCCGGCTTCGACAACCAGACCAACGAGCCGGCGGTGCACCTGACGCTGGACGGCGCCGGCGCGCGCATCTTCAAGGATGTGACGCGCGAGAACGTCGGCAAGCGCATGGCGATCCTGCTGATCGAGAAAGGCAAGGGCGAGGTGGTGACTGCGCCCGTGATCCGCAGCGAGATCGGCGGCGGCCGCGTGCAGATTTCCGGGCGCATGAGCACCACCGAGGCGAACGACGTGGCGCTGCTGCTGCGCGCGGGGTCCCTCGCCGCGCCGATGGAGATCATCGAGGAGCGCACCGTCGGCCCGAGCCTCGGGCGCGACAATATCGACAAGGGCTTCAACTCCACCAGGTGGGGCTTCATCGCCATCGCGGTGTTCATGTCCGTGTACTACGTGGTGTTCGGCCTTATTTCGTCGGTGGCGCTGGGCGTGAACCTGCTGTTCCTGGTGGCGCTGCTGTCCCTGCTGCAGGCGACCCTGACCCTGCCCGGCATCGCCGCCATCGCACTCACGCTCGGCATGGCGATCGACGCCAACGTGCTGATCAACGAGAGGATCCGCGAGGAGCTGCGCGGCGGCGCCACCCCGCAGGCGGCAATCGCCGCTGGCTACGCGCGCGCCTGGGGCACCATCCTGGATTCGAACGTCACCACGCTGATCGCCGGCCTCTCGCTGCTCATCTTCGGTTCCGGGCCGGTGCGCGGCTTCGCCGTGGTGCACTGCCTGGGCATCCTCACCTCGATCTTCTCCTCGGTGGTGGTGTCGCGCGCCATGGTCAACCTGACCTACGGCCACCGCCGCAAGGTGGAGCGGCTGGCGATCGGCAACACCGCGTGGAAGTGATCTAGCACATGGAATTCTTCAAGATCCGGCGCGTGATCCCGTTCATGCGCCACGCGCTGGTGTTCAACATCATCTCGTTGATCACCTTCCTGCTGGCGGTGTTCTTCCTCGCCACCAAGGGGCTCAACTTCTCGGTGGAATTCACCGGCGGCACGCTGATGGAGGTGAGCTACAAGGAGTCGGCGGACGTTGACCGCATCCGCCAGGCGATGGAGAAGGCCGGCTTCAAGGCCGAGGTGCAGAACTTTGGCTCCTCGCGCGACGTGCTGATCCGCATGCACTTCGACAAGAGCCAGTCCAGCGCCGCCTTGTCGGAACAGGTGCTCACGGTATTGCGCGCAGAAGACAAATCGGTCGAACTGCGCCGCGTGGAGTTCGTCGGACCTCAGGTGGGTGAGGAGCTCGCCGAGTACGGCGCCCTCGCCCTGCTGGTGACCGCGGTGGGCATCGTGCTGTACCTGTGGATGCGCTTCGAATGGCGCTTCGGGCTCTCCGCGATCATCGCCAATCTGCACGACGTGGTGATCATCCTGGGGTGCTTTGCCTTCTTCCAGTGGGAATTCTCGCTGCCGGTGCTGGCGGCGGTGCTGGCGGTGCTCGGTTATTCGGTGAACGAGTCGGTGGTGGTGTTCGACCGCGTGCGTGAGAACTTCCGCAAGATGAGAAAGGCGAGTGTGGCGGATGTAATCGACAGCGCCATCACCGGCGTGATTTCACGCACCATCATCACCCACGGCTGCACGCAGATGATGGTCACCACCATGCTGCTGTTCGGCGGGGCCGCGCTGCACTACTTCGCGCTGGCGCTCACCATCGGCATCCTGTTCGGCATCTACTCTTCGGTACTGGTTGCGAGCCCCCTGCTCATGTGGCTAGGCGTGGACCGCGCCCAGTTCGTCAGGCCCCTGACGAAGCCCGCCAGGGACGGCGACGACGGTGCCGTGGTCTGAAAATAGGATCTGTCCCCATTTCTACTTGAGGATCTGGATCAGGTTGGAGTAGTCGTCGGTCCAGGTGCGCAGGGATTCCCGGTCCTCGGCGGACTGCGCGCCCGCCGCCTCGAATTCAGTGCCGCGCAGCACCCCGGCGTCGCGCGACACCAGCACCCAGTCGCTCTGCGTGCGCGGTTCTTCCCCCTCCGCGTTCTCGTACACCACCACGGCGTGCGCACCGTTCTCCCGCGCCAGGCGCGCCACCACCGGCACCAGGTCGAGGAAGCGGTTCGAGACATGGAAGGCGACGATGCCGTCGGGCTTCAGGTGGCGCAGGTACAGGGCCAGCGCCTCGCGCGTGATCCGGTGCACCGGGATGGCGTCGCTGGAGAAGGCGTCCACCGCAAGCAGGTCGAAGCCCTGCGGCGGCTCGCGTTCCAGGCTCAGGCGCGCGTCGCCCAGCTCGAGTTCGATGGACGCGGCGCTGTCCGCCAGGTAGCTGAACTCGCGGCTGGCGACATCGATCACGCGCGGGTTGATGTCGTAGAAGCGGTAGGTGTCACCCTTGCGGCCGTAGGTGGCGAGCGTGCCCACGCCCAGGCCGATCACGCCGACGCGCATCGCGCCGGGCCGTCCGCGACGCGCGAGCAGGGCCACGCCCACGCCCGATCCGTACTGATAGTAGGTGGTGACCATGCCGCGGTGGTCCGGATGCAGGTACTGCTCGCCGTGCATGATCACGCCGTGCAGCAGGCGCCGCAGCTGGCCGGCCTCGCCCGGCGTGCCGTACTCCTTCACGCGCAGCACACCGTAGAAATTGCGCGAGGAGATGCGCACGTCCTGCTGGAAGCGCAGGCCATCGTAGATCACGGCGCCCGTGACGCCCATCAGCACCGCCAGGCTCAGGTTGCGCGCCACTGCGTGCAGCGACGCGCAGCGCATCGCCACCAGCAACGCCACCGCGACCATCGCCAGCCCCAGTTCGTAGTAGCCGTCAAATGCGAGCGGCGCCAGCACGGCCACCAGCAGACCGCCCAGCGCACCGCCGGCCGCCACCGTGAGATAGAAGGCGGTCAGGTGACGCGGCGGCGGGCGCAGGCGGTAAAGCTCGCCGTGGCAGAACATGCAGGTCACGAGAAATCCAGACAGAAAAACGCCGAGCTGAACGTAGAGGTCGAACTGGAAATCCGTATCCACCAGCAGCCACGCCATGCCGAGCAGCCACGCCAGCGTAATGCTCCAGAACATCCCGGAGCGGTACAGGCGCCCTTCGAAGGCCAGGATGAAGGTGAGCAGGTACAGGGTGAGCGGCGCAAGCCAAAGGAGCGGGATCGCGGCCACGTTCTGCGTGACGTGGTTGGTCACCGCCAGCAGCATCGCTGAGCCGGTGGTGGAAAGCGCCAGCCAATGCAGCAGCACGGCACGTCCGGGCGGCGGCGCGTCGGGGAGCGCGGCAACGCCCACCGCCGCCGGGGCCGCACTGCGCCAGGCGAGCGCCGCGCACAGCAGCGCGAACAGGACGAACAGCCAGGACCAGCCGGCCACCTGCTGGCCATTGGTGAGGAGCGGCTCCGCCAGCAGCGGGTAGCCGATCAGCGCGGCGAGCGACGCGAAGTTGGACAGCGCAAACAGGCGGTAGGGGTTGGCGGTGGGACGCGCGCGGGCGAACCAGGCCTGCACCAGCGGGCTGGTTGCCGAGAGCAGGAGGTAGGGCAAGCCGACGCAGACCGAGAGCAGCAGCAGGATGGCGCTGACCGGCTCGTCGGCGCCCTCCGGTTTCCAGAGCGCGGAGGGCGCGATCGGCAATGTCGCCACGGCGGCGGCGAGCAGCGCGATGTGCAGGATCGCCTGGGCGCGCGGCGCGAGCCTGGCGTTGGCGGCGTGCGCGTAAGCGTAGCCCGCGAGCAGCAGGCTCTGAAAGAACAGCATGCAGGTGGTCCAGACTGCGGCGCTGCCGCCGAACCAGGGCAGGATCAGCCGCGCGATGAGCGGCTGCACCAGGAACAGCAACAGCGAGGACAGCGCAACGACCACTGCGTGCAGCATCGGCCGTCTAATCGACGTCTGTGCGGTACAGCTTGCCCTGCACCCAGCCGCGGAGCTCGCGCCCTAGGCGCGCCGCGCAGGCGAGAAATGCAGCGAGCAGACCCCTCAAGCGCGCTTTGCCAGCGCCGGCGCAAGGCCGACGTAGGACGCGGGCGTGAGCGCCAGCAGGCGCTTTTTCGCCGCCGCAGGAATCGGCAGCGCCTTGACGAAGGCGGCGAGCTGCTGGCGGTCGAGCCGCCTGCCGCGCGTGAGCGCCTTCAGCTTTTCGTAGGCGTCGGGCACGCCGTGCTTGCGCATCACCTGTTGCACCGGCTCGGCGAGCACTTCCCAGTTGGCATCGAGGTCCGCGGCCATGCGCGCCGGATCGGCTTCGAGCTTGCCCAGGCCGCGCAGGCAGGCCGCGTAGGCGAGCAGGGTGTGGCCGAGCGCGG
Organism: Betaproteobacteria bacterium; assembly: GCA_031389685.1. Classification (GTDB taxonomy): domain Bacteria; phylum Pseudomonadota; class Gammaproteobacteria; order Burkholderiales; family SG8-39; genus JAABQT01. Next base: position 10,467 of record JANMSV010000039.1, read on the forward strand.
TTCCGGCATTGCGCAGCGCAGTGGAGTCCGAGAGGTCGCGCTGCCAGCGCGACACCGGCAGCTTGTCGGCGAGGTGCCGCAGCAACGCGTTGGCGATGCCGACATTGCCCTCGGAGTTTTCGAAGTCGATCGGATTGACCTTGTGCGGCATGGTCGAGGAACCGACCTCGCCCGCCTTGGGCTTCTGGCGGAAGTAGCCCAGCGACACGTAGCCCCACAGGTCGCGATCCAGATCCAGCAGCACCGTGTTGGCGCGCGCGTAGGCGTCGAACAGTTCCGCGGTGGCGTCGTGCGGCTCGATCTGCGTCGTGTACGGGTTGAATTCCAGCCCGAGGCGCTCGACGAAGCGCCGGCAGAAGGCTTCCCAGGGAAACCCCGGGTAGGCAGCGGCGTGCGCGTTGTAGTTGCCCACCGCGCCATTGATCTTGCCGAGGATCGCCACGCGCTCGATCGCCTCGCGCGCGCGCCTCAGGCGCTGCGCGAAATTGGCCATCTCCTTGCCCAGGGTGGTGGGCGACGCTGGCTGGCCGTGCGTGCGCGAGAGCATGGGCCGTGCGGCGTGCTTGCGCGCGAGCGCGCGCAGCGCGGCGATCAGCGCATCCAGGCGCGGCAGCATCACGCGCTCGCGCGAGTGCGCCAGCATCAATGCGTAGGACAGGTTGTTGATGTCTTCCGACGTGCAGGCGAAGTGGACGAACTCCAGCGAGCGCTGCACCTGCGGACTCTTCGCCAGCTTGCCCTTGAGCCAGTACTCGATCGCCTTGACGTCGTGGTTGGTCTCGGCTTCGATGTTCTTGATGTGCGTGGCGTCCTTCTCCGTGAAGCCCGCCACCAGCCGGTCGAGCGCAGCCACGGTCTGGCGCGAAAAGGGCTTGAGCTCGCGGATGCGGCGCTCGGCCGCCAGGGCCTTGAGCCATTCCAGCTCCACCAGCACGCGGTGGCGGATGAGGGCGGCTTCGCTGAAGTAGGGCCGCAGCGGCTCTGCGGACTTTTCGTACCGGCCGTCGAGGGGCGACAGCGCGGATAGCGACGAAGGCATAGGTTCTATTATAGATGGGCATTCTGCGCTCACTCATCCAGGAGGCGTGCGCCTGCGCACGCTATAATCCGCGCCCACCATGCAGCTGCTCTCGGCCCCCGCCAGCCCCTACTCCCGCAAGGTGCGGATCGTGCTCGCCGAAAAGCGCATCGAGTGCGACATCGAGCGAGTGGACGTGCAGCCGGTGGAGAATGCGGTAAACCCGCACAACCCGCTGGGCAAGGTGCCGACTCTGGTGCTCGACGACGGCACCGCGCTCTACGACTCGCGCGTGATCGTCGAGTTCCTCGACAACGCCTCGCCAATCGCGCGGCTGATTCCCGAGGACAACCGCGAGCGCGTCGCGGTGCGGCGCTGGGAGGCGCTCGCCGACGGCGTGCTCGATGCGGGAATCCTCATCCGCTACGAGTCGCTGCGGCCGAAGAACGAGCAAAGCGCCGCGTGGACCGCGAAGCAGGCGACGCGCATGCACCGCGGCCTCGCGCAGATGCAGGATGACCTGGGCGACAAGCCCTGGTGCCAGGGCGAGCGCTACACCCTCGCCGACATCGCGCTCGGCTGCTGCGTCGGCTGGATCGGCTTCAGGAAGCCCGCCGGCATCGACTGGCGCGCCGAATACAAGGGCCTGGCGAAGCACTACGACAAGCTGATGGAACGACCGACCTTCGCCGACACCGTTCCCGCCACCTAGGCGATCACCGCTCCGCCAAGACAGACCTCGCCGTCGTAGAGCACGACGGACTGGCCGGGCGTGACCGCACGCTGAGGCCGGGAGAACTCCACCGCAATTTCTACGGCGCCGACGCGCGCCACGGTGCAGGTGGCATCCGCCTGGCGGTAGCGGGTCTTGGCCGAGTGCGCGGAGCCTGGGGCGGGCGCCTCCAGCACCCAGTTCGCATCCAAACCCTGGAGTGAAGTGCGAAACAGCAGCGCATGGTCGTGCCCCTGCACCACCACCAGTTCGTTTTCGACCATGTGCTTTTCCGCCACGTACCAGGGCTCGCCTGCTCCACCGAGGCCGATGCCCTTCCTCTGGCCGATGGTGTAGAACGCAAGCCCGATGTGCTCGCCCACGCGCTTGCCCTCCGGCGTGACCATCGGCCCGGGCGTTTTCGGCAGGTAGCGGTTGAGGAACTCGCGGAACGGCCGCTCGCCGATGAAGCAGATGCCGGTCGAGTCCTTCTTGGCGTGGTTCGGCAGGCCGGCTTGCGTCGCGATACGGCGCACTTGCGCTTTCTCCAGATGCCCCACCGGGAACATTACGCGCGAGAGTTGCGCCTGCGTCAGCCGGTGCAGGAAGTAGCTCTGGTCCTTGCCCGCGTCCGCGCCGCGCAGCAGCTCCACCTTCCCGTCCTTTTCCCGCAGCTGCGCGTAGTGCCCGGTGGCGATGCGCTGCGCGCCGAGCTTGATCGCGTGATCCAGGAACGCCTTGACGTTGATCTCGGCATTGCATAGCACATCCGGGTTCGGCGTGCGGCCGGCCGCGGACTCGGCGAGGAAGCTCGCGAACACGCGCTCGCGGTACTCGGCGGCGCAATTCACCGCCACGAGGTCCCCGCCGAGCACATCCGCCGCGGCAGCCGCGTCGATCAGGTCCTCGCGCGTGGAGCAGTACTCGTCGTCGTCATCGTCCTCCCAGTTCTTCATGAACAGGCCGACGACGTCGTACCCGGCGCGCTGGAGCAGCAGCGCGGCCACCGACGAATCCACCCCGCCGGACATGCCGACGACGACTTTTTCAGGCATAGGCCTTGGACAGCACGTCCAGCGGAAAGCTCCGGCCCGAGAGGTAGTCGTCTACGCACTGCTGCACCAGGGGCGAGCGATGCTCGGCGCGCCTCGCCGCGAGCTCGGGGGGCGTGAGCCAGACCGCCGCAATGATCTCGTTGTCGAGCTTACGACCCTCCTCCACACCGTCCACGCGTCCCAGGAACGCAAAGCGCAGGAAGGTGACGTCCTCTTCCTTGTCGTAGCGCCAGCGGTAGATGCCGAGCAGCGCCGTGGGCGTGATGCGGTGCGCGGTTTCCTCCAGCGTCTCGCGCACCACCGCCTGCAGGAGCGACTCGCCCGGGTCGAGGTGGCCGGCGGGCTGGTTGAGCACGCGCTGCCCGTTCGCGATCTCCTCCACGAAAAGGAACTTCCCGCCGCGCTCGATCACCGCCGCGACGGTGACGCTGGGCCGCCAGCGGCTCATGCCACTTTGCGCGAGTTCTTCCTGATGAACTCGGACATGCGCGCCACGCCCTGCTCGATCGCCTGCCTGGAGGCGGCATAGGAGAAGCGCACGTGCTGGCCCTCGCCCGGCACGCGCGAGCCGAAATGGATGTCGGCGAGCACCGCCACGCCGGCCTCGTGCAGCAGGCGCTTCCTGAACTCTTCGGAGTCCGCGGCGCCAATCATCCTGCAGGCCTCGGCCACGTAGGGCCAGGCATAGAACGCCCCGCCCGGGTTGCGGCAGGCGACGCCCGGCACCTTGTTCAGCAGGCTGACTATCAGGTCGCGCCGCTCGAAGAAGCTCTGGCGCATCATCGCCGCGGCCTCCTGCGGGCCGGTGATCGCCTCCAGCGCCGCCCACTGCGAAATCTGCGAAGCGCAGGACTCGGTATTGGTGATCCAGCGCGTGAAATGCGGCGCCAGCACCGGGTTGGAGGTGAAGCCGATGCGCCAGCCGGTCATCGCCCAGGTCTTCGAGGCGCCATCCGAAATAATGGTGCGCTCGTACATGTCCGGCAGCTGGGCGATGGAGAAGAACTCGCCCGCGTAGCAAAGCCGCGAGTAAATCTCGTCGGCGTAGATCCACACCTGCGGGTGTTTCCTCAGGATCGCTGCAATTGCCTCGAGGTCCTTCCTCGACAGCATCCCGCCTGTCGGGTTATGCGGCGTGTTGAGGATCAGAAGCTTGGTTTTCGAGGTGATCAGGCGCTCGAGCTCGGCCGGGTCGAAAGCGAAGTCGCGTGCCTCGTGCAGGTGGATCGGCACGGGCTTCGCGCCGCTGGCGACGATTTGCGACTCGTAGATCGGGAAGCCGGGGTTGGGGTAGATCACCTCGTCGCCCGCGCCGTAGTCGGTGGTGGAGAGGATGGCGTAGGCGATGAAGGGTTTCGCCCCCGCCCCCACCACCACGTCCTCGGGCCGGATCGGGAGTCCTCCGCGCATGCCGGCCAGGTACTTGGCGGCGGCCGCGCGCAGCTCGTCGATGCCGGCGGAGGGCGTATAGCCGTGCTTGCCGCCCTTGATCGCCCGGATCGCCGCCTCCTGCACGTTTTCCGGCGCAGGGAAGTCGGGCTGGCCGATGCAGAAGCTGACGATGTCCTTGCCCTGGCGTGCGAGCGCGTTCACCTCGGCGAGGACGACGAAGGCGTTTTCGGTGCCCAGGCCCTGGGCCCGGCGGCTGATGGCAGGCATGTGTTCCCCCTGAACCGCGCATTTTACAGTGCTAGGATTCCGCCCCATGCTGATCAACTGCGTCGCCTATCAGGACGGCAAGAAACTCGCCGAAATCACCAAGAGCGAGATCAAGGCCTACGTCGGCCGCCCGGATTGCTTCGTCTGGGTGGCGCTGAAGGACGCCGACGCCGCCGAACTCGCCGAGATGCGGGACGAGTTCGACCTGCACGAGCTGGCGGTGGAGGACGCGCACCACGGCCACCAGCGGCCCAAGATCGAGGAATACGGGGATTCGGTGTTCGCCGTGCTGCACACCGTCGAAGTGGCGGGCGAGGAGCTGAAGGTCGGCGAAGTGGCCGTATTCGCCGGCAGGAACTACGTGCTCTCCGTCCGGCAGCACTCCGAGCGCGGCCTCCAGGACGTGCGCGCGCGCTGCGAGCGCGAGCCGGAGCTGCTGCGCCACGGCTCGGGCTACGTGCTCTATGCCCTGATGGACGCCATCGTCGACCGCTACTTCCCGGTACTCGATGCGCTGGAGGTCGAGCTCGAGGCGCTGGAGGAGAAGATCTTCTCCGGCAAGTCGCCGCGCGAGAACATCGAGGCGCTGTACTACGTAAAGCAGAAGCTGATGATCCTCAAACACGCGGTGGCGCCGCTGGTCGAGGCCTCGGGGCGCCTGTACGGCGGGCGCGTGCCGCAGGTGTGCGCCGGGCTGGGAGACTACTTCCGCGACGTCTACGACCACCTGTTCCGGCTCAACCAGTCGCTCGACACCCTGCGCGACACGGTGACCACCGCGATCCAGGTGAACCTCGCCATGATCACCATCGGCGAGAGCGAGAACACCAAGCGCCTGGCGGCCTACGCCGCCCTGGTGGCGGTGCCCACCATGATCGCGGGCGTCTACGGCATGAACTTCGAGCACATGCCCGAGCTCAAGTGGGCCTGGGGCTATCCGGCGACCGTCGCCGTGATGGTGGCCATCGACTCCTACCTCTTCGTCCGCTTCCGCAAGTCCGGCTGGCTCTGAGCTAGCGCACCCCGGGCAGCGCGCCCTTCAGGCCGCGCATCATGCGCGCCATATTGCCGCCCTTCATCGTCTTCATCATTTTCTGCATCTGTTCGAACTGATTGAGCAGGCGGTTCACCTCCTGCACCGGCACCCCGGCGCCGGCGGCGATACGCCGCTTGCGCGTGGCCTTGATCAGCTCCGGATGGCTGCGTTCCTGCGGCGTCATGGAATTGATCACGCCGGCGATGCGCCGCAACTGGCGGCCATCCTGCAGCTGCGCAGGATTGATCTGGCCGGCGAGCTGCGCCGGCAGCTTGTCGAGCATTGCACCGAGGCCGCCCATTTTTTCAATCTGCAGCATCTGCTGCTTGAAGTCCTCGAGGTCGAATCCCTTGCCCTGCCTGATCTTTTCCGCGACCCGCTGCGCCGCTTCCTGGTCGACCTGCTTGTGCGCCTCCTCGACCAGCGACAGGATGTCGCCCATGCCCAGCACGCGCGAGGCCATGCGCTCGGGATGGAAGGGTTCCAGCGCGTCGAGCTTCTCGCCCACGCCCGCGAACTTGATCGGCTTGCCGGTGACGTGGCGCACGGAGAGCGCGGCGCCGCCGCGCGCGTCGCCGTCCAGCTTGGTGAGGATCACACCGGTGAGCGGCAGCCGCTCGCCGAAGGCGCGCGCCACGTTGACCGCGTCCTGGCCCTGCATCGCGTCCACCACGAACAGGGTCTCCACCGGCTCGAGCCCGGCGTGCAGCGCGGCGATCTCCTGCATCATCGCCTCATCGATCGCCAGGCGGCCCGCGGTGTCCACGATCAGCACATCGTAGTAGCGCGTCTTCGCGTGCTCCAGCGCGCGCCGTGCGATGTCGCCGGGCTGCTCGTCGGCGGTGGAGGGGAACAGGTCTGCGCCCACCTGCGCCGCCAGTACCGCCAGCTGCTCGATCGCCGCGGGCCGGTACACGTCGCAGGACACCAGCAGGACCTTCTTTTTCTGCGCCAGCAGCAGGCGCGCGAGCTTGCCTGCGGTGGTGGTCTTGCCCGAGCCCTGCAGCCCGGCCATCAGGATCACCGCCGGCGGCTGCGCGGCGAGGTTCAGGCCGACGTTGGCCTCGCCCATCAGGCGCGCGAGTTCGCGATGCACCACGCCCACCAGCGCCTGGCCCGGTGTGAGGCTGCCGAGCACCTCCGCGCCCAGCGCTTTCTCCTTCACCGCGGCGACGAAGTCGCGCACCACCGCCAGCGCCACGTCGGCCTCGAGGAGCGCCACGCGCACTTCGCGCAGTGCGTCCTGGATGTTGGCGTCGGTGAGGCGCGCCTCGCCGCGGATCGTCTTGACGATCCTTGCCAGGCGCGCGGTCAGGTTGTCGAGCACGGGTGATAAACTGGATAGGTGCCCGACATTGTAATTCACGCGGTCGCCGCGGTCGCCTATGCGGCGCTGGCGTGGCACTTCTGGAATACGCGCTGGCGCGCGGGCGCGGCGGCCACGGCGGGCGGCCTGCGCGCCTGGGAACGCGCCGCGATCCTGGCGCCACTGGCGCTGCACGGCGCCCTGCTGTACAGCGAGCTGTTCGCGCCGAGCGAGCTGCGCTTCGGATTCGCGTACGCGCTTTCCACCATGCTGTGGCTGGCGGTGCTCCTGTACTGGGTGGAAAGCCTGTTCTACAACCTCGAGGGCATGCAGCCGCCGGTGCTGGCGCTGGCCGCGCTCGCGGCGCCGCTGCCGGCGCTGTTTCCTGGGTACGCCAGCGGCAGCTACGCCGCCAGCCTTGAATTCAAGCTGCATTTGGTGCTGGCGATGCTCGCCTACAGCCTGTTCACCATCGCCATCCTGCACGCCTTGCTGATGGCGATCGTGGAACGGCGATTGCACCTGGCGCGGCACGCGCGCGGTGGCGGCCTGCCGCATGCCGACGGCGCCACCGTGCTGCGGGGCCCGCTGGGCGCGCTGCCGCCGCTGCTGACGCTGGAGCGGCTGCTGTTCCGCATCATCGCGACCGCGTTCGTGCTGCTGACTTTCACGCTGGCCACCGGCATCGTGTTTTCCGAGTCGCTGTTCGGCCGCCCCCTGCGCTTCGACCATAAGACCCTGTTTGCGCTGCTGTCGTGGACGACTTTTGCCATGCTGCTCGCGGGGCGCCACTTCTACGGCTGGCGCGGGCGCACGGCGCTGCGCTGGACGCTGAGCGGGTTCGTGATGCTGCTGCTGGCCTACGTCGGCAGCCGCTTCGTGCTCGAGGTCGTCCTCGGCCGCGGCTGATCGGCGCGTAGGCTTCTCACTTTCCTGACTGGCTGGGTGGTCTTATGGAAATCCTGCTCCTCGCTTGCCTGATCCTCATCAATGGCGTATTCGCCATGTCCGAGGTGGCGGTGCTGACTTCGCGCCGGCCGCGGCTGGCCGCACTCGCCAGCGGCGGCGACCGGCTTGCGGCAGGCGCACTGCGGCTGGTCGAGTCGCCGACGCGCTTCCTGTCCACCGTGCAGATCGGCATTACCTCGATCAGCATCATGAACGGGATCATCGGCGAGGCGGTGTTCGCCGCCCCGGTCGCCGTCTGGCTGCAATCTCTCGGGGTTGAGCAGAAGCTGAGCAGCCTCGCCGGCACGGCGGTGGTGGTGATCTCGGTGACCTATTTCTCCATCGTCATCGGCGAACTGGTGCCCAAGCGCCTCGGCCAACACAACTCCGAGAACATCGCCCGGCTCATGGCGTGGCCGATGCGCCTGCTGGCAACCGCGGCGGCGCCATTCGTCCACCTGCTGTCGCTGTCCACCGAGGCGCTGCTCAAGCCGCTGCTCGTGCTGCTGCGCATCCGCCCCATGGAATCCGGCGCGCAGCCGCTGTCGCCCGAAGAGATCCGCGCGCTGGTGCTCGAATCCTCGAGCTTCATGCCGAAAAAGCACGTCTCCATCCTGCTCAACCTGTTCGACCTCGGCGCGATCACGGTGCAGGACATCATGCTGCCGCGCGCGCGCATCGAGTCGATCAAGCTGGACGACGACATGGGAGCCATCGCGCGGCACCTCGCCACCAGCTACCACATGCGCCTGCCGGTGTTCCGCGATTCGCGCGGCGAGGTGCTGGGCGTGCTGCACCTGCGCAAGGTGCTCTCGCCGCTGCAGGCCGGCACGCTCAACAAGGAGGAGATCGAGTCGCTGCTGGCGCCGCCCTACTTCGTGCCGGCCGCGACGCCGGTATTCGCGCAGATGCAGTACTTCCAGGAAAACGAGCAGCGCATCGCGCTGGTGGTGGACGAGTACGGCGAGCTGATGGGGCTGGTGACGCTGGAGGACATCATCGAGGAGATCATCGGCAAGTTCACCACCTCGATGCCTTCGGCGGCGCAGGCGCTTGCCTGGGCGGACGATGGCACGGCGACGGCGGACGGCGCCACACCGGTGCGCGAAGTGAACCGCGGCTTGGGCCTGAACCTGCCCACCGAGGGGCCGAAGACGCTCAACGGCCTGATCCTCGAGCAGTTGCGCGACATCCCGGAGGCCGACGTGTCGGTCAAGATCGGCGAAGTGGCGATGGAGATCGTGCACGCGCAGGGCCGCACCATCCGAACCGTGCGGATCTTCCGCCCGCAGGCAACGATCCACAGCGAACAGGAACTTCCCTGAGGTCCTCGGCCGCGGCATTTTAGGGGGGTCCGGGAGCCTTCAAAATCAAGGTGCGTCAGCGGTTTAGCCGCGAAACCTGAGGCTTTACAAAAAACTGACCTCAGGGCATCATCGCCGCTCAGTCCTGCGGCGACGGGAAAGCAAGCGGAGAGCACGCTATGGCGACGGCAGCAGCGGCGAAGGCGGCCGGGCCCAAGGAGTTCAACTTCCTCTGGGAAGGGCGCGACAAGGGCGGGAAGGTCATCCGCGGCGAACTGCGCTCGGTGAGCGAGGCCGCGGTCAACGCCACGCTGCGGCGCCAAGGCATCATCGTCCAGAAGGTCAAGAAGCAGAAGTACGGCAGCGGCGGCAAGGTCTCCGAAAAGGACATTACGCTGTTTACCCGCCAGCTGGCGACGATGTTGAAGGCCGGCGTACCGCTGCTGCAGTGCTTTGACATCGTCGGCAAGGGCGCCTCCAATCCAGCGGTATCGCGCCTGCTGGTGGAAATCAAGACCGAGGTCGAGACCGGATCTTCCCTGGCGCAGGCGTTCCGCAAGTACCCGCTGCATTTCGACGCCCTGTTCTGCAACCTGGTCGCGGCCGGCGAGCAGGCGGGGATCCTCGAAACGCTGCTCGACCGCCTGGCGAGCTACAAGGAAAAGATCCTCGCCATCAAATCGAAGATCAAGTCGGCGCTGTTCTACCCGATCGCGATCGTCGTGGTGGCGTTCATCATCACCGCGGTGATCATGATCTTCGTGATCCCCGCGTTCAAGGAGGTATTCACCAACTTCGGCGCCGACCTGCCCGCGCCCACGCTGATGGTGATGGCGATCTCGGACTGGTTCGTGGCCAACTGGTACATCATCTTCCCGGTCGTCATCGGCAGCGTGATTGGCTTTCTCGAAGCCTGGAAGCGCATGCTTCCGGTGCAGATCTTCATGGACCGGCTGATGCTCAAGATACCGGTGTTCGGCAACCTGGTGCTGAAGTCGACCATTGCGCGCTGGACGCGCACGCTGTCCACCATGTTCGCGGCCGGCGTGCCGCTGGTGGAAGCGCTGGACTCGGTCGGCGGCGCCTCGGGCAACTACGTCTACCTCGTGGCCACCAAGAAAATCCAGCAGGAAGTCTCCACCGGCACCTCGCTCACGATGGCGATGCAGAATTCCGGCGTATTTCCGAACATGGTGCTGCAGATGTGCTCGATTGGCGAGGAAACAGGCGCGCTCGACGCCATGCTCAGCAAGGTGGCGGACTTCTACGAGGCCGAGGTGGACGACGCGGTCGCAGGCATATCCTCGCTGATGGAACCCATGATCATGGTGGTCCTGGGCACCCTGATTGGCGGCATGGTGATCGCCATGTACCTGCCGATCTTCAAGATCGGCCAAGCCGTCTAGATGGCGGTCGCCGGCTGGCTCGCCCAGCCCGCGGTCCTGCCCTGGGTTGCTCTGGCCTTCGGCCTTTGCATCGGCTCGTTCCTCAACGTCGTCATCCATCGCCTGCCAAAGATGATGGAGCGCGAGTGGCGCGAGCAGTGCGCCGAACTCTCCGCCCAGGCGCCTTCCGCGCCGGTGCCCGCCGTTCGCTACAACCTTTTCCTGCCCCGCTCCGCCTGCCCGGGTTGCGGCCACCGCATCACGGCGCTCGAAAACATCCCGCTCGTCAGCTGGCTAGCTTTGCGCGCCAAGTGCTCGGCCTGCGGGACCAGGATCGCCGCGCGCTACCCGGTGATCGAACTCCTTGCGGGACTGATCGGTGCCTACGCCGTCGGGCGCTACGGGCCGTCGCTGGCGGCCCTGGGCGCGATGGGATTCGGCTGGGCGCTGCTGGCGCTCACGGTCATCGACCTCGACACGCAACTGCTGCCGGACGACATCACGCTGCCGCTGTTGTGGGCGGGCCTGCTCGTCAATCTGGGCGGCACTTTCGTGCCACTGAGCACCGCGCTGATCGGCGCCGTCGCCGGTTACCTCGCGCTGTGGCTGGTGTTCTGGGCATTCAAACTCGCCACCGGCAAGGAAGGCATGGGCTACGGCGATTTCAAGTTGCTCGCCGCCATCGGTGCCTGGCTCGGCTGGCAGAAACTGCCGATGGTGATCCTGATTTCCTCGGTGGTCGGGGCGGTGGTTGGCATCCTGCTGATCGTGTTCGCGCGCCACGGCCGCGAGAAGCCGATTCCTTTCGGCCCCTACCTCGCCGCCGCCGGGCTGATCGCCCTGTTCTGGGGCGAGGACATCACACGCCGCTGGCTGCCGATCCTGGGTTGATGGCCTACGTGGTGGGCCTGACCGGGGGAATCGGCAGCGGCAAGAGCGCCGCCGCCGGGGAGTTCGCGCGCTTGGGTGCGACGGTGGTGGACACCGACGCCATCGCGCACGAGCTTACGAGCGCGGGCGGCGCCGCCGCGGCCGAACTGCGCAAGCAGTTCGGCGCCGATTTCATGACCGCCGACGGGGCGATGGATCGCGCCAGGATGCGCTCGCATGTGTTTGGCGACGCGGCGCTGAAGAACAAGCTCGAGCAACTGCTGCACCCGCTGATTCTCGCCGAATCGGATCGGCGCATCGCCTGCGCAGCCGGGCCCTATGTGGTCCACGTGGTACCGCTCCTGGTCGAATCCCCCGACTACCGCCGGCGCGTGGCCCGAGTGCTGGTGGTGGATTGCCCTGAGAGCGTGCAGATCGCGCGCGTGCGGCAGCGCAATGCCCTGTCCGATAACGAGATCCGGCGCATCATCGGCGCTCAGGTACACAGAGACGTGCGCCTCGCGGCGGCCGACGACATCATCGACAACGCCAGCTCGCTTGACGCGCTGCACAAGCAGGTGCGCGAGCTGCATTCCCGCTACCTGCAACAGGCGCGTGCCACGGGCTGAATTTGTCTTCCCCGCTCAAATCACTCAGAATCCGCAAAATTTTCTGCAGCCGGGAGCGGACTTGATTACCTACGAGTACCCGCTTAACGAACGCATCCGGACGCTGCTGCGCCTGGAGGACCTGTTCGAGCGCTCGCGCCATTTCATCGCGCGCACCGACGCGCCGGATCACCACGTGGCGCTGCTCACCTTGTTCGAGATTCTCGAGGTTTCGAGCCGCGCCGACCTGAAATCGGACCTGCTGCAGGAACTGGAGCGGCAAAAACAGGTGTTGCTGTCGTTCCGCAACAACCCGGAGATTTCCGAGGAAGCGCTCAGCAGCGTGCTGCGCGACATCGAGCAGGCGGCGGCGGCATTATTCTCGATGACCGGGCGCATCGGCCAGTACATCCGCGAGAACGACTGGCTGATGGCGATCAAGCAACGCACCGGCATCCCCGGGGGCGCCTGCGAGTTCGACCTGCCGTCGTATCATTTCTGGCTGCATCGCCCCGCGGAAGAGCGCATCGGCCAGCTGGCCGCATGGACCGGGCCGTTGCACCCGCTGCGCGACGGCTCGGCGATCATCCTGCGCATCCTGCGCGAGTCCGGAAAACCGCAGAAACTCGTGGCACCCCTGGGCAGTTTCCAGCAGATGCTCGGCGGCAAGACGGCGCAGATGATGCGCGTGCGGCTCGACCCGGCGGCCAACTGTGTCCCCGAGATCAGCGCCAACAAGTACGTGCTCAACATCCGCTTCCTGACGCAGACCAGCGAGGATCCGAAGCCGCGCACCGCGGACTGGGACGTCGGCTTCGATCTCACCTTTTGCAACCTGTAACGACGGTAACCTGCAAACCCGGAGCCGCGGAAGACTAGCCCCAGGCGCCGCTGATCATCGCTACGCCGTGCGCGCCCGCGCGCCACGCGGCATCCAGGTCGGCGCGCTGCATGCCGCCAATCGCGTAGACGGGAATACTGGCGCCGCGCGCGATGCGCGCAAAACCCTCCCAGCCCAGGGGCGGTGCGCCCGGGTGCGACGGCGTGGGCTTGACCGGCCCGAGCACCGCGAAATCCATCTCCAGCGCCATGGCGTGCGCGAGTTCTGCCGCGCTGTGGCAGGACGCACCGGCCAGTCCGTTCCCCGGTCGTGCTCTCAGCTGCATGAGTTCCGCGGCGGTGAAATGCAAGCCGTCACCGATCGCGGGGCCGCCGCTGACCAGCGTTTTCGCGCCGTGCCGGCGGGCAAGTCGTACCACAGAGCGGAGGAAGTCCTCACGCCGGGGCAACTCCCGGTCGCGGACCTGGATCAGCCGAAGTCCCAGTTCGAGCCGAGCGAGGATGCTGGCCAGCATCGACCGCGTGCCGCGGCTCCCTGCGTCGGTGATCGCGTACTCGTGCGGCAGCGCCAGTGCCGCCAGCACCGGGGCATTGGCCGGCAGCATGGGTTCGGCCAGGGGCGCACCGGCGTGCTGCCAAGCGATGGCCTGTTGCTCCCGCGGCTGAGGATCGCCCTTCCAGGCGGTGACGCGGAAGAAGTTGAGCCGCACCGCGGCGTGTGGATAGGTGTACTCGCGCGTAATCCACGGAAACGCGATGCAGGGGTCGATGCCGAGTTCTTCGTGCAGTTCTCGCGCCAGCGCCGCATGCGCCGGCTCCCCGGGCTCGATCTTGCCGCCCGGGAACTCCCAGTAGCCGGCGTAGACCTTGCCCGCGGGACGCCGGGCAAGCAGGAAGGCGCCGTCGGCGCGCTGGATTACCGCCGCGGCAACTTCCAGCGCCACGCTATTTTTTCCGTGGGTGCTTGCCCGCCCAGTCGCGGGCGAACTGGTAGGCGACGCGTCCGCTGCGCGAGCCGCGCTGCAGCGACCATTGCAGCGCCTCCTCGCGCGCGGCTTCGGCTTCCTTCGCCGCGCAGCCCAGCGCCTTCAGCCAGTGCGCCACGATCTCCAGGTACTCGTCCTGATCGAACGGATAGAACGACACCCACAGGCCGAAGCGCTCGGACAGCGAGATTTTCTCCTCCACCGTCTCGCCCGGGTGGATCTCGTCGCCGACATACCGGGTCTCCAGGTTCTCCTGCATGAACTCCGGCATCAGGTGCCGCCGGTTGGAGGTGGCGTAGATCAGGACGTTTTCCGAGGTGGTCGAGATCGATCCGTCGAGCGCCACCTTGAGCGCGATGTAGCCGTCCTCCGCGCCGTGGAACGTGAGGTCGTCGCAGAACACGAGGAAGCGTTCCGGGCGGCCGGCGACCAGGTCGGTGATCGAGGGCAGGTCGACGAGGTCGTTCTTTTCCACTTCGATCAGGCGCAGGCCCTGCTTGTGGAACCTGTTCAGCAGGCCTTTCACGATCGAGGACTTGCCGGTGCCGCGCGCGCCGGTGAGCAGCACGTTGTTGGCCGGATGGCCGTCGAGGAACTGGCGCGTGTTCTGCTCCACCTTGCCGATCTGGGCGCCGATGCCCTGCAGGTCGGACAGCCGCATGCGGTGCACGTGGCGCACCGGCTGCAGCCAGCCGCGCGCATGCAGGCCCGCGCTTTTGCGCCAGCGGAACGCGATGCTCGCGCCCCAGTCGGTCGGGGGCGGCGACGGGGGCAGCAATTGCTCGATCTTGTGCAGCAGTTTTTCGATGTCCTTGCTCACGATCGGTATTCCGCGTTGATTTTCACGTAATCGTAGGACAGATCGCAGGTCCAGACGGTGGCGGCGGCCTTGCCCCGGTTGAGCAGCGCGCGCACCGTGAACTCCGGCTTTTTCATCGCCGCGGCGCCCTGCGCTTCCTGGTAGCCGGCGTGCCTGCCGCCGCCTTTGGCCACCAGCACGTCGTCCAGATACAGCTCCACCTTGGAGGTGTCCAATCCGGCAATCCCGGCGTAGCCGATGGCGGCGAGGATGCGGCCCAGGTTCGGGTCGGAAGCGAAGAATGCGGTCTTCACCAGCGGCGAGTGCGCAATGGCGTAAGCCACCTTGCGGCACTCGGCGGCGTTGCGCCCGCGCTCGATGCGCACGGTGACGAACTTGGTGGCGCCCTCGCCGTCGCGCACGATGGCCTGGGCGAGAACCCCTGCCACCTCGGTAATTGCACCGGCCAGGGCATCCACGTCTTTCTTCGATCTCGCGACCGGGCCTTTTCCGGTGGCGAGACATATGAAAGCGTCGTTCGTCGACGTGTCCCCGTCCACGGTAATGGCATTGAACGACTGGTCCGCTGCCCGCCTGGTTAAGTGCTGCAGCGCGGTGCGCGCAATCTTTGCGTCGGTCGCAATGAAACCGAGCATGGTCGCCATGTCCGGCCGGATCATACCGGAGCCCTTGGCGATCCCGGTGACCGTCGCCAGCCCGCTGGACAGCCGCACGCGCCTGGACACCGCCTTCGCCACCGTGTCGGTCGTCATGATCGCTTCCGCGGCGGCAGCCCAGTTGTCCGCGCGCAGATCGGCGATGGCATGCGGCAGGCCATTTGCGATCCGGTCCGCGGGCAGGGGTTCCATGATCACCCCGGTCGAGAACGGCAGTACCTGGCCCGGCCGGCAGCGCAATGCCGCGGCCAGCGCGCCGCACACCTGTAGCGCGCGTTTCAGCCCGTCGCTGCCCGTGCCCGCGTTGGCGTTGCCGGTATTCACCACCAGCGCGCGCACGGGATTGCGCAGGTGGCGCTTCGCGAGTACCACGGGGGCCGCGCAAAAACTATTCTGCGTGAACACGCCCGCGACGGTGGCGCCGGGCGCGAGCCGGATCACCAGCAGGTCCCTGCGGTTGGCCTTGCGCACGCCCGCCATGGCAACGCCCAGCTCCACGCCGGCGACCGCAAGGAGCTGCGCCGGCTCCGGCGCACGCAAGTTCACCGCCATGGCGCTAGCTCAGCTTGCCGTGGCAGTGTTTGAACTTCCTGCCCGAACCGCAGGGACAGGGATCGTTGCGGCCGACTTTCTGCGTCGGGCGCACTGTGGGCTGCTGTTTCCTGTGTTCGGCGCCATCGGCGAGCGCCGTGTCATAGTCCGCGTGCTGCAGCCGCACGTTCTCCACGTGCTGCCCGACGTCGGCCGCAGGTATCTCGTCGCTGGCGCGAATTTCCACCGCAAACAGCGTGCGGGTCACCTCCAGCTTTAGCGCCTCCAGCAAGGCGCCGAACAGCTCGAATGCCTCGCGCTTGTACTCCTGCTTCGGGTTTTTCTGCGCGTAGCCGCGCAGGTGGATACCCTGGCGCAGGTGGTCGAGCGCCGCCAGGTGCTCGCGCCAGTGCGCGTCCAGCACCTGCAGCATCATGTAGCGCTCATACTGGTGGAAGGAGTCCTCGGCGCCAGACGGGATCTTGGCGCGGTAGGCTTCGTGCGCCTGCTGCGTGATGCGCTCGAGCAGCGCCTCCTCGCCCAGTTCCGGGTCCTGCTGCAGCCACTGGGTCAGGGGCAGCGACAGGTTGAATTCCGCCCTGAGCGCCGTATCCAGCCCCTTGATGTCCCACTGCTCCTCGACGCTTTCCGGCGGCACATAGCCGCGAAAGGTGTCCGCCATCACGCCGGCGCGCAGATCGGTGATGCGCGCGGAAACGTCCTGCGACTCGAGCAGCTCGTTGCGCAGCGCGTAGATGGTCTTGCGCTGGTCGTTGGCGACGTCGTCGTACTCCAGCAGCTGCTTGCGGATGTCAAAGTTGCGCGCCTCCACCTTGCGCTGCGCGCTCTCGATCGAGCGCGTGACCATCGCGTGCTCGATCGCCTCGCCCTCGGGCATGCGCAGCATCAGCATGATCTTGTTGATGCGTTCGCCGGCGAAAATGCGCAGCAGCGGGTCCTCGAGCGACAGGTAAAAGCGCGAACTGCCCGGATCGCCCTGGCGCCCCGAGCGGCCGCGCAGCTGGTTGTCCACGCGGCGCGACTCGTGGCGTTCGGTGCCGATGATGTGCAGGCCGCCTTCCCGGATCACATGCGCGTGCAGCGCCGCCCATTCGCCGTGCAGCTTCTCGATACGCGCCTGCTTGTCCGCCGGCACCATGTCCTCCACGGCCTCGATCAGCTCGACCTGCTTCTCCACGTTGCCGCCGAGCACGATGTCGGTGCCGCGCCCGGCCATGTTGGTGGCGATGGTGACCATTTTCGGCCGCCCGGCCTGGGCCACGATCTCGGCTTCCCTGGCGTGCTGCTTGGCATTGAGCACCTGGTGCGGCAGCTGGTCCTTGGTCAGCAGCGAGGACAGCAACTCGGACGCCTCGATCGACGTGGTGCCCACCAGCACCGGCTGGCCGCGGCCGTGGCAGTCCTTGATGTCGTCGATGATCGCCTTGTGTTTCTCCTTGGCGGTGCGGTACACCAGGTCGAGGCGCTCCTCGCGGATCATCCGATGGTGCGTGGGAATGATCACCGTCTCCAGCCCGTAGATCTCCTGGAATTCGTAGGCCTCGGTGTCCGCGGTTCCCGTCATGCCGGCGAGCTTGCGATACATGCGGAAGTAATTCTGGAAGGTGATCGAGGCGAGGGTCTGGTTCTCGTTCTGGATCGTCGCTTTTTCCTTCGCCTCGACCGCCTGGTGCAGGCCATCGGACCAGCGCCGCCCCTGCATCAGGCGGCCGGTGAACTCGTCGACGATGATCACCTCGCCGTCCTGCACGACGTAGTGCTGGTCGCGGTGGAACAGGTTGTGCGCGCGCAGCGAGGCGTACAAGTGGTGCACCAAGTTGATGTACGCGGGCTCGTACAGGCTCGCGCCCTGCGGCAGGAAACCGACGCGTGCCAGGACCTCCTCGGCCCTGGCGTGGCCGGCCTCGGACAGCGTGATCTGGTGGTTCTTCTCGTCCACCCAGAAATCGCCTTCGCCCTTTTCGTCCTTCTGCCGCGTGAGCAGGGGCGCGACCTCGTTCATGCGCGCGTAAATCTCGGTGCGATCCTCGGCCTGGCCGGAAATGATCAGCGGCGTGCGCGCCTCGTCGATCAGGATCGAGTCCACTTCGTCGACGATGGCGTAGCGCAGCCTGCGCTGGAAGCGCTCCTCGACGCGCATCGCCATGTTGTCGCGCAGATAGTCGAAGCCGAATTCGTTGTTGGTGCCGTAGGTGATGTCGGCGGCGTAGGCGGCGCGCTTTTCCTCGGGCTCCATTTGCGGAATGTTGACGCCCACGGTCAGGCCGAGGAAGGCGTAAATCTTGCCCATCCAGTCGGCGTCGCGCTTGGCGAGGTAGTCGTTCACCGTGACGATGTGCACGCCGCGCCCGGCGAGCGCGTTCAAGTAGGCGGGAAGTGTTGCGGCCAGCGTCTTGCCCTCGCCGGTGCGCATCTCGGCAATCTTGCCGTCATGCAACACCATGCCGCCGATCAGCTGCACGTCGAAGTGCCGCATCTTCAGAGTGCGCTTGCCCGCTTCGCGCACCACGGCGAAAGCCTCGGGCAGCAGTTCCTCCAGCCCTTCGCGCTCCGCGTCTTCCCGGTCTGCGTCCGGCGCAGCAGCGACGCGCTCGGCCAGACGCTGCTTGAACGCGCCGGTCTTGGCGCGCAACGCCTCGTCGGACAGCGCCGCGGCGCCGGATTCGAGATCATTGATGCGCGTAACCGTGCGCGAATACTGCTTGAGCAGCCGGTCATTGCGGCTGCCGAAAATCCTGGTGAGGGCTCTGGTAATCATCGGTGGCGCCGACGTTGCCGCGGGCGCGCGGAAGGACCCTGGAAACTCAAAATTTTAGCATGGCGGGGCGGGCGCCCCGCTGCGCCGCTAGCGGGCGCCGCGCGCGGATTGCTGCGCAGCCTGCGATGCGAGCACGAAGCGCGCCGGATTTTGCGCCACGCCCTTGAAGCGCACTTCGAAGTGCAGGTGCGGGCCGGTAGAACGGCCGGTGCTGCCCACATCGGCGACGCGCCGCCCGCGCTGCACGACGTTGCCTTCCTTCACGTGCAACTTGGAAGCGTGCGCATAGCGCGTCACCAGATCGTTGCCGTGGTCGATCTCGACCACATTGCCGTACTGCGGATGGAAGCCGGAAAAGATGACGACGCCGCCTGCCGCCGCGACGATGGGCAAGCCAACGTCGGCGAGGAAGTCGATGCCCTCGTGCATGGCCTGCTGGCCGGTGAACGGATCGATGCGCATGCCAAAGCCGGATGCGTTGAACGGCGCGTTCACCGGCATCATGGTCGGGATCAACTTTTTCTTCACCGCCTGCTCGAACAGCTGCGCATCGAGCACGCCGAGCATGTCGGTGCGGTTCTCCATGTGGCGCGACAGCGCATAGAGTTTTTCGCCGAATTCGGCCAGTGACAGGTTCTGCGGCGGCAGCGACGTCGGCTGCGCCCCGCCCAAGCCCGGGGCTTCGCTGAAGCGGAATTCCTGCGGGCGTATGCCCGCGAGGGTCGCGAGGCGGTCGCCCAGGGCATCGAGTCGCGCCAGCTGCGCCTGCATCTCGCCCAGCTTGACTGCCATCGCATTCAGGTTTTGTTGCACGAACTGGCGTGCACGTTCGGCCTCGCCCTGCTGCGCCGAGAGCACCAACTCCTGCACCAGGGGGATCTTGATGTCGGTGGCAAAGCGGAAAGTGACCCAGTACAGTGCGGCGGTGAGCGCCAACAAAAGCATGAACGCCGCCACCATCGACGCCAGCAGATGGCGCGTGGATACGTTCAGCGTCTTGGCCTTGGCCAGACGGTCGGGGATGACGATAATCTGCAACCGCTACTCCTGTTAGACCAACGCCCTTTGCATCCGCCCAAGATCGACCGTTTCCTCGCCGCCGACGAGGACCTGCGCCCCATCGTCGCGAAAGCGCACGAAATCCGCGCACTGACGCGGCAGTGTGTCGACTTTCTGCCGACCGGGCTGGCGCGCCACCTGCGTGCCGCCAACCTCAGGGACGGCGAACTCTCGTTGCTTGCCGCCAACCCCGCGACGGCGGCGAAGCTGAAAATGCTGGCCGAGAGCCTGCGTAAGTTCTTGTTACTTCAGGGTTCGAAGGTTAGTTTAGTTTCGGTGCGGGTGCAACCAAGCAGTACACATCCGACCCCTACGCCACCGCGTAAAACGACCTCCCTCTCCGCCGCTGGAATCTCTGAATTATCAGCACTTTATGAGCGCCTGGCGCCGGGATCTCCGGCCCGACAGGCACTAGGGGTGTTGTTGCGGCGCCAAAGCCTCAGACCACCGCCAGCAGCCGTTCCCCGAAAATCAGCAGCAGGACGAGTACGAACAGGAAAAGCGCGTACTTGAAGATCAGCCAGGCGTAGCGCAGGTACCTGCGTTCGGAGGTCAGGACATACATCATTACGCAGACGCCAAGCGCGATGGTGACCAGCAGCCCCAGGACCCGGAGCAGCAACACTTGACCTAGACCGGCTGCAGCACCAGCCCGGCGACGCCCGCTGGCGCCTCCTCGGCGCGCTCGAAACTGGCCATTTCCCATCCGGCCGAGTCCGCCAGCAGCGCGCGCAACAGCTGATTGTTGAGGGCGTGCCCGGACTTGTGCGCGGAAAAAGCACCCAGGAGGGGCCGGCCGAGCAGGTACAGGTCACCGATCGCGTCGAGTACCTTGTGCCGGATGAACTCATCGGCGAAACGCAGACCCTCGGCGTTCAGCAAACGATACTCGTCGAGTACCAGCGCGTTGTCCAGACCACCGCCGAGCGCCAGCCCGTCCTCGCGCAGCTGCTCGACGTCGTGCATGAAGCCGAAAGTACGCGCGCGGGCAATTTCCTTCAGGTACGAAGTGTTGGCAAAGTCCACGGTGACGGACTGGCGGGTCTTGTCGATCACCGGGTGGTTGAAGACGATGGAGAACGACAGCCGCAGCCCCTCGTAGGGCTCGAGGCGTGCCCACTTGTCGCCCTCGCGGACCTCGACGGTACGCTTTACGCGCAGGAAGCGCTTCGGCGCCGCCTGCTCTTGCAGCCCGGCCTGCTGCAGCAGCAACGCAAACGGCGCCGCGCTGCCGTCCATGATCGGCACTTCGGGGCCGTCGATATCCACGTAGGCGTTGTCCACGCCGAGTCCGGCAAGCGCCGACATCAGGTGCTCCACCGTGTAGACCTTCGCGCCCTGATGCACGAGGCAGGAAGAAAGCCGCGTTTCGCCAACCAGGTCGGCACGCGCGGGAATGTCCACCGGGGGCGTGAGGTCCACCCGCCGGAAGATGATGCCAGTGTCCGGTTGCGCCGGCCGCAGCGCAATGTGCACCTGCCGGCCGGTATGCAGGCCGACGCCCTTGGCGCGGGTCAGGGACCTGAGGGTGCGTTGCTTGAGCATGCGTAAGTTCTTGAGGGAACGGCGAATTCTAGCAGACGCGGACGGCGGAACGCCCTCGGCAAGGAGGAACAAAGCGCTCCGCCGCCCGCGTGTGCGGGCCGGCTAGTCGGCTTGCTTGCGCAGGAAGGCCGGGATGTCGTACTTGTCCACCCCGCTCTGCTGCAAAGCCTCCACGGTCGAAGCGCGATTGCGCCGGATCACTGCGGGCACCGACTCCAACTTGCTGTAGTCCACCGCGCCCGCGGCCATCAGGGGCTGGTTGTCGGTGCCGGTCTTTTGCGACACCACCAGTTGCGGCTTGGGCTGGCGCGCGCCGAGCGGCGCACCCAGGCCGGTGGCGACGACGGTCACGCGCAGCTCATCGCCCAGCGCGTCGTCGTACACCCCGCCGTAGATGATGGTGGCGTCCTCGGCAGCGAAGGCGCGCACGGTATTCATCACCTCCTTGGTCTCGCGCAGCTTCAGGCTCGCGCGCGAGGCGCTGATATTGACCAGCACACCGCGCGCGCCGGCGAGATTCACGCCCTCGAGCAGCGGGCAGGCGATGGCCTGCTCGGCGGCGATGCGCGCGCGATCGATACCGCTCGAGGCGGCCGAGCCCATCATCGCCATGCCTTGCTCGGACATCACGGTGCGCACATCCTGGAAATCGACGTTCACCAGACCGGGCTGGTTGATGATTTCGGCGATGCCCGCGACGGCGCTGTTCAGCACGTCGTCGGCCGCCTTGAACGCCTCTTCCTGCGTCACATCCTCGCCCAGGACCTCTTCGAGCTTGTCGTTGAGGATCACGATCAGCGAGTCCACGTGCAGCGCCAGGTCGTTGATGCCCTGCTCCGCGATCTTCATGCGCTTGGAGCCTTCGAAGGAGAAGGGCTTGGTGACCACCGCGACCGTGAGGATGCCGAGCGAGCGAGCCACCTCCGCGATCACCGGCCCGGCGCCGGTGCCGGTGCCCCCGCCCATGCCGGCGGTGACGAACACCATGTGCGCCCCGGCGACCGCCTCCTCGATGCGTTCGCGCTCGGCGATCGCCACCGCGCGCGCCTCCTCGGGCTTGGCGCCCGCACCGAGCCCGCTTGAGCCGAGCTGGATCTGGTTGCGCGACTTGTTGCGCGACAGCACCTGCGCGTCGGTATTAACGGCGATGAACTCCACGCCTTCGACGCCCTGCTCGATCATGTGGTTGACGGCGTTGCCTCCGGCGCCGCCGACCCCGATCACCTTGATGACCGGCCCCGCTGCCTGACTATCTACGATTTCGAACATGGGTGTTTCCTCCTTGCCAGTGAGAACGACGTCAAAAATTCTTCTGAAACCATTCGCGCATCCTTCCCAGGACTGCGCGCACCGAACCGTCCTGCCGCGAAAGCTGTCCCTGCCTGAGTTGCTGCACGCCTTCCAGCAGCAGCCCCACGGCCGTGGCGTAGCGCGGGTTGCGCACTACGTCCGCAAGGCCGCCCGAGTACTTCGGCACGCCCACGCGCACCGGCATGTGGAAAATCTCCTCGCCGAGCTCCACCATGCCCTGCATCACCGCGCTGCCGCCGGTGAGCACCACGCCGGAGGACAGCAATTCCTCGAAACCGGATTCGCGCAGCACCTGCTGCACCAGGGAAAACAGTTCCTCGACGCGCGGCTCGATCACCTCGGCGAGCGTCTGGCGCGACATGGCGCGCGGGCCGCGGTCGCCGATGCCCGGCACTTCGATCATCTCGTTGGGATCGGCGAGCTGGCGCAGCGCCACGCCCTGGCGCACCTTGATGGCTTCGGCGTCCGCGGTCGGCGTGCGCAGCGCCATCGCGATGTCATTGGTGATCTGGTCGCCGGCAATCGGAATCACCGCCGTGTGGCGAATTGCCCCGTGCGTGAACTCGGCGATGTCGCTGGTGCCGCCGCCGATGTCCACCAGGCATACGCCGAGGTCCTTCTCGTCCTCCGATAGCACGGCGCGCGAGGACGCGAGCGGCTGCAGGATCAGGTCGTTCACCTCCAGCCCGCAACGGCGCACGCACTTGACGATGTTCTGTGCCGCGGACACCGCGCCGGTGACGATATGCACTTTCACTTCCAGGCGCACGCCCGACATGCCGATCGGCTCGCGTACGTCTTCCTGGCCGTCGATGATGAACTCCTGCCGCAGCACGTGGAGTATTTGCTGGTCGGTCGGGATGTTCACCGCCTTGGCGGGCTCGATCGCGCGCTCGACATCGAGCGGGCCTACTTCGCGGTCCTTGATGGCCACCATGCCGGTGGAGTTGAAGCTCTTGATGTGGCTGCCGGCGATGCCGGTAAACGCGGAGGTGATCTTGCAGTCGGCCATCAGCTCGGCCTCCTCGAGGGCGCGCTGCACCGCATGGACGGTGGCCTCG
This sequence comes from Betaproteobacteria bacterium, assembly GCA_031389685.1. GTDB lineage: Bacteria > Pseudomonadota > Gammaproteobacteria > Burkholderiales > SG8-39 > JAABQT01. Next base: position 33,956 of record JANMSV010000039.1, read on the forward strand.
ATATTCACCACCACCCCCTTTTTCAGCCCCTTGGATTCGTGGCCGCCCATGCCGAGTATTTCGAGCGTCCCGTCGGCGCGCAGCTCGGCGACCAGCGCCGCCACCTTGGAGGTGCCGATGTCGAGCGCCACGACGAGGTTCTTGGTCTCTTTCGCCATACCTTATCCGCCCTTCAGTTCCGGCACGCGCAGCGCGAAACCGTTGGGATAGCGCAGGTCGACGTACTCGTGCCTGCGCTGCATTTTCGCCAGCGTCTGCCCATGCACCGCGACGAAGCGCTCCAGGCGCCGCTCCACGGGATCGTTGGGAGCATCGCGGCCCAGCTCGATCGCGAGCCCGCCGACGAGGCGCAGCTGCCAGGCATGGCGCGGCGACAGGGTCAGCCGTTCGATTCCGGCGCCCAGCGGCGCCAAGGTCTGCACGAAGCGGCGGTAGCGGCGCGTCACTTCGCTTTCGCTGCCCTGCGGGCCGGCGAACAGTGGCAGCACGGCATCGTTGCCCGGCCCGGAGAATCGCTCGCCCTCCTGGTTCACCAGGCCGGCGTCGCTCCAGCGCGCCAGCGCCACGTGCTCCGTGAGTGTCACCTCGATGCGATCGGGCCAGACGCGGCGCACCTGCACGCGCCGCACCCAGGGCAGGCGTTCGAGCGCTGCACGCAAGTCCGCCAGGTCCAAGGCGAAAAAGTTGCCCGACACGCGGCCCAGGGCCGCTTGCTCGACCTGCGCGCGCGTGGTGTGCGCCAAGGCGCCGCGCAGGGCGATCTCGCGCAACGGGAACAGCGGCGAGCGCAGCAGCAGCTGCAGCGCCGCAAACGCGAACACCAGCAAGGCGAGCGCGGTAAGGAAGCCGGCGCTGGCGTTGAGCAGCCGGGGGTTATCCCACATGCGCCTGCCCCAGGATGCGCATGCACAAATCCTCGAAGGACATGCCCACCGCGCGCGCCGCGATCGGCACCAGGCTGTGCCCGGTCATGCCGGGCGAGGTATTGACCTCGAGGAGCCAGGGCGCGCCCGCCGCGTCGAGCATGAAATCGACACGGCCCCAGCCGGCGCCGCCGACCAGCCTGAAGGCCTCCAGCGCCAGCGCCTTCAGCTGTTGTTCCTTCGTGGCCGGCAGACCGCAGGGGCACAGGTACTTGGTGGCGTCGCCGAAGTACTTGTTCTGGTAGTCGTAGTTGCCTTGCGGCGCCTCGATACGGATCAGGGGAAACACGGTGTCGCCGAGAATGCCGGCGGTGTACTCGGGCCCGTCGATGAAACTTTCGGCCAGCGCCAGGTCCCGATATTTTTCCGCCGCGAGCCGGTACGCCCCGGGCAGTTGCGCAACCTCCGTAACTTTCGTCAGGCCGAGCGTCGAGCCCTCGTTTACGGGCTTGACGATCAGCGGCAACCCGAGATCGCGCGCCACGGCGCTCCAATCGTCGGCGGCGGACAGGATGCGGTAACGCGGCGTCGGCAGTCCGGCAGCCTGCCAGATCATCTTGCTGCGCCACTTGTCCATGCCGATGGCCGAACCGAGGACTCCGCTCCCGGTGTAGGGAATGCCCATGATTTCCAGGGCGCCCTGCAGCGTGCCGTCTTCCCCGCCGCGCCCGTGCAGGGCGATGAAGCAACGCGAAAAGCCCTCGCGCTCGAGCTCGGCCAGGCCGCGCTCCGCGGGATCGAACGCGTGCGCATCCACGCCCTTGGCGCGCAGCGCCTTGAGCACCCCGGCGCCGCTCATCAGAGACACCTCGCGCTCGGCCGACTTGCCGCCCATGAGAACTGCGACCTTCACGCGCGCTCCCCGACGATGCGCACTTCCGGCACCAGCGCGATCCCGGTCCGCTCGAGCACCCGGGCCCGCACATGCTCGATCAGCCATTCGATGTCGGCGGCGCCCGCGCGCCCCTTCGGGTTGACGATGAAGTTGGCGTGCTTTTCCGAGACGCACGCGCCGCCGCGCTCCAGGCCCTTGAGGCCGCAGGCTTCGATCAGCCGCGCCGCGTGGTCCCCGGGCGGGTTGCGGAACACGCTGCCGGCGTTGGGCAGCGACAGAGGTTGCGAGGCAACGCGCTTTTCCAGCAGTTCCTTGATCCTCGCGCGCGAAGCCTCGGCGTCGCCCTTGCGCAGGTCGAACCAGGCGCCCGCGAACCATTCGTCCTCGCCAATGCGACCACCACCGCTGAGTTGGCAATGGCGGTAGCCGATATCGAACTCGTCGCGGGCGCGCGTGCGTACGTTGCCGTGCCGGTCGATGGTGACCGCGCGCTCGACGATCTCCCAGGTCTCGCCGCCATAGCAGCCCGCGTTCATCGCCAGCGCGCCGCCCACGGTGCCCGGCACGCCGGCGAGGAATTCCGCCCCGGCGTAGCCCTGGCGCGCGGCAAAGCGCGCCACTTTGGGGCTGGCGACGCCCGCGTCCGCATACACGCGCGCGACGATCAGCTCCGGATGCAGCGCCGCCGCATGCGTGAGCACCACGGTGCCCGCATAACCGCCATCGCGTACCAGCAGGTTGGAGCCCAGCCCGACGAACAGCAGCGGCTCGTTCGGCGGCAGCTGGGCGAGAAAGGCGGCGAGGTCCTCGAGGTCGGCGGGCGCGTAACAGCGCGCCGCGGCCCCGCCCGCGCGCCAGCTCACGTGCCGCGCCATCGGCTCCTGGGTCCCCAGTTTGCCGCGCAGTCCCTGCAGTCTCAATGCATCGGTCATGTTCATGTCAGCTGGGCCGGCACGTTGGCGATCGAGCCCGCGCCCATGGTGACGACCACGTCGCCCGCGCGCGCCGCGCGCTTGATCGCTGCCGCCATCTGCCCGATGTCCTCGACGTAGACCGGCTCGACCGTGCCCGCCACGCGCATGGCGCGCGCAAGCGAACGCGCGTCGGCGGCGACAATCGGCGCTTCGCCCGCCGCATACACCTCGGCGAGCAGCACCGCGTCTGCGGTGGCGAGGACCTTGACGAAGTCCTCGAACAGGTCGCGCGTGCGCGTGTAGCGGTGCGGCTGGAAGGCGAGCACGATGCGCCGCCCCGGAAGCGCGCCGCGCGCCGCGGCGAGCGTCGCCGCCATTTCCGCCGGATGGTGGCCGTAGTCGTCGACCAGCGCGAAACTGCCGCCGCCGGCGAGCGGCACGTCGCCGTAGCGCTGAAAACGCCGGTCGACGCCGCGGAATCCGGCCAGGGCCTTGAGCATCGCCGCGTCCGGCACGCCGAGTTCGGTGCCCACCGCGATCGCCGCCAGGGCGTTCTGCACGTTATGCGCGCCGGGCAGGTTGAGCGTCACCTCGAGCGCCGGGTGCTTCTCGCGCCGCGCGGTGAAGCGCATCGCACCGGCGTCGTGCACGGGCTTCTCCGCGCGCACCATGGCGTCCGCGGCGAAGCCGTAGGTGGTCACCGGCTTGGACACGAACGGCAGGATTTCGCGCACATGGGCGTCATCCGCGCACAGGATGGCGCTGCCGTAGAAGGGCAGGTTCTGCAGGAAACTCACGAAGGCCTGCTTCAAGCGCGCGAAGTCGTGCTGGTAAGTCTCCATGTGATCGGCGTCGATGTTGGTCACCACCGCCACCACCGGCTGCAGATGCAGGAACGAGGCGTCGGATTCGTCGGCCTCCACCACGATGTACTCGCCCTGCCCGAGGCGCGCGTTCGACCCGGCCGCATTCAGGCGTCCGCCGATGACGAAGGTGGGATCCAGCCCGCCTTCGGCCAGCACGCTCGCCACCAGGCTGGTGGTGGTGGTCTTGCCATGCGTGCCGGCAATGGCGATGCCCTGCTTGAGGCGCATCAGCTCGGCGAGCATCAGCGCGCGCGGCACCACGGGAATGCGCCTCGCGCGC
>JANMSV010000098.1:0-8881 GCA_031389685.1 Betaproteobacteria bacterium
TGCTGGGGCTGGTAAGCGCAGGCTTTCTCGCCTTCATGCTGTTCACCTCGAACCCGTTCGACCGGTTGTTTCCGGCGCCGGCCGACGGCCGCGACCTCAATCCACTGCTGCAGGACCTGGGCATGGTGATCCATCCACCGATGCTCTACATGGGCTACGTCGGGTTCTCCGTGGCCTACGCTTTCGCGGTCGCCGCGCTGCTCTCGGGCAAGTTGGACGCCACCTGGGCGCGCTGGTCGCGTCCCTGGACCACGGTGGCCTGGGTGTTCCTCACGTTGGGCATCGCGCTCGGCAGCGCCTGGGCCTATTACGAGCTCGGCTGGGGCGGCTGGTGGTTCTGGGACCCGGTGGAGAACGCTTCCTTCATGCCCTGGCTGGTCGGCACGGCGCTGATCCATTCGCTCGCGGTCACCGAGAAGCGCGGCGCGTTCCGCAGCTGGACGGTGCTGCTCGCCATCGTCGCCTTCGGCCTGTCGCTGCTTGGCACTTTCCTCGTGCGCTCGGGCGTGCTCACCTCGGTGCACGCGTTCGCCGTGGATCCCAAGCGCGGCGTCTTCATCCTCGGACTGTTCGCGGTCACCATCGGCGGCGCGCTGGTGCTCTATGCCTGGCGCACTGCGCGTATCGGCCCGGGCGGGTCTTTCCATCCCGTGTCGCGCGAGTCGATGCTGCTCGGCAACAACCTGCTGCTGCTGGCGGCCGCTGGCTCGGTGATGCTCGGCACGCTCTATCCGCTGCTGCTGGATGCCTTCGGCGGCGGCAAGATCTCGGTCGGGCCGCCGTATTTCGAGACGGTGTTCGTGCCGCTGATGGCGCCGGCGCTGTTCCTGATGGGGGTGGGGCCGCTGGCGCGGTGGAAGCGGGCGAGCCTGCCGGAGCTCGCCGTGCTGCTGCGCTGGTCGCTCGCGGTGAGCCTGGCGGTCGGTCTCCTGCTGCCCTTTGCCTTCGGACAGTGGCACGCGCTGGTGGGATTCGGGCTGGCGCTGGCGGTGTGGATCACCGCCACCTGCGTGCTCAGCCTGCGCAAAGGCTTCAGCCAGACGCGCTCGCACTACGGCATGGTGCTGGCGCACCTGGGCGTGGCGGTGTTCGTGGTAGGCGTGACGCTGGTCAAAGGCTACGACAGCGAACAGGACGCGAACATGCGCCCCGGGGACACCGTGACGCTGGGCAGTCACGTGTTCCGGCTCGAGTCGGTGCGCTCGGTGAACGGGCCGAACTATCGCGCGGCGCAGGCGAAAGTGTCCGTCACGCGCGATGGCAAGCCGGTCGCGGTGCTGTACCCCGAGCGGCGCGTGTACGCGGTGCAGGAACAAACCATGACCGAGGCGGCGATCGACACCGGGCTGACGCGCGACCTCTACGTCTCGCTCGGTGACCCGCTCGAGGGCGGCGCCTGGCTGGTGAAGGTGCAGCACAAGCCCTTCATCGACTGGATCTGGGGCGGCTGCCTCCTCATGGCGCTGGGCGGGTTGCTGGCGGCGAGCGATCGCCGCTACCGGCTGGCGATGCCGGCGCGCCGCGGCGCGGAGGTCGCGGCGTGAGGATGGCGTGGGTGGTGGCGGCGTTCGCCGCCCTGGTGGTGCTGTTGGCCGTCGGCCTGACGCTGAACCCGCGCGAGGTGCCCTCGCCGCTCATCGGCAAGCCGGCGCCCGCGTTCGAGTTGCCGCTGCTGCACGCGCCCGAGAAGACTTTTTCGCACAAGGAGATGCTGGGCAAGGCCTGGGTGCTCAACGTCTGGGCGTCATGGTGCCCGCCGTGCCTGGTCGAGCACCCGGTGATCACCGCACTGGCGAAATCGGGCCTCGCGCCCGTGGTGGGACTCAACTACAAGGACGCGCGCCAGGACGCACTGCCCTGGCTCAACAGGAACGGCGATCCCTACCTGCTTTCCGTGTTCGATGCCAACGGGCGCATCGGCATCGATTACGGCGTCTACGGCGTGCCGGAAACCTACGTCATCGACCGGCGCGGCGTGATCCGCTACAAGCACATCGGCCCGCTGACGCCCGAAGTGTCGCGCGACAAGGTGGCGCCGCTGCTCAGGGAGTTGAGCCGTGAGGGCTAGCCTGCTGGCATTGGCGCTGCTCGCAGGTGCCTCGTTGGCGCAGGATCCCGCGCTGGACAAGCGGGTTGCAGGACTGGCGCAGGAACTGCGCTGCCTGGTGTGCCAGAACCAGACGCTGGCGGATTCCAATGCGCCGCTGGCGGTGGACCTGCGCAACCAGATCCGCGAGCAGTTGCAGGGCGGCGCCAGCGAGCGCGACGTGATCGATTACATGGTCGCGCGCTACGGCGATTTCGTGCTCTACCGGCCGCCGCTCAAGGCGACGACGCTGGCGCTGTGGATCGGCCCTTTCGTGCTCCTCTTGCTGGGCGCGTTGCTGCTCTGGCGGCGCATCTCGCGGCGGCGCGCGCCCGTGCCGGCGCTCTCCGAGGCGGAGCGCGCGCGCGCGGCGCAGCTGCTCGAATGATCCTGTTCTGGGCGATCGGCGTCGCGCTGGCCGCGCTCGCCCTGTTGTTCGTGTTGCGACCCCTGCTGGCAAGGAGCGCGGGCGGGCAGGTTTCCCGGCGCGAGGCCAACATTGCCATCTACCGTGACCAGCGCCGCGAGCTTGACGCCGATCTCGCCGCCGGCAAGCTCGAACAGCCCGATTACGAGCGCGCGCGCGCCGAGCTGGAGTCGCGCCTCTTGCAGGACGTGGACGCGTCGGTGGAGGTCACGCCACGTCGAGGCGGGCGCGGCGCGGCGGCGCTGGTCGGCATCGCCCTCCCGCTGTGCGCCTTGGCGCTGTACTTCCTGGTCGGCAGTCCGGGCGCCATCGCGCCACGCGGCGGCGGCGCCGAGGTCACCGCCGGGCAGGTCGAAGGCATGGTGGCGGGACTGGCGGCGCGGTTGCGCGCAAACCCCGACGACGCCGATGGCTGGAAGATGCTCGGGCGCTCCTATGCCGTGCTCGGCCGCTTTGGCGAGGCGGTCGATGCTTACGCCAAGGCGGCCGCGCGCACGCCGCGCGATGCGCAGCTGCTGGTGGATTTCGCCGACGCGCTCGCCATGGCGCGCGGCCGGAACCTGCAGGGCGAGCCCGAGAAACTGATCCAGCGCGCGCTGGAAATCGAGCCGCAGAACCTCAAGGGGCTGGCGCTCGCCGGCACCGTGGCTTTCGAGCGCAAGGACTTCAAGGCGGCCGCAAATTACTGGCGGCGCATGCTGCCTCTGGTGCCGCCCGACTCGGAGGATGCGCGCGCTATCCGCGCCAACGTGGCGGAGGCGATCCAGCTTGCCGGCGGCCAGGCCGCGGTCCCGCAAGGCGCGGTGCCGCAGGCCGGGGTGCGCGGCACGGTGAGCATCTCGCCCAAGCTGAAGGGAATGTTCGGTCCCGAGGACACCGTGTTCATCTATGCGCGCGCCGCGCAAGGTTCCGCCATGCCGCTCGCCGTCCAGCGCCGCCGCGCGCGCGAGCTGCCGGCCGACTTCGCGCTCGAGGACTCGATGGCGATGGCGCCGGGCATGAACCTCTCGGCCCATGCGCGCGTCGTGATTACCGCACGGGTGTCGAAATCCGGCACCGCCACGCCGCAGCCTGGCGACCTGCAGGGTGCAAGCGCGCCGGTGGCCAATGATGCGCGCGAAGTGAGATTGATCATCGACACGGTGCTGCGCTGACCACCGCCTGCCGTGGTGTTTCCGCGCCAGGCCCTTAGGCGGAGCTTGCGGCGCGCCCCGGATTGGGATTTACTGGGAGACCCATGGGACGCAAAAAACGTCTTGCCTGGCTGGCGCTCGCGGGCGGCGGGGTCGCCGTGGCGGCGATTTTCGCGCCTGCGCCGTCGCCTGAGATCGCTCCCGCTTCCCGGGCTGTGCCGAACGCGTCCGCGCCCGCCGCCGAGGGTCTGCTCGCGGCGCTGCCCGCGCGCGACACCATCGGCAAGCCGCGCGGCGAAGTGTTCGCCTCGCGCTCGTGGGCGCCGCCGGCGCCGCGACCCACGGCCAAAGTCTCTACCGAATCCGCTGCGCCGCCGCCGCTACCGCCGCCTATGCCTTATCGCGTCGCCGGCAAGGTGGTGCACGAAGGCGGGGCACACGTGGTGCTCGCCAAGGGCGACCGGGTATTTTGGGCCAGCGACGGCGAAGTGCTCGAGGACGGCTACCGGGTCGACGCCATCACAAGGGATCGCGTCACGCTCACTTACATCCCGCTCGGCGTAGAGCAGCACATCGCCGTGGTTTCGAACCTGGGAGTCGTCGCGCCGTCCCCGGGCGCCACGGTTGCAGGCGCACGGCCCGCGCCCGCGGGCAAAGAATCGGGCGCCGCGCAGTTGCGCTTCGAGGGGCCGCCGCAGGTGCGCGCGGGCAGCCCGTTCAACGTCTCACTGATGGTGACTTCGGGGCAGGCGGTGCGCGCCTCGCCGCTGCAACTGTCCTTTGACGCGAAGCTGCTCGAGCCGGTGAACGTACGCGCCGGCGGTTTTTTCGCCAACGGCAGCTTCAGCTACCGTGTCAGTCCCGGCGGCTCGATCTTCGTCGGCGTCTCGGGCAAGGGCGCGGTGCCGGCCGACGCCGAATTCCTGGTGGTCACCTTCAAGCCGATCCTCCCGGGCAGCACCGCCGAGCTCAAGCTCTCTTCGCTGATCCTGCAGGGCGCCACCGGCCTGGCGATCCTGCACGACCAGCCGGCCACTTTCCGCACCTCGATCGTTCAGTAGTCCACGGGCGCGCGGCGCGCGTCTTCACTTTTCCTGCCAGCAGCGTAAATCCGGGCTTCGGAAGCTCGATGGGGGCGGAGCTCAGGCCGCCTGCACCGCCGTCGGCGACCACGGCTGCGCCCATTCGGCGATGTAACTCCTCAGGAACTCGGTGAAGTCCTCAGCGCCCGGCGGAAGTTTGCGGCCGCGGCTGGTGACCTGGTAGAAGTCGACGGGAACGACGGGATCGGTGAGGGGGCACATCGCCACATTGCGTTCGCGGCAGGCGGGCAAGCAAAAGCTCGGAAGAACCGCGACTCCTGCGCCGGCCGCCACCATGGCGATGTGCGTCTCGTAGTAATGGAACCTCATTTCCGGCGGCGCGCTGCGGCCCACGCGCTGCAGTTGCCGGTCGATGAGCTGCTGGATCGGGTTACCCGGGGGTCCGCCCAGCAAGCGCCGTTCGACGAGGTCCTCCCAACGCGGGCTGCGCGCAAGGCTCGCGACCTCGGTTTGCGGCTGGGCCAGCATCAGCGTGAAGCGGTACAGAAGCTTCCGGCGCATGTCCGGCACCGGCTGCAGGAAGCAGCCGAGCGCCACGTCGATGTCGCCCGTATCGACCGCGGCAATCAGCTCGTCGCGGTAGCCGTCGTGCAGGATCACGGCGAGCAGCGGATCGCGTTTCGCGTACTCGTTGATCGCGGTGGGCAGGACCGCTTTGGCGAACAGCGGGTTCGCGCCGATGGCCAGGCGGTGGCTCGCCGCCGAGGCCGAGCGCCCGATGCTGGCGGTCGCGACATCGAGATCGAGCAGGTTTTTATTGGCGATCGGCAGGAACTTCGAGCCGGACTCGGTCAGCGAGACCCGGCGGGTGGTGCGCTCGAACAGGCGAAAGCCGAGCTGACCCTCGAGCTTGCGGATCAGGACGCTGATTCCGGACTGGGTGATGAACAGCTGCTCGGCCGCGCGCGAGAAGCTATGGTGTTGCGCCGTGAGGAGGAACGCCTTGAGTTGCCGCGAGGTGATATTCATGTCTACTTGTGATGAATTGATGACTTAGTGGAATAGCACTCGTCCATCAGGCCCTATCTAATCGTACAACTTCAGAACTGTTTTGGGCTGCCGTCCCGTCGCATTTTTCGAAACACTGGGAAGGGGAAGTCTGTGCCGGTGGATGTTTATTTCGCGCTTTGGCTTCCCAATCTTCGCGCTCGGATTGCTGCACCACACAAAAATTCGGATTTGGAACCTCGTCCAGGGCGCTTGCAGCCGTGCGCGGGGGTGCCCCGATCCGCGATTGGAAACTACTGAAGGCCACCAAGGGGGAGAAATGAGAACGCAACGTCTGAAAATTGCGCTTGTCATTGCAGCGGGAGTGGCCTTGTCGGCGCCGCTGGCCGAGGCGCGCATCACAAGAATCGAAATCGACCCCGCGCTGTCCCAGTCGCCGACCTTCGCAGGCAAGACCTTCGGCTCCGCCGGCGCGTACGAGAAGCTGCGCGGCAAAGCCTACGGCGAGCTCGACCCCGCGGATCCCCGCAACGCGGTGATCACCGACCTCGAGTTGGCGCCGCGCAATCCCGCCACCGGGAAGGTCGATTACTCGATGGATATCTACATCCTCAAGCCGCTCGACCTGAGCAAGGGCAATCACAAGCTGTACATGGAGGTCAACAACCGGGGCGGAAAGCTGTTCGGCGCCTTCAACGGCTCTGGTGGCGGCAACAATCCGACCACGGCCGCCGACGCGGGCGATGCGTTCCTGATGAACCAGGGTTACAGCCTCGCCTGGAACGGATGGGATATCTCCGCGGCGCCCGGGCTCGACCGCCTCACCATCACCGTCCCGGTGGCGAAGAACGCGGACGGCTCGTCGATCACCGGCCCCTCTTACGAATACATCGTGTTCGACAACGCGACCACGACCTCGAGCGCCCTCGCCTACCCGACGGCGGCGCTGGTCAAGTCGCAGGCGACGCTCACCGTGCGCGACCACCTGATGCAGTCGCCTAGCTCCATCCCGGCAAGCGGCTGGAACTACAACGCGACCGGAACTGCGATCAGCCTGGCTTCCGGGCCATTCAAGCAAAGCGCGATTTACGAGTTCACCTATGTCGCGAAGGACCCCGTGGTGGCCGGGATCGGCCTTGCGGCCACGCGTGACTTCCTGTCGTTCCTGAAGCACGCGCGCGCGGATGACCGCGGCAATCCCAATCCGCTGTGGCGCCACGCCAGGCAGGTCTACACCTTCACCGTATCGCAGCCGGCGCGCTACCTGAACGACTTCCAGACCCTGGGCTTCAACGCCGACGAGCGCGGGAGGCGAGTGATCGACGGAATTCTCAACTGGATCGGCGCCGGCACCGGCGTTGCCATCAACTACCGCTTTGCCCAGACCGCGCGCACCGAGCGCAACCGCCAGAACCACCGTTATCCAGAAGGGCCGTTTCCCTTCGCCTATCCGAAGCTGAAGGATCACCTCACGGGCAAGGTCGGGGGCCGCGGCGTGGCCTGCGCCGGCGGGAGGGACGATGACGACGACGACGGGGATGACCACGGCAGCACCTGCCCGAAGGCGCTGGAGGTCAATTCCGCCAACGAGTACTGGGTGAAGACCGGTTCGCTGCTGCACACCGATACCCGCGGACGCGACCTCAAGGATCCGAAGAACGTGCGCTTCTATCTCCTTTCGAGTATCGAGCACACCGTCGCCGGCTCGCCTCCGACGCCGGGCAGCTGCCAGCAGATCCGCAACACCAACGACCCCAATCCGGCGCTGCGCGCGTTATTCATCGCGCTGGACGAGTGGGTCACCCGCGGCAAGAAGCCGCCCAAGAGCCAGGTGCCCGACCGCAAGACGGCCGCGTTCTCGATCCCGGTGGGCAACGGGGTCGGCGTCATCCCCCAGGCGGCGCTGGGCTGGCCGAGTATCCCCGGGGTCAGCTATTCCGGCCTCATCACCGTGCGGCATCTCTTCAACTTCGGGCCGCGCTTCGACCAGGGCATCCTGGACGTCAACCCACCTGAGTTCTCCGGTCCGGTCTATCCCTCCTTCGTGAGCAAGGTCGACCGCGACGGCAACGACATCGCCGGAATCCGCCTGCCTCCGGTCGAGGCGCCAATCGCGACGACCACCGGGTGGGCGCTGCGCAGCGCTGCGTTCGGCGGCGGTCCCGGCGGCGGCAACATGGACGGCTGCGAGTCCTCGGGCCAATGGATTGCGTTCAAGGTGACGCAAGCCGAGCGCATGGCCGTCGGCGATCCGCGCAAGTCGCTGGAGGAACGCTATGGCGACCACGAGGGCTACGTCAAGGCGGTGGCGAAGGCGGCAAGGCACCTCGAGAAGCAACGCTTCCTGCTTCCCGACGACGTGCAGCGGTACATCGACGCAGCGGAAGCAAGCAGTGTACTTCGCTAAGGAGGGGTTCTCATGAAGACCATTGCGCTAGTCATCGCCGCGCTGCTCGCAGGCATCGCTCCCGCGCACGCGGGCAAGGACTCGGAGCGCGACTTCGAGATCAGATCGCTGTCCAGCCGGCCCAATACGGTGAGCGGCGGCGACGTGCTGATCGAGGTGCGCCTGCCTCGATACGTGAGGGGCAGCGACCTCATCATCCGGCTCAACGGCAGTGACGTGAGCGGGCAGCTTGCCGTGGATCCCGCCGGAGGCAGGCTGATCGGGTTGGTGACCGGCCTGCGAACCGGCAAGAATCGCCTCACGGCGAGCGCAAGGCATCACCACGGCAACCAGCACTACGACTCGCTGGAACTCATCAACCACCCGATCCACGGCGAGATCTTCGCGCCGCACCAGCGGCCCTGGGTGTGCGAGACGGCGGCCTCCGGCCTCGGCGCCCCGCCGGCAAGCGGGCCCTGCGTCGTGCCGACGCGCTACGAATGGTTCTACAGAACGACCGGCGGCGCGCTGTTGCCGCTGTCGGGCACCACGCCGCCCTTCCCTGCGGACCTCGCGCAGACGACCACCATCGACGGCAGGACGGTCAATTACATCGTGCGCGTGGAGTCCGGGACGATCAACGAATCGATCTACCGCATCGCGATCCTCGACGACCCGGCGAACCCGATCTCGAATCCCTGGTCGCCCGGGGGCAAGAAGCCCGGGCCCGGATGGAACGGGAAGCTCTTCTACCACTTCATCGGCGGTGCCGGCCCTGGCTTCCGCTCGGGAAGGAAC
>JANMSV010000154.1:0-1902 GCA_031389685.1 Betaproteobacteria bacterium
CGCCCAGCGACCAGTCGAGCGATACCGCGAAAGTCTGCATGCAGCCGATCAGCAGCGAGGCAATGAAGGCGCCGGCGAGCGAACCCATGCCGCCCACCACCACGATGACGAAGATGATCGGCCCCACGGCCGCGGCCATGCCCGGCTCGGTGACGAAGGCGTTGCCGCCGATCACGCCGGCCAGCCCGGCGAGCGCGGCACCGCCGCCGAATACCAGCATGAACACGCGTGGCACGTTGTGGCCGAGCGCCTCGACCGTCTGCGGATGCGTGAGCGCGGCCTGGATCACCAGGCCGATGCGCGTGCGCGTCAGCGCGAGCCAGATCGACACCAGCATCGCCACCGACACCAGCATCATGAAGCCGCGGTAGATCGGGTACTGCGAACCCATGATCTGGAACAGCGGGCCATCGAGCTCGGCGGGCACCCGGTAGTCGAGCGCGGAGCGGCCCCACACCAGATGCACTGCCTCCTCGATCAGGTAGGCGAGGCCGAACGTGAACAGCAGCTCGGCGACGTGGCCGTGCTTGTGCACTTTGCGCAAGCCCCAGCGCTCGACCAGCATGCCGATTGCGCCGACCAGCAGCGGCGCGATCACCAGCGCCGGCCAGAAGCCGATCTTGGTGCTCACCTGGAACGCGAAGTAGGCCCCCAGCATGTAGAAGCTGGCGTGCGCGAAGTTGAGCACGCCCATCAGCGAGAAGACGAGCGTGAGGCCCGAGGACAGCATGAACAGCAGCAGCCCGTAGCTGATCCCGTTCAGGCTCTGGACGAGAAAGAATTCCATGGCAGAAACAAAAACGGGGAGCTTTGAGGCTCCCCGTGGGTTTCGCCGCCGGCGGCTACGGCCGCTTCATCTGGCAGGAGGTCGGCTGGGCCGAGGTGTAGCCCTCGAGCCGCGCCTCGGTAATCGGCGCCAGGCCGCTGCCTTCCAGGTCGATCTTCGCCTGCTTCGGGCCGCCCTTGGCCGCTGACTTCACCAGCGTCATCACGTACAGCGGCTGAATCAGCTGGTGGTCCTGCTTGCGCATCTGCACTTCGCCCAGTTCGCCGTCGTGGCGCATGCCCTCCAGGGCGAGGGCTACCGCCTTGGGCTCGATCGACCCGGCCTGCATGATCGCCTTGGCGAACATGTCCCACATGATCTTGCCGCGCAGGAAGTAGAAGTCAGGGTTGCCCTTGGGTGCCTGTTTGCGGTAATCCGCGTCCCACTTCGCCGCCTTGTTGTTTTCCACGTTGGAGTGGTACTCGGCGATGATCTTCACCTTGCCGGCGGCGGCGTCGCCCATCGCGGTCGGCGTGCCCAGGCCGCCAGCATAGTAGGTGAGCCAGGTCACGTCCAGCCCGGCGTCTCGCCCGGCCTTCACCAGCAGCGACATGTCGTTGCCCCAGTTGCCCGTGATCACGCTGTCGGCGCCGGAAGCCTTGATCTTCGCCACGTAGGGCGCGAAGTCGGTCACCTTGCCCAGCGGGTGCAGGTCGTCGCCGACGATCTCGATGTCGGGCCGCTTGCGGCCGATCAGCTCGCGCGCCGCCTTCTTTACCGCGTGGCCGAAGGAGTAGTCCTGGTTGAGCAGGTACACCTTCTTGATGCCCTTCTGGCCGACCATCCAGGTGGTGAGCGACTCCATCTTCATGTCGCTGTTGGCGTCGAAGCGGAAATGCCAGAACGAGCACTTCTCGTTGGTGTACGCCGGATCCACCGCCGCGTAGTTCAGGTACAGGATCTCCTTGCCCGGGTTGCGCTCGTTGTGGCGGTTCACCGCCTCGATCAGCGCGCCGGCCACCGCCGAGCTGTTGCCCTGGGTGATGTAGCGGATGTCCTGGTCGATGACGCGCTTCAACTGGTTGAGCGATTCCTGCGGACTCACCTTGTTGTCGAACGGCACCACCTCGAGCTTC
>JANMSV010000166.1:0-5692 GCA_031389685.1 Betaproteobacteria bacterium
GGTGCACGGGCTTCAAGCCGTCGCGCACGTCGGGCAGCGCGCGCCCCACGATCACGCTCATCGCGTAATCGAGGTACGAGCGGCGCATTTCCTCCTCGAGACTGACGGGGAGGGTTTCCTTGGCGAACTGGTCCATTTCGGCTCTTGTTCTGCGGGGAGAAAGCGGGCCGTTTGAGCGGCGATTTCGAGCGTGCAATTTTATCACGCGCTGCCCTCTCGACCTGCGCCGGGCGCTGTGATTAAATGCAGGCGTCCCCAGGGAGGAAAACAATGAAACTCCGCACCTATGCGCAGTCGTTCGCTTGTGCCGCCGCGCTCGCCGTGATGGTGGGTTGCGCCACCACCGAAGAACCCGCGCCGGCGCCGGCGCCAGCGCCCGCCCCCGCCCCCGCCACACCGGCGCCTGCCCCGGCTCCGGCTCCAGTTGCCAAACCCGCCCCTGCGCCCGCCAAGCCTGCGGCGCTGCGTGTATTTTCCGCCGCGCAGTTTGCGTTCAACATGTCGGCGCTCGACATGGCGGCGCAGGACAAGCTGGACCGCGAAGTCGTGGTGCGCTTCGGCGAGTTCTCGGACCTGCGCTTCATCAACATCAACGGCTACGCCGATCGCATCGGCTCGGTGCAGTACAACCAGAAGCTGTCCGAAAAGCGCGCTGACGCGGTGAAGGGCTACCTCGTCAAGCAGGGCGCGAATGGCTCGAAGATCGAAACCACGGGTTACGGCAAGGCCTACATGGGCGCGATGCTCCCGGTGGCGAACTGCCCTGACAACAAGGACCGCAAGGCGCTGATCGCCTGCCTGGCGCCGAACCGGCGCGCCGAAGTGGAGGTCCTCGGTACGGGCCGGTAGGCGCAAGCCGCGGCCCCACCGCCAGCCCCGCCGCGCGCGGGGCTTTTTGTTGCGATGACCGAAAACCTGCTGATCAGCGCACGTTGGGTAGTGCCGGTGGAACCCGCCGGCACGGTGCTCGAGCGCCATGCCGTGGCGGTGAGCGCGGGTCGCATCGAGGCGGTACTGCCGGCGGCGCAGGCTGCGCAGCGCTACGCGCAGTACGCGCGCGTCGACCTGCCCGGCCACGCGCTCATTCCCGGCCTGATCAATGCGCACACGCATGCCGCGATGTCCCTGATGCGTGGCATCGCCGACGACCTGCCGCTGATGCGCTGGCTGCAGGGGCACATCTGGCCGGTGGAAGCAAAGCACGTGTCGGCGCAGTTCGTGAAGGACGGTACGCTGCTCGCCTGCGCCGAGATGCTGCGCGGCGGCGTGACCTGCATGAACGACATGTGCTTCTTTCCCGAGGCCGCGCTGGAGGCGGCGCTGCAGGCGGGCATGCGCGCGGCGCTGGGCATCATCGTCCTGGAGTTCCCTTCCGCCTATGCCTCGGATCCGGACGCCTACCTGGCGCAGGGACTTGCGCTGCGCGACCGCTGGCTCGAGCACCCGCTGGTGTCCTTCTGCCTGGCGCCGCACGCGCCCTACACGGTGTCCGACGCCAGCTTCCGCAAGGTCGCGCGGCTCGCCGCCGAGCTCGAACTTCCGGTGCATGTGCACGTGCACGAAACACGCGAAGAGGTGGAGCGCTCGCTCACCGAGCATGGCGTGCGCCCGCTGCAGCGGCTGGCCGGCCTGGGCCTGCTCGGGCCGAACCTGATCTCGGTGCATTCGGTGCACCTGGCGCCGGAGGAGATCGCGCTGCTCGCACGCCACGGCTGCTCGGTCGCGCATTGCCCTTCGTCCAACCTCAAGCTGGCGAGCGGGCTCGCTCCGGTGGCCGCGCTGCTCGATGCCGGGGTCAACGTGGCGCTGGGCACCGATGGCGCCGCAAGCAACAATCGGCTCGATCTGTTCCAGGAGATGCGCCTCGCAGCGCTGCTCGCCAAGGCGGGAAGCGGGAACGCCGAGGCCATGCCCGCGCAGGCTGCGCTGCGGGCGGCGACCCTGGGCGGCGCCATCGCGCTCGGTGCGCAGGCGCGCATCGGCTCGATCGTCCCGGGCAAGGCCGCCGACCTGGTCGCCGTGGCGCTCGACGACATCGCTCTCCAACCCGTATACGACGTCGTTTCGCACCTGGTCTACGCCTGCGGGCGCGAGCACGTGACCGACGTGTGGGTGGCGGGCGAGCGCGTGGTTCGCGAACGCGCGCTGACGCGACTGGACCTCGCGGACTTGCAAGGTCGCGCCGTCTTGTGGCAGACTAATATCTTGAATTGACGGGCCATTATTCTTTTTCTCCGGTCCGGCCTCCAAACTCGCGACGATTGGGAGAACAAGCATGTTGAAGATCACCTTGCGGTCAGTTGGGCTGAGTGGCGCGTTGCTGGCGATGGCCCTCCTGGTGGGCTGTGCTACGACCGAAGAGCCGGCCCCGGCACCTGCCCCCGCTCCGGCGCCCGCCCCGGCGACGCCTGCGCCAGCGCCCACGCCCCCCCCGCCCCCCCCACCCCCACCGCCCCCCGCGCCCAAGCCGGTTGCGCAGAAAGTGACCCTGGCGGCCGACGTGCTGTTCGATTTCGACAAGTCGGTGGTCAAGCCTACCGGCAAGGCGACGCTCGATGACCTGGCGCAGAAAGCCCGCGGCATCAATCTCGAGGTGGTGATCGCGATCGGCCACGCGGACTGGATCGGCAGCGACGCCTACAACCAGAAACTCTCCGTGCGCCGTGCGGAATCGGTGAAGGCCTACCTGGTATCGAAGGGCGTGGAGCCGAACCGTGTCTACACGGAAGGTAAAGGCGAGAAGCAGCCCGTGGCCAGCAACAAGACCAAGGAAGGCCGCGCCAAGAACCGCCGCGTGGAGATCGAAGTCATCGGCACGAAGCAGTAAATCGCGCCTCACGGCAACAAAGCTCTGCTCCGGCAGGGCTTTTTTTGCGCCTGCGGTTTATAAGGACTAGCGCCGTCGGGCGGTATGCGCCCGTGCTATGTTTTGACCTTCTCAGATCTCGTGTTTTCTGGCTCCGAGATTCATGGAGCCAGAAAACACGAGACCGTTTTTAAAGGCGCAAACCTGTGCTCCGCGCACGCCATGCGATGACCAACCCCCCCAACGCCGACCCCGCCGAACTCGAAAAATTCAGCCGGCTCGCGCACCGCTGGTGGGACGCGCACGGCGAATTCCGGCCGCTGCACGAGATCAACCCCCTGCGCCTCGAATGGATCGAGCGCCACGCGCCGCTCGGCGGCCGCGACGCGCTCGATGTGGGTTGCGGCGGCGGCATCCTTGCCGAGGCGATGGCGCGGCGCGGCGCGCGCGTCGCCGGCATCGACCTTGCCGACAAGCCGCTCAGGGTCGCGCAATTGCATCTGCTGGAGAGCCGGCTCGAGGTGCGCTACGAACTCGCATCGGCGGAGGATTACGCCGCCACCCATGCGGGCGGTTTCGACGTCGTCACCTGCATGGAGATGCTCGAGCACGTGCCTGACCCGGCGAGCGCGGTCGCGGCCTGCGCGCGCCTGCTGCGCCCCGGCGGGCGGGCGTTTTTTTCCACCATCAACCGCAATCCCAAGGCCTACCTGTTCGCGGTGATCGGCGCCGAGTATCTGCTGCGCCTCCTGCCCAGGGGTACGCACGATTACGCGCGCTTCATCCGGCCGTCCGAACTGGCGCGGTGGAGTCGCGGCGCGGGCCTGCGCGAAGTGGACCTGATCGGCATGAGCTATAACCCGCTCACGCAGCGTTACCGCCTGGGCCCGGACTGCGACGTCAACTACCTGCTGTGCTGCCAGCGTGACGCCTAAAGCGATCCTGTTCGATCTCGACGGCACGCTTGCCGACACCGCGCCGGACCTCGCGGCGGCGCTCAACCACCTTCGCGCGGACCAGGGCCTGCAGCCGCTGGCTCTGGAGCGCGTGCGGCCGTTCGCCTCGGCGGGCGCGCGCGGCCTGTTGCACGTCGGCTTCGGCGTCAAGCCCGGCGATAACGAATATGCCGCGCTGCGTGCCGCGTTCCTCGAGGCCTACCGCGAGAATACCTGCGTAGGGACACGGCTCTTCGCCGGCATCGCCGAGCTCCTTGCAGAGCTCGCGCGGCGCTCGATCGCCTGGGGCGTGGTCACCAACAAGGCGACGCGCTTCACCGAGCGCGTCCTCGCCGGGCTCGACCTCGCGCCGGCGTGCGTGGTGTGCGGCGACACCACACCGCATCTCAAGCCGCACGCGGCGCCCATGTTGCACGCCGCGGAACTCCTCGATCTGCCTGTGAACGCCTGCGTTTACCTCGGCGACGACCTGCGCGACATCCAGGCCGCCCGTGCCGCGGGCATGCGCGCCGTCGCGGTCGAATGGGGCTACCACCATCCCGAGAACGGCGGGCCGGCCACCTGGCAGGCGGACGCGGTGATCGCGCAGCCGCGGGACTTGATCGGCTTTATCAGTTAGGCCCCCATATGGGATAATGCTTCACGCACGAAACGGGGGCGACCTGGTTTCGACGCGGGTTGCGAAGCAGCACAGGGCATGCCGAGGACCAGTGACCTCGTAAATCCATCTGGAAACACTTCAAACGCCAACGACGAGCGTTTCGCTCTAGCCGCCTAATACCGGCTAGACGCTGCACTGGTCTGCTGATGGGCCAGGCTCCCTAAAAGGAGTGCAGCGTCATTCACATCAGCCTCTCCTCCAGGCCTGGCCGCTTGGCCCGGGGGATCCGTCGAAGCGGCTAGCCAAGCATCAGCCTGCCGGTTGGCGGGTGCAAGGCGAAGCTCAAATAACCAGGCTAAGCATGTAGTCCTGACTGCCTAGGGCTTGCGGACGCGGGTTCGATTCCCGCCGCCTCCACCATTTGAGCATCCTAAGCCGTCCAGCAGCGTCCGTTGACAGCCGAGGGCGCGTGGGGACAACTTTGGGGGCAACTCTCGCTAATTCGGCGCTGCTTTCACAGCGGCAGAAAAATCCTCTTTACGCGGTTTTTACGCCTTTAGGCGCGAGCCGAGCGCGAGGTCGCGCGACGCTTCCGCTTGGCTGGCGCGACGCGCGAGACTTTGTTTGCCGTAGCCCCCTCGCCAATCTCAATAATCTCCCGGAACAGATCGGGATGCTTGTTGAGCACCTTGAACAACGTCACCAGCGCGACGGGCGGCTTGGTCTTTCCGCTCTCGTAGCGGCTAAAGGCATTCGCGCCGCCGCCAAACACCTTCGCAGCTTCCTGCTGCGTGAGATCAAATTGCTGGCGGATCTGTGTCAGCAGGCCAATGGGGGTCAACTCGGCATTCACCGTCTTGTTGAACTCAAGCATCTCCTTGGACGTTCTCACCGACTCGCACATGTCCATAACGACCTCCCGGCATTTCGGGTTGTCGCAAAATTTGCCTTTGACCGCTTTGATGACCGCCTTTTTACCCTTATAGATATAGGGCACGTCGCGGACAGCCTCAACGAGGCTTCCGGTCTCACACGTCGGGCTTTTCATGCTTCTTTCCCCTTTAACTAGACAATGCCCAGATCCTCGACATTGGTGAGCTTTATATAAACGACCCCGCGGCCCGTACCGGCGTGGTACACGTCATGCCACACTTTGTGGTCTGCGTGCGAGGTCATGCTCTTATGGAGATCTCCGCCCGTTAAGCTCGCTACAACATTCAGCATTTGATCGGCGGCAAAGCCCATCGCTGCGCCGCCGGCCACCGCGATCATCGTAAAGTTCACCCTGCCCTCCCCGATCAGCCGCTTGACGCTCGCGAGCGGGTAGTG
>JANMSV010000230.1:0-43342 GCA_031389685.1 Betaproteobacteria bacterium
CGCGCTATACGCCAGCTAGCTCACCGCGCTTTCAGCAGCCGCGACGCGTTCGCCACGTCCTTGGGCTTCACCCAGAACATCGCACCGTAGCGGCGCTTGCCCGCCGTCACGGCGTTCAGCGCCACCACGTTGATTTTCGCCGTGGCGAGCTTGCCGAGGATCTGCGTCAGCGCGCCGACGCGGTCCTCGCCCTGCGCCAGGAACACGGTCTTGCGCGAAGAGATCTTCAGCTTCGCCTTCCTCGCCGCCTGGGCGAATTTCGCGTTGTCCTGCGGCACGAAGTCCACCTGCGCGCCGCTGCGCTCGGGAAACCCGGTGAAGGCGAGCAGGTTCACTTGCGCCGCTTTCAGCGCGGCGAGCAGCTGCGCGCCCGAGCCGGGGCGCTGCGGAACTTTCATCGAGTAGTAAGAAGCCTTGCGCACACTGGCCATGGTTCCTCCTTTGAATTGCGATGCAGCCCTATAATTCTGCGCTACTCATGGGCCACCGGCTATCGAAAATCACCACCCGCACGGGCGACGCCGGCCAGACCGGCCTGGGTGACGGGGCGCGCGTGGGCAAGGACAGTCAGCGCGTCCAAGCGCTCGGCGACATCGACGAGCTCAATTCCTCCCTCGGCCTGCTGCTCGCGGAAAAGCTCCCCAAGCCGGTGCGCGCGGCGTTGCTGCAGGTGCAGCACGACCTGTTCGACCTCGGCGGCGAGGTCTGCATCCCGGGCCACACGATGATCGCCGAGCCCCATGTCACGCGCCTGGAAGAACTGACGCAGGCGCACAACGCGAAGTTGAAGCCCCTGAAGGAATTCATCCTCCCGGGCGGCACGCGCGCCGCGGCGCTGACGCATCTCGCGCGCACCGTGTGCCGCCGCGCCGAACGCAGCCTGGTGGCCCTGGGGCGCGCAGAGCAGGTCGGCGAGCGCGCCCGCCAGTACCTGAACCGGCTCTCCGACCTGCTGTTCGTGCTCGGCCGTGCCCTGAACCGCGCCGGCAGGCGCGGCGACGTGCTCTGGAAGCACGAACGCAAAAGAATGTAAACCCGCCGGCGGCCGGCGCGGCGCGCATCCTTATCAGCGCGTCCGGAATCATCCGCTTGCAGTAATTCCGTGCGCACGGGCGTTTAGAATTCCTTCCATGCCCGCCCGCGTCCCCGCCGTGCAAGCGCTGGTCTTCGACGTGTTCGGCACCGTGGTGGACTGGCGCGGCTCCCTGATCCGCGAAGGCAAGCTGCTGGGCCGCAGGAAACGCATCAAGGTGGACTGGGCCGCGTTCGCCGACGCCTGGCGCGCAGGCTACCGGCCGGCGATGGCGCGCGTGCGCTCGGGCGAGCTGCCCTGGACCAGGATCGACGACCTGCACCGCATGATTCTCGACGGCCTGCTGGTGAAATTCGCCATCCGCGGCCTGGCCGAGGACGAAATCGACCACCTGAACCGCGCCTGGCACCGCCTGCGGCCCTGGCCGGACGCGAAAGCGGGACTGGTCAAGCTCAAACGCAAGCACGTGATCGCCACGCTCTCCAACGGCAACGTGTCGCTGCTCACGAACATGGCCAAGCACGCCGGCCTGCCCTGGGACTGCATTCTCTCGGCCGAAGTGGTGCGGCACTACAAGCCCGACCCCGAGACCTACCTCGGCGCCGCGGACCTGCTGGGCGTCAAGCCGCAGGCGCTGATGATGGTGGCGGCGCACAAGGACGACCTGCACGCGGCCCGCGCCTGCGGCTTGAAAACCGCCTACGTGCCGCGGCCGCGCGAGTACGGCCCGGCGGTGAAGGTGGACATCGCCCGCGAGCCGGCTTTCGACCTCCATGCGCGCGATTTCAACGATCTCGCCCGGCAGCTGGCGCGCTGATGCCCTCAAGGAAAGTCGCCGCGCCGCGCCATCGCCTGCTGATCGTCGACGACGAGGAGTCCACGCGCCTGCTGATCGCGCGCCTGCTGACCGCGGGCATGAAGCCCGAACTGCAGCTCGCCGGCACCTGCGAGCAGGCGCTGCGCCTGGCCGGCAACTACGCCTATGATGCGATCCTGCTCGACCTGCTGATGCCGGGGATCGGGGGCTACGAAGTGCTGAAGGAGATCCGCCGCGCCTCGGCCAACACGGCGACGCCGGTACTGATCATTTCGGCGCTTGCCGACCAGGAGACCAACGACCGCTGCATCGCGGCGGGCGCCGACGGCTTCCTGGTCAAGCCGGTCGAGCGGCGCGCACTGCTGTATGCAGTGAAAGCACTGCTCGCCGCGCGGGGCAAGCCCAGGTCCAAGTCCAGGTAACGGGAGGAACGATGGCGCAGATCAAGATCGAAAACGTGCAGGCCCTGGGCAAGCCGCTCGGGCAGTACTCGCACCTGACGCGAGTGAAGGACGCGTCGGAAACCCTCTACATCGCCGGCATGCTGGCCCCGGGCGAGAATTTCGATGCGCAGTGCACCGCGGTGTTCGGGCAGATCGAGACCGCGCTCAAGTCCGCGGGCGCCGGCTGGGGCAGCGTGGCGCAGTTCACCACCTACCTGGTGCACTCGCAGGACATCCCGAAATTCATGGCCTGGCGGCTGCGCGAATTCCCGCACATGTTCCCGGATGGCAAGTACCCGCCCAATACCCTGCTGGTCATCGACCGCCTGGTCGGCGAGCAATTCCTCATCGAGGTGCAAACCATCGCCGCGCAGTAAGCGCCACGACGCGCGGCGGCGCGCCCGCCGCTAGGTTTCCTCGACGAACACTTGCTCGCGCTTCTTGCGGATGTTGGGCAGCGCGATGATCGCCAGCAGGATGATCGAGACGATGAGGAACGAGGCGCTGATCGGCTTCTGGAAGAACACGAACGCATCGCCGCGCGACAGCAGCATCGCCCGGCGCAGGTTCTCCTCCATCAGCGGCCCGAGGATGAAGCCGAGGATCATCGGCGCCGGCTCGCATTCGAGCTTGACGCAGATGTAGCCCAGCAGGCCGAACGCTGCCATCAGGAACACGTCGAAGGGGTTGTTCGACAGGCTGAACACGCCGATCGCCATGAACACCAGGATCGAGGGATACAGGATGCGATAGGGCACGGTGAGCAGCTTGATCCACATGCCGATCAGCGGCAGATTGAGCACCACCAGCATCAGGTTGCCCAGCCACATCGAGGCGATCATGCCCCAGAACAATTGCGGCCGTTCCGTCATCACCTGCGGCCCGGGCGCGATGCCCTGGATCATCATCGCGCCGATCATCAGCGCCATCACCGCGTTGGAGGGAATGCCGAGCGTGAGCAGCGGGATGAAGGAAGTCTGCGCGCCGGCGTTGTTCGCCGCTTCGGGGGCCGCCACGCCCTCGATTGCGCCTTTACCGAACTGGTGCGCGTTCTTGGAGACCTTCTTCTCCAGCGTGTAGGCGCCGAAGGAGGCGAGCAGCGCGCCGCCGCCGGGCAGGATGCCCAGCGCCGAGCCGAGGAAGGTGCCGCGCAGGATCGGCGCCCAGATGCGTTTCCAGTCCTCTTTGCCCGGCATCAGTTTGCCCACCTTGCTGGTGAACACCTCGCGGTGCTCCTTTTGCTCGAGGTTGGCGATGATCTCCGCCAGGCCGAACATGCCCATCGCCACGGTGACGAAGCCGATGCCGTCGGCAAGCTCCGAGATGCCGAAGGCGAAGCGCAGCACGCCCGAATTGACGTCGGTGCCAATCAGCCCGAGGAGCAGTCCGAGCAGCACCATGGCGATCGCCTTCATGAGCGAGCCGTGCGCCAGCACGGTCGCCGCGACCAACCCCAGCACCATCAGGGAGAAATACTCGGAGGGGCCGAATTTGAGCGCCACCTCGGCCAGCGGCGGCGCGAACATCGCCACGATCAGCGTCGCCACGCAGCCGGCGAAAAACGAGGCGATCGCCGCGGTGGCGAGCGCCGGCCCGGCGCGGCCCTGGCGCGCCATCTGGTAGCCGTCGAGACACGTGACCACCGAGGACGACTCGCCGGGCAGGTTGACCAGGATCGCTGTGGTCGAGCCGCCGTACTGGGCGCCGTAGTAGATGCCGGCCAGCATGATCAGCGCCGCGATCGGGTCCAGGTTGAAGGTGATCGGCAGCAGCATGGCGATGGTGGCCACCGGCCCGACCCCGGGCAGCACCCCGATCAGCGTGCCGAGGAGGACCCCGATCAGGCACATCAACAGGTTGAACGGCGACAGCGCGACGCCGAAGCCGAGAGCGAGATTGCTGATGATCTCCATCACGCCCTCCCTAGAAGCGGCAGAAGTCTTCGATGCTCGCGGGGCAGATCGCGAAGGGCAGCGTCAGCCCCTTCACGAACACCAGCACCGAGAATATGATCAGCACGACGTAGAGGACGGCCACTTCCTTCCACTTGAACTCGTGGCCGCCGAACGCGCCGATGAACACCAGCAGCAGCGTCGCGCCGATCAGGCCGAGAGGTTTGAGCGTGTAGGCGAAGGCGAGGCATCCCGCGAGAATCAGCACCAGCGGCTTGGCGTCCGGTCGGAACTTGATGGAGAGCGCCGATACCACGAGCGCCGCCACCAGCATCGCGTTGTCCGTGGAAAGCGACAGATCGCCGCCGTACTTCAGCAGCAGCGCGAATACGCCGATCCCGATTGCCAGATCGACGATGTTGAACGGCAGCGGCACGCGCACCGCCTTGCCGCTCAGACCGGAAGCGAAGGAGCGGAGCAGGATGATCGCGCCGAGCATCGCCATCAAGCCGCCGAGCACCACCGGGAAGTAGGCAGGTCCCATGCGCACCGAGCTGCCCATCTGGTAGCCGGGCACCACCTTTGCGCCGAAGAGCCGGTCGAGGAACTCGGGGGATCCGGCGGCGACGACGACAAACGCCAGGCCGAAAGTGACGAACATGAGCCCGGCCCAGAAGTCCTTCGGATTTCTGATGATCATTGCTCTCCTCCAGCTCTTGTCGCGACACTCGCGATGCCCCTGCGCGCCGCTGGCTTTGTCTCGAGGCGAGTGTAGCATGCACCCCGATGCGAACACTTGCATCCCCGTCAGCCTGGCGGCTTGCACTGTTCTGGGTCGCGGCGCTCGGCCTCGCCGCCTGCGGCGACGCACCGAAGCTCGCGCGCCTCGCGCCCGACGCGGTGGTGCTCGCCTTCGGCGACAGCCTCACTTTCGGCACCGGCGCGGCGCAAGCGGACAGCTACCCGGCGCAGCTCGAGCGGCTGATCGGCCGCAAGGTGGTGCGCGCGGGCGTGCCGGGCGACACCAGCGCCGGCGCACTCGCGCGATTGCCCGCCGCGCTGGACGAGCACCAGCCCGTGCTGCTCGTGCTGTGCATCGGCGGCAACGACTTCCTGCGTAATCTGAGCAAGGCCGAGGTCGCCGAAAACGTGCGCCGCATGGCAACGCTGGCGAGGAAGCGCGGCGCCGGCGTGCTGCTGATCGGCACGCCGGAGAAAGGGCTGCTCGTGACGCCGCCGAAGTTCTACGCGGAGATCGCAAAGGAGTTCGGCATTCCGTATGAAGGCCAGGTGATCGGCGAGATCCTGCGCAATTCCGAGCTCAAGTCGGACCCGATCCATCCCAATGCGCGCGGCTACCGCCTGATCGCGGAGCGCATCGCCGCGCTACTGAAGAAGGCCGGAGCGCTGTAGCCGCCGGTAGTCCTCGGGCCGGTCGACATCCCAGACCATGGGCAGCTCGCGCCAGCGCCAGCCCAGGGCGAGGAGCCGCTCGCGCGTCTGCGCCATCACCCGCGGGCCGCCCCATTCGATGCCCGCGAACAGGCGCGGCGAGACGCGGCGCAACGCGACCAGCGCGTAGCCGCCGTCCTCCGCCGGGGCGAACACCGCGTCGGCGCCGCCCGCCAGCCAGCGCGCGGCGCGGCGCAGGTCGCGCGCGTCCAGCGCCGGGCAGTCCGAGCCGATGAGGATCATGCGCGCCGCGCGGCGCAGGCCGTGCCGGAACGCATGGTGCATGCGTTCACCCAGATCGGCGCCGCGCTGCCGGCGCCGCGTCGTCCACAGTTCCACCGCGCCCAGACCCGCTGCACGCGCGGTGCGCAGCGCGCGGCGCACCAGGCGTGCGTGCAGGCGCGCCGCACCCTGCTCGCCGAGGAGCGGGATCAGGCGCGTCTTCACGCGCCCGGCGCGCGCCTCGCGCGCGAACACCACCACCCTAGTTTGAATATCGGCGCGCAAGTTCGCCCGGGTCGGCGCCCAGCCAGTACAGGAATCGCAGCCGCCACATCAGCAGCACGGTGCGCAGCACTCCATTGCGCTCCCAGCGCCGCGCCGAGGTGCTCACCTTGAGGCGCAGGCAGGCGGGCGGCGAAACGCGCTTCATGCGCGCGCTGAAGGCGATGTCCTCCATCAGCGCGATCTCCGGGTATTGCGCAAAGGCGTTCCTGCGCACGAAGATCGCCTGGTCGCCGGTGGCGATGCCGGTGAGGCGCGAGCGCCAGTTCATGCAGAAGCCGACGATGGCGAGCCTGGCGTCGCGCGAATCGATGCGCACGTCGAAGCGGCCCCAGGCATGGGTGCGCAGCGCCTCGAGCACCGCGCGCTCCGCCTGCGGCGGCAGCTCGGTGTCCGCGTGCAGGAACAGCAGCGCGTCCCCGCTCGCGGCGCGCGCACCCGCATTCATCTGTGCGGCGCGGCCGCGCGGCGCCGCCAGCACGCAATCGGCGAGCGGCTGCGCCAGCTGCAGCGTGCCATCGGTGCTGCCGCCGTCCACCACGATGACTTCATGGCCGCGCGCGCGCAACGGCGCGAGCCGGCGCAGGCAATCCGCGATCCCCGCCGCCTCGTTCAGCGCGGGGACGACGACGGAGAGTCGTTGAGGGTCCAATCGTAGTCGAGGAAGGTGATCGGCACAGCCCTGCCCGGGTAGTCCAGCGCCTTCGCGTAGCGCGCGAAATACTGGTCGCGCGGCTCGAAGTCCTCCTTGAACCAGTCGAAGATCCTCGACACCTCGAGCCTGCCCTCCCGATACCGGTTGCGCGTGCGGTCGCCGAGGAAGCGCAGCGCCTGCGCTTCGAGCTGCGCCTCGAGACGCTCGGCCACGTAGGCTTCTTCCCGCAGCATCGGGCAGCCGATCGCAGCGCAATTCACCGCGTAGTGGATGCGCGGATCGTCGTAGGCGCCGGGCTTCCTCAGGGTCTCGTGCTCGATGCCGTCGAGGGTCATGCGGCGCCCGAGCAGGGTGAAGAAATTGTCCTTGAAGGGATTTCCGAAGATCTTGCCAAAGTCCCAGATGGAGCGGATGTCCGGATAACGCGTGAGGATCTTCTCGACGGCGAAGGCGTTGTACGCGTTGATGAGGAAGGCCTTGCGCTGCGGCTTCGCCCAGCCATCGAATTCGGCCTGGCCGACCTTCGACAGCGCGTCGAGGTAGGCCTTGAGCGCCGCCCTCTGCGCGGCGATGCCGGCGTAGTTCACCTGCGACGCCTTGCCGCCATCGAGCACAACCACGTGCTTCTTCACCATCGCGTCCCATGCCGCATGAGCGTGGTCGAAGGCCTGGACCGGCAATGCAACCCACGCCAGTGCGAGGACGCTCAGCCGCGCATCCATGCGTGGAACCTCTCGACGTAGTGCAGCACGCGCTGCGGCGCGTGCGCCTTCTTCCACACCCCGGCGGCGTACTTGTTCGCCTCGGCCAGCGTGGGATAGATGTGGATCGTGCCGAGAATTTTTTTCAGGCCGATGCCGTGGCGCATGGCGCCGACGAACTCCGCGATCAGGTCGCCAGCATGCTCGCCCGCGATGGTGACGCCCAGGATGCGGTCCTTGCCCGGCACGGTCAGCACCTTGACCACGCCGTGCGCCTCCTCGTCGGCGATGGCGCGGTCCAGGTCGTCGATGCCGTAGGTCGACACCTCGTAGGCGATGCCCTTGTCTTTCGCCTCGGTCTCGTTCAGCCCCACGCGCGCCACCTCGGGGTCGGTGAACGTGGCCCAGGGAATCACCGAGTAGTCGGCGCGGAATTTCTTCAATGCGCCGAACAGGCCATTCACCGCCGCGTAATAGGCCTGGTGCGAGGCGGTGTGCGTGAACTGGTAGGGCCCGGCGACATCGCCGCAGGCATAAATGTTGGGAAAGATCGTCTGCAGGTATTCATTGGTCTGCACGGTGCGCGCCCTGGTCACCGGGATGCCCAGTTCCTCCAGGCCGTAGCCCGAAGTGTTCGCCACGCGCCCGACCGCCACCAGCAGCGCGTCGAAGCCGATCGCCAGGTCGCGCCCCTGGTGCTCGCAGATCAGCACCTTGCGCCCGTCCTCGACGTGGAACTCCTTCGCCCTGTGCCCGACGCGCACGTCGACGCCCTCCTCGCGAAAGCGCCTGGCCACCATCTCCGCGATCTCGGGATCCTCGCGGATCAGGAGCCGCGGCAGCATCTCGACCTGCGTCACCTGCGCGCCCAGGCGTGCGAAGGCCTGCGCCAGCTCGCAGCCGATCGGCCCGCCGCCCAGCACCACCAGGCGCTGCGGCAGCTCGCGCAGATCCCACAGCGTGTCCGAGGTGTAGTAGCCGGTCTGCTCGATGCCGGGGATCGGCGGCACGAAGGGCCGCGCGCCGGCCGCGATGACGATGGAGCGCGTGGTCAGGACCTTCGTCGACCCGTCATTGCATTTTATTTCCACGATCCAGGGCGAGGCGATTTTTGCCTCGCCCTGGAGGCATTCGACGCCCAATGACTCGAAGCGCTCGACCGAGTCGTGCGGCTCGATGGTCTTGATCACCCGCTGCACCCGCTCCATCACGTCGGCAAAATCGAATTCCGCCACGGCGCTCTTCAGCCCGTATTCCTTCGCGCGCCGGATGGTCGAGAGCACGCGCGCCGTCTTGATCAGCGCTTTCGATGGTACGCATCCCGTGTTGAGGCAGTCCCCGCCCATGCGGTGCTTCTCCACCAGTGTCACCTTGGCCTTGACCGCCGCGGCGATGAGCGCGCTGACCAGGCCCGCCGACCCGGCGCCGATCACCACCATGTTGCGGTCGTACTTCGCCGGACGGTCCCACTTCGCGTAGACGCGGCGGGCCTTGAGCGCCTCGAGGGTCTTCTTCGCCACCAGCGGGAATAGTCCGAGCAGCGTGAAGGCCGCCACCAGCCCGGCCGACAGCCTGAACTCCCCGAGCTGCGTGCCCGCGTAGACGTAGGCCAGGGTGCCGGCCAACATGCCCGCCTGGCTGACCCAGTAGAAAGTCCAGGTGCGGATCGCCGTAAGCCCCATCACCAGGTTGATGACGAAGAACGGGAACACCGGCACCAGGCGCAGCGCGAACAGGTAGAACGCGCCCTCGCGCGCCACGCCGTCGTTGATCGGCTTGAGCCGGTCGCCGAAGCGGCCCTGCACCCAGTCGCGTAACAGGAACCTCGAGGCGAGAAAAGCCAGCGTCGCGCCGATCGACGAGGCGAAGGACACGATCACCGTGCCCCAGACCAATCCGAACACCGCGCCGCCGAACAAGGTCAGCACCGCTGCCCCGGGCAGCGAGAGTCCGGTCACCGCCACGTAGGCCAGAAAATAGCCGAGCACGGTCTGCCACGGATGCGACGCGAAATAGTCCTGGATGCCCGCCTGCTGGGCGCGCAGCTGATCCAAGGTGAGA
Organism: Betaproteobacteria bacterium; assembly: GCA_031389685.1. Taxonomy (GTDB): domain Bacteria; phylum Pseudomonadota; class Gammaproteobacteria; order Burkholderiales; family SG8-39; genus JAABQT01. The sequence goes on from JANMSV010000230.1 coordinate 9,559, forward strand.
TAGCGCTGCCCGCCGAATACGAAGAATGCCGCCACCAACGCTGCGACGGCGGCCAGCACGATCAGTCGGGAGCGGTTCACGCGCAATTGGTCGCGCCGGCCCGGGCGCGGCTTACAGCAGCACGGCGGTACGCTGCCCCTGCTCGTCGAGCAGATCCATCAGGCGATTGCTGGTGGCGCGCAGGCGCTGCGACAGCATCAGCACCAGCTCCATCAGGACCTTGGCGCCGAGCAACGGCTGCTCGACGATGATGCGCGCCATGCTCTCGCGGTCCAGCACCGCGACCAGCGCCGGCTCCAGCGCCACGCAGGTGGCGAAACGCGGCTCGCCGTCGATCATCGACATCTCGCCCAGGGCGTGGCCGGGCTCGACCACCGCAATCAGCTGCGGCGTGTTGTAGCGGTCGCGCTTGCGCACCTCGACGCGGCCTTGAATCACGATCAGCATGAAATCCCCGCCATCGCCTTCGCGGATGATTTCCATGTTGTCGGCCGCGCGGTACACCTCCATGAATTGCGCCAGCAGGTTCACTTCCGCCGGGGTGAAGTTTTCCAGCAGGGGGCACTTCGGAATCAGCAGATAGATCTGGCCGGCGAAGCGCGTCGCGTCGCCGAGATTCTCGAGGTGGGCAAGCTGTTGCGGGCGTTCGGCCATCGTGGACGCGGGGTTGCGGGCAATTCTAACGGATCAGCCACGCCACCGTGGCCACCCAGCCGAGCGCGGCGGCCGCCAGCAGCGGGTCGCGCAACAGCTCCTGCGCCGGGTCGCCGCCACCGCCGCGGTAATGCAGGCGGAACAGATAACGGAAACTGCCGAGCAGCACCCAGGGCAGCGTCCAGATCAGGTTTTCGGTGCCGTGCAGCACCGCCGTGGTTTCGGCGACCGTGTACAGGGCATAGGTGACCACCATCCCGATCACGCAGGCGAACACCGCCTTGTCGAGGAACGCCAGGCTGTAGGCTTCGAGCACCGGCCGGTGCTGCGCGGCGTCCGCCGAGAGGCGCTCGAGTTCGGCGCGGCGCTTGGCGAAGCCGAGGAACAGCGTGAGCAGAAAGCCGCAGGCGAGCAGCCAGCGCGAAGGCTCGATGCCGATGCCCGCGGTACCGGCGAGCAGGCGCAGCATGAAGCCGGAGGCAATGGCGAACACGTCGAGCACCGGCACGCGCTTCAGGCCGAGCGTATAGCCCGCATTGAGAACCAGGTAGGCGCTCACAAAAGCCGCCACCGGCCATGCGGTCCAGGCGGCGAGGCCGAGCGCGGCACAGGCGAGCAGCGCCGCGATGGCCCGCGCCGCGGCCGGGGCAATCGCGCCGCGCGCCACGGGGCGCTCCTTCTTGTCCGGGTGCTCGCGGTCGCGCTGTGCGTCGTGCGCATCGTTGAAGGCGTAGACCGCGCTGGAGGCCAGGCAGAACGCGAGCGTCGCCGCGACGGCGGCCGCGACGTAGCCCGGCTGGTCCCAGGCATGGCCGAACAGCAATCCCGCCAGCACGAAACCGTTCTTCACCCAATGGTGGGGACGCAGCAGCTGCGCCACGTCGCGCAGGGTCATTGGAACCCGTAGCGCTCGAAGAAATAGCAGCGCCCGACCGGCAGCCAGGGCGGGATGCGGTACCAGCGTTCGCGCACCTGCTTGAGCACGCCATCGCGGTACGCGGCGTAGTCGAAGCCGCGTCCGAGCACCGCGAAATACGCGGCGCCGCGCGCCTGCACGCGCTGCGCCTCGACCTCCCGGAAGTAAGGCCGGTAGTCCTCGAGCAGCGGCGCGTCGCGCAACAGGATCAGGAAATCCCGGCCCTGCTGCCGGCGCCAGTCGGTGACGATGTCGTCGTGGCGCGCGTGCGACGATCCCGCCCCGAAGACGGGCACGTCGCGCCCGGTGTGGAACGAGAGCACGGCCGAGAGCGAGTAGCCTTCGGTCGCCAGGCGATAGCGCGCCAGCTGAGGGCCGAGCGGCTGCAGCACCGCCTGCGTGTCGAAGTGCAGCACCAGGCTGGGGTAAAAACGCGAGTTGTTCCAGGTTTCCAGCGGCAGCGCCGCGAGCACGATGAATGCCCCCGCATGCAGTACGGCGAGCGTGCCGAACCAGCGCACTGTGACCACCAGCGCGCGCCGCTCGAGCGCGAGCGCCGCCGTCAACACCAGCGCCGGCATGAAGGCGAGCAGCCAATGCAGGCCGATACGCTTCACCGGCGAGAGCAGCGCGAACACCGCGAGCGGTACCAGCCACGCCGCGAGCACGGCGCCCACCGCAGGTTGCGCCGCAGCGGCGCGCAGCCGCGCGCGCTCCTTCCATGCGACCCAGAGGAGCGGCGCCGCGAGGTAGGCGAGCGAGGCCGCGTACAAGGCCGGCGTCGCCCACGACAGCCCGGCGTTGTCGTGCCGGTTGATGGCGTTGAACATTACGTTGCACCAGCAGGCCTGCCAGTTCCAGTACAGGTTGAGCAGCCCGAATGGCAATGAACCTGCCAGCACCCACCCGAAGGTCGCGGGTCGCCGCGCGGCGAGCGCCCAGACGAGATAGGCGAGGCCGAGCAGGACGGCGAAGTACTTGGACAGGAACGCGAGCCCCAGCAGCACGCCCGCGAGCAGGAATCGCTGGCGCGCGAACGCGAGGAGCGAAGCCACCGAGAACAGCGCCAGCGGCGTGTCGGTGGTGATGAGCACGTTCCAGACATTGATCGGCAACAGCAGCACCGCCAGCGCCGCCAGGTCGGCGGTGTCGGCATCGCGCGCAAACCAGGCGCTTAGCGCGTGCCGCAGCAGCAGCGCGAGCGCCGCCGGCAGCAGGATCGCCGGCAGGCGCAGCACCCACGCGGAGTCCGACACCAGCACCAGCGGCGCGAGCAGCCAGCCCACCATCGGCGGGTGATCGTAGAAACCGATATCGGGGTGGCGCCCCCAGATGGCGAAATAGGCCTCGTCACCCGTGATGGGCAGAGCGGCGCCGAGCCACAGGCGAAACACCAGTGTCGCGGCGAGCGCGCTCCAGAACCACTGCCGCGGCGTCAGGGAAACCACGGCAGCGATTCTAGCGAGTCTCCTAGCGCTTGCTCTTCGCCTGCTTCCTGCGCTCCTGCACCGCGCCGGCGAGAATTTCCAGCACCTCCAGCGAGTCTTTCCAGCCCAGGCAGGCATCGGTGACGCTCTGCCCGTATTGCAGCGGATTGCCCGGCGTCAGATCCTGCCGGCCTTCGACCAGGTGCGACTCGACCATCGCGCCGATCACGCGCCGCTCGCCCGCGGCGATCTGCGCCGCGATGTCGCGCGCCACGTCGATCTGGCGCTTGAACTGCTTGGCGGCGTTGGCGTGCGAGCAGTCGATCATCAGGCGCTCGGGCAGCTGGGCCCTGGCCAGTTCGGCGCAGGCGGCAGCGATGCTCGCCGCGTCGTAGTTCGGCGCTTTCCCGCCGCGCAGGATGATGTGGCAATCGTCGTTGCCGCGCGTCTGCACGATGGCCACCTGCCCGGTCTTGTGCACCGAAAGGAAATGGTGCTTCTGGCCCGCAGCGAGGATCGCGTCCACCGCGATCTTCACGTTGCCGTCGGTGCCGTTCTTGAACCCCACCGGCGCCGACAGGCCCGAGGCCAGCTCGCGGTGCACCTGCGACTCGGTGGTGCGCGCGCCGATCGCGCCCCAGGACACCAGATCGCCCATGTACTGCGGCGAAATGACGTCGAGAAACTCGCAGCCCGCGGGCACGCCGGCCTGGTTGATGCGCAACAGCAGGTCCCGCGCGATCCGCAGCCCCTCGTTGATTCGGAAGCTCCCGTTCAGGTAGGGATCGTTGATCAGCCCCTTCCAGCCCACCGTGGTGCGCGGCTTCTCGAAATACACGCGCATCAGGATTTCCAGCTCGCCCTCGTGCAGGCGGCGCTCGGCGGCGAGCCGCCCGGCGTACTCCACGGCCGCGGCGGGGTCATGGATCGAGCAGGGCCCCATCACCACCAGCAGGCGGTCGGACTGGCCCTGCAGGATGGCGCGCACCTTGCGCCGCGTGTCGGCGATCAGCGTCTCCATCGGCGTGCCCTGCACCGGGAAGAAGCGGATCAGGTGTTCGGGCGGCGGCAGCGGGATGATGTTCTCGATGCGCTCGTCGTCGGTGAGCGAAGTCTTGTCGGCGGGTACGGGGCCGAGGAAGGAATCGGTGGGCGCGGTCATGGTGTGGGCCTCAGGTCAAAAAAAAACCGCCAGGCATCTCTGCTCTGGCGGTTCGTCGGTTGCGCTGGATTGCGGCTAGCCGTTCCCCTCCGCCAGAGGGCGCGGGAAGCAGAAGAAAAAGCCGAAATACCAGCGATTCATGGGACGAGATTGGAACATGGGTGCCGAAAATTGTCTACTTCGGCCGCCGGACCCTCTGGGTGCTGCGGCAGTTGAAGACTTCGGACGCCAATTCCAGCCGGAACGAAGACATGGAGGAAATCTAGCACTCGGCGACGCGGACTGCCAGAAAGCTGGCGCGGGAGTTGCTTCGCTTTCGGGTGTCTGTTAGCGTTTTCGCTCGGGTAGCGGTACCGGCGAATAACAAGCTGCAAGGAGGCACCAATGTCGGCAAACGTGGCTATTCCGATTGCAGGATTCAGGGACGTCTACGAAGTCCCCGCCGTGGAAAAAGCGCTGCACGAACTTGCGCCCAGCGCGAACGAGGCGCTGCGCGCGCTCTACGACAAGATGCTGCGCGTCGGCGGCCAGCGTTTCACCGTCAAGCCTTCCGCCCTGCCGGCGATGGAAGAGCTGTTCGAGGAACTGCCCAATTTCGGCGCCGTGCTCGAGGACATCCGCAAGCAGCTCGCGCTGTGCATCGATTCCGAGGACGCGGTCGAATTGCCGCCGATGCTGTTGCTGGGTGAACCGGGCATCGGCAAGACCCACTTCGCGCGGCGCATTTCGCAGCTCCTGGGCACCGGCTACGGCTTCGTGCCGATGAGTTCGCTCACCGCCGGCTGGATCCTGAGCGGCGCCTCCTCGCAATGGAAGAATTCCAAGCCGGGCAAGGTGTTCGAGACGTTCCTCAACGGCGACTATGCCAATCCCGTGATGGTGGTGGACGAGATCGACAAGGCGAGCGCCGAGGGCCAGTACGACCCGCTGGGCGCGCTCTACAGTCTGCTCGAACTGGACACCGCGATGTGCTTCGTCGATGAGTTCGCCGAGATTCCGATCGACGCCTCGGGCGCGGTGTGGTTCGCCACGGCGAACGACGCCGCGCGCATCCCCGAGCCGATCCTCAATCGCATGCAGGTCTACGAGATCGAGGCGCCGGATGCCGAGGGCGCGGCGCGCATCGCGCTCTCGATCTACCGCGAGATCCGCGGCGCCCACGATTGGGGCAAGAACTTTCCCGCGGCGCCGAGCACGGCGGTGGTGGAGAAACTCGCCGCACTCTCGCCCCGGGAGATGCGGCGCGCAACGCTGGCCGGGTTCGGCAACGCCAAGCTCGCCGGGCGCGGGGAGTTGCAGCCCGCGGACGTGCAGGATGGGCGCGGCGCCCGGAGACGGATCGGGTTTTAGGTATAAGCGAGCAATCGCCCGCAGGCGATCACCGACACCCACAGCAGCAGGGACAAAGCGGCGCACAGCCGCGCCGCGGCCGGCGGCGCGCGATGCACGTCCCACTCGGCGGCGCCGCGGAACACGGCGGCATGGAACACCGCCGCGTTCGTCCCGGCGGCGAGGATCAGGCTGATCTTCAGCGCGAATACCGGGCTGGCGATCAAATCGCCGGCGTGCGCGACGAACATCGACAGGCCGCTCGGCACGATCAGCGCGAAGCTCGCCGCGATCCAGGGCAGGATGTGCGAGGCGAGGCGCCGCACCGGCACCGAGCGCGACAGGCCAAGCAGGCGCAGGTCGAGCATCGCGATGGAGCCGACCAGCAGCGCGATGCCGGTGAGGTGCACGATTTCGACGATCGGGTAGAGCCACAGCGACTGGCGCATCGCCACGCCGAGGGCGCTCATCTCGATGGCCCCCATCGGGGTCACCGCTTACCTCAGTTCGACTGTTTTGCCGCCGATGGTGATGCGCTCCGCGCGCATTTCTTCGGGATTGCCGCGATTTGCGTAGCCCTCGAGCGTCGCCGTCGTGCCCGGCGTGAGCATGTCCTTCGTCAGGCCGCGGTTCTCCATGCGCGAAGGCGGCGCCAGCGCGCACCGCCAGGTCTTGCCCGGGGTCTCGAGGCGCACGTGGCCGTGCGGATGCTCGTAGCCGTATTGCTCGATTTTGCCGGTGAGCTTGAGCACCTTGGACGAGTCGTACTCCGACCAGCCGTGGTGCGCGAGGACGGGTGCCGCGACCAGCGCGGCGATCATGGCGAGGAATCTCACGGCGCAATTCTCCCTTTCATTCAGTCCACCACTCGATGGCTAAGTCATTTTGCCGCGCAGTCGCGGCAAAACCTATACGCGCTGCTCAACCCAGCCTTTCACCGACTGCAGCGCCGCGGCCAGCTTCGCGGGCTCCGTGCCGCCGGCCTGCGCCATATCCGGGCGCCCGCCGCCCTTGCCACCCACCTGCTGCGCGACGAAGTTCACGAGCTCGCCCGCCTTTACCCTGGCGGTGAGGTCGGCGGTGACGCCGGCGATCAGCGACACCTTGCCGTCGCTCACCGCGCCGAGCACGATGGCCGCGCTCTTCAGCTTGTCCTTCAGTTTGTCCATGGTCTCGCGCAGCGCCTTGCCGTCCGCGCCGTCGAGCGAGGCGGCGAGCACTTTGACGCCCTTGACGTCCACGGCCTGCCCGGCGAGATCCTCGCCCTGGCTCGATGCCATCTTTGACTTGAGGCGCGCAAGCTCCTTCTCAAGCGATTTCTTCTCCTCGAGAAGACTGTTCACCGCCTTTTCAACCATTCCACCCCCGGGCTGGGCCCGAAGGTGCCTGGCGACCTCGTAGAATTCCTGCAGCTGGTTATTCATCATCGCAAGCGCATTACCGCCCGTTGTCGCTTCCACGCGGCGTATGCCTGCAGCCACCCCGCCCTCCGAATAGAGCTTGAAAACCCCGATATCGCCGGTGCGTTCAACGTGCGTGCCGCCGCAGAATTCGCGCGAGGAGCCGATGTCAAGTACCCGGACCTCGTCGCCGTACTTTTCGCCGAACAGCATCACGGCGCCCGACTTCTGCGCCTCGCCGATCGGCATGATCTGCGCCCGCGTCGGCGTGTTCTGCAGGATTTCGTCGTTAACCCGCTGCTCGACCTGGCGCAGCTCCGCGTCACTCATCGATTTGTCGTGCGCGAAATCAAAGCGCGTCTTGTCGGCGTCGACCAGGGAACCCTTCTGCTGCACGTGCGGGCCCAGCACCTCGCGCAGGGCTTTGTGCATCAGGTGCGTGACCGAGTGGTTGCGCATGGTGCGCTTGCGCCGCTCAACGTCCACCCTGGCCTCGACCAGGTCGCCGACCTTGAGGGTCCCGGTTCTCAGCGTGCCGTGGTGCCCGAAAACCTCGGCCTGGATTTTCTGCGTGTCCCCGACCTCGAAGGTGCCGGCAGAGCCGACGAAATCGCCGCGGTCGCCCACCTGGCCACCCGACTCGGCGTAGAACGGCGTCCGGTCGAGAAGCACGACGCCGGATTCCCCCGCGCGCAGCTGCTCGATGGGCGAGCCCTCGCGGTACAGCGCAACCACCTTGGCCGCCAGCTTCAGCGTTTCGTAGCCGCGGAACTCGGTCTTGCCCCCGGCGTACTCCAGCCCCGCCGCGGCGGAAAATCGGCTCGAGGCCCGCGCGCGCTCGCGCTGCGCGGTCATGGCGGCCTCGAAACCCGCCATGTCGAGCATCACGCCGCGCTCGCGGCAGATGTCCGCGGTGAGGTCCACCGGGAATCCGAAGGTGTCGTAGAGGCGGAACGCGGTATCGCCGTCGAGCAGCTTCTCGCCCGAGGCGAGCGCCGACTCGAGCACGCCCATGCCGTTCTCCAGCGTCTCGGCGAAGCGCTCCTCTTCCTGCTTGAGCACATTGACGACGCGCTTGCTGTCCTTGCGCAGTTCCGGATAGGCGTCGCCCATCGCGCGGTCCAGGTCCGGGACGATGCGATGGAAGAAGGGCTGCTTCTGCCCGAGCTTGTAGCCGTGGCGGATGGCACGGCGCACGATGCGCCGCAGCACGTAGCCGCGGCCCTCGTTTCCCGGAATCACGCCATCGACGACCAGGAACGCGCAGGCCCGGATGTGGTCGGCGATGACGTTGAGCGAGGGATTCTTGAGCTGCTTCTGCCCGGTTTCGCGCGCCGCGGCCTTGATCAGGTCCTGGAACAGGTCGATCTCGTAGTTGGAATGCTTGCCCTGGAGCACCGCGGCAATGCGCTCCAGGCCCATTCCGGTATCCACCGAGGGCTTGGGCAGCGGATGCATGACGCCCTGCTCATCGCGGTTGAACTGCATGAAGACGAGGTTCCAGATCTCGATGTAGCGGTCGCCTTCCGCCTGCGGCGAACCTGGCGGCCCGCCGGCGATGCCGGCGCCGTGGTCGTAGAAAATCTCGCTGCAGGGGCCGCAGGGGCCGGTGTCGGCCATCTGCCAGAAATTGTCCGATTGGTACTTCTGGCCGCCCGGCTTGTCGCCGATGCGGACCACGCGCTCCCTGGGAACGCCGATGGTTTTCGTCCACAGGTCGTAGGCCTCGTCGTCGGTCTCGTAGACCGTCGCCCAGAGCTTCTCCGGCGGGAGCTTGTACACCTTGGTGAGCAGCTCCCAGGCAAACTGGATGGCGTCCCGCTTGAAGTAGTCGCCGAAGCTGAAATTGCCCAGCATCTCGAAGAAGGTGTGGTGGCGCGCGGTGTAGCCGACGTTTTCCAGGTCGTTGTGCTTGCCGCCGGCGCGCACGCATCGTTGGGACGTCGTGGCGCGTGTGGTGGCGCGCTTCTCCTTGCCGAGAAACACGTCCTTGAACTGCACCATGCCGGAGTTGACGAACAGCAGGGTCGGGTCGCTGGCCGGCACGAGCGGGCTGGAAGCGACGATGGCGTGGCCCTTCGACTTGAAATACTCGAGGAAGCTGGCGCGGATTTCGTTCGACTTCATAGACCCGGTATTCTAAAGGAGAGCCTGCGGTCCATTGGAGCGCCTGCGGTCCATTGGAGCGCCTGCGGCGCTGGGGCGCCGCAGGCTCCCCCACTACGCCGTGCTAGGCCGCGAGCCGGCCGTACTTCACCAGCCGCGCGCGGATGCCGGTCTGCGTGCGCTGGTGCGCCATGGCGAGTTCGCCGAGCGCATTCCCCGCGTCGAACGACGCCAGGAGCTTGCGGTCCTCGTCTTCCGTCCACGGCTCCCCGGTCTTCGCCGGCAGCTGCTGCTTGCGCCGCTCGAACTGCGCGGCGCGTTCCAGCGCTTCCACCGCCGTGTACAGCGCGCGCACGGTCTGCGGCCGCTGGTAGGCGCCTTCCGCCGGAAACACTTCCCCGCTGTCCGGATCGACGCCGTTGGCGAGCGATTTCACGATTGCCAATGCCTGTGCCTGTTCCATCTCCATCACCCCCTTTCCGCGCGAATCGCGCTGGGTGATCAACGCCTAACCGGCATCATCGGATGACATGAGTTTGCGGATCGTGTCGTGGGCGAAGCCGCGGCTCTGCAGGAAACGCATGCGGCGCGCGCGTTCTTCGCGCGAGCCCGCGGGCGCGGGATATTTGCGCGTCAGGATTGCGGCGGCGCGCTCCAGTTCGCCCTGCGCGGCCACGCGTTCGACGAGGTCGCTTGAAACGCCCTTCGATTTGAGGTCGAGCCGGATGCGCGCCGCGCCATATTTGCGCGAGAGCTGGTGCGCCCGGAGTTCCGCATAGCGCTGGTCGGAGAGTTGCTTTCGCGCCGCCAGCGCATCGAGCAGCTGCTCGAGCGCTGCGGGCGATTCGGCCCGCGGCGCGAGCTTGCGGGCGAGTTCGGATCGCGAATGCTCGCGCCGTACGAGGTGCCTTAGCGCCCGCGCTTTGAGCGCCGCGGGCGTGTCAGGACCGTCCATTCTCAGCCGTTGCTGCCGCCCCGCTTGCGGGTCGGAAGGTGCTCGATCTTCTTGTCTTCGATCGCCTCGGCTTGGACTGCGGCAGCTGCGGCCGGGGCCTTCACGCCCGCCTTCTCGCGGATCTTCATCTCGATCTCCCGCGCGAGCTCGGCGTTGTCCTTGAGGAACTCGCGGCAATTGTCCTTGCCCTGGCCGAGGCGGTCGCCCTTGTAGATGTACCAGGCGCCCGACTTCTCGAGCACGCCGTGCACCACGCCCAGCTCCAGCACTTCGCCTTCGCGCGAGATGCCCTCGCCGTAGAGGATGTCAAATTCGGCCTGGCGGAACGGCGGCGCCACCTTGTTTTTCACGATCTTGACGCGGGTCTCCGAGCCGATCACCTCGTCGCCCTTCTTGATCGCGCCGATGCGCCGGATGTCGATGCGGGCCGAGGCATAGAACTTGAGCGCGTTGCCGCCGGTGGTGGTTTCGGGATTTCCGAACATCACGCCGATCTTCATGCGGATCTGGTTGATGAAGATCACCAGCGTATTGGTGCGCTTGATGTTGGAAGTGAGCTTTCTAAGCGCCTGGCTCATCAGCCGCGCCTGCAGGCCCATCTGCGGCTCGCCCATTTCGCCTTCGATTTCGGCCTTGGGGGTGAGCGCCGCCACCGAGTCCACCACGATCACCTCCACCGCGCCCGAGCGCACCAGCATGTCGGCGATCTCGAGTGCCTGTTCGCCGGTGTCGGGCTGCGAAATCAGCAGCTCGTCGATGTTGACGCCGAGCTTCTTGGCGTATTGCGGATCGAGCGCGTTCTCCGCGTCGATGAAGGCAGCCGTGCCGCCCATTTTCTGCGCTTCCGCGATCACCTGCAGGGTCAGCGTGGTCTTGCCCGAGGATTCGGGCCCGTAGATCTCGACCACCCGGCCGCGCGGCAGGCCGCCGACGCCCAGCGCCAGGTCCAGGCCCAGCGACCCGGTGGAGATTACCTCGATGTCCTTGATGGCCTCGGAGTCCATGCGCATGATGGAACCCTTGCCGTACTGCTTCTCGATCTGCGACAGCGCCGCGGCCAGCGCCTTGGATTTGTTCTCGTCCACGTTGTACCTCTTGTTCTGGCTGTCGGCTTCTGCGGCAGGCTGCCCATGGATCGGAGCAGCTGGGCCGACACCGGATACTGTATAAACGTCCATGTATTGTAGCCGTTGACGCGGACCTGTCAACGCGGCTGCGGTACCATCCGGTTTTCGTAATACAGACAACAGCTTGGGAGAAATAAGATGGCCAAGGTCGCATTCCTCGGATTGGGCGTGATGGGCTACCCGATGGCGGGTCACCTGCTGAAAAAGGGCGCTCACGACGTGACCGTCTACAACCGCTCGGCGGCCAAAGCCCAGCAGTGGGTCAAGGAGTACGGCGGCAAGTCCGCCCCCACCCCCAAGGAAGCCGCCCAGGGCTGCGATTTCGTCCTGATGTGCGTCGGCAACGACGAGGACGTGCGTGCGGTCGCCTACGGTGACTACGGTGCGCTTGCGGGACTGAAAAAGGGGGCGCTGCTGGTGGACCACACGACCGCTTCCGCCATCGTCGCGCGCGAATTGCACGGCAAGTGCAAGGAGAAGGGCGTCGGCTTCGTCGATGCGCCGGTGTCCGGTGGCCAGGCGGGCGCGGTCAACGGCCAGCTCGGCATCATGTGCGGCGGCGAGCAGGCCGACTTCGACCGGGCCAAGCCGGTGCTCGAGGTCTACGCCAAGATGTGCGCCCTGATCGGCGCACCCGGCGCCGGCCAGCTCACCAAGATGGTCAACCAGGTCGCCATCGTCGGCATGCTGCAGGGGCTGGCGGAAGCGCTCAATTTCGGCAAGAACGCCGGCCTCGACATGGAGAAGGTGGTCGGCGTCATTTCCAAGGGCGCTGCCCAGTCCTGGCAACTCGAGAACCGCTGGAAGACCATGGTCGAGGGCAAATTCGAGGGTTTCGGCTTCGCCAGCGACTGGATGCGCAAGGACCTCAACATCGCGCTGGCGGAAGCGAAGAAGAACAACTCACCCATGCCCGGGACCGCGCTGATCGAGCAGTACTACGGCCGCATCAGCGCCAGCGGCCATGGCCGCTGGGACAACACGGCGCTGATGAGCCTTCTCGCGAAGAAATAACCCACGCGCTCAGGCCGCGGCCGACAACCGCACCGGGATGCGTCTCGGGCCGAAGGGCTTGCCGAATTTCTGGTAGCGGCCGGGCAGGTCCGCGCCGCAATGGCCGCAGGCCCCCTGCTCGGTCAGCTGGTAGGACTTGATCTGGTACCAGTCGCGCACGATCACCGGCTTCCCGCACGATGGGCAGGACGTGGTGCCGCCGCCCTCGTCGTGCACGTTGCCGGTGTAGACGTAGCGCAGCCCAGCGCGCAAGGCAATTTCGCGCGCGCGCGTGAGCGTGGCCGGCGGCGTGGCCGCGATGTCGGTCATCTTCCAGTCCGGATGAAACGCCGTGAAGTGCAGCGGCACGTCGGGCCCCAGGTTCTGCATGATCCATGCCGACTCGGCCTCGAGCTCGGCGTCGGAATCGTTCTTGCCCGGGATCAGCAGCGTGGTGATCTCCGTCCACACCTTGGTCTCCTTCACCAGGTAAACGAGCGTGTCGAGAACCGGCTGCAGGTGAGCGCCGCAGATCTTGAAATAGAAATCCTCGGTGAAGCCCTTCAGGTCCACGTTCGCCGCGTCCATCTTCGCGTAGAACTCGCGCCGCGCTTCGGCGTGGATGTAGCCCGCGGTCACCGCCACGTTCTGCACGCCGCGCGCACGGCAGGCGTCGGCGATGTCCATTGCGTACTCGGCGAAGATTACGGGATCGTTGTAGGTGTAGGCCACCGACTTGCAGCCCAGCTTCACCGCGGCCCGCGCGATTGCCTCGGGCGTGGCCGCATCCTGCAGCCGGTCCAGATCACGCGACTTGGAGATGTCCCAGTTCTGGCAGAACTTGCAGGCCAGGTTGCAGCCCGCAGTGCCGAAGGAGAGGATCGACGTACCCGGATAAAACTGGTTAAGCGGTTTTTTCTCCACCGGGTCCACGCAAAAGCCCGAGGAGCGGCCATAGGTGGTGAGCACCATGCGGCCGTGCTCCATCTTGCGCACGAAGCACATGCCGCGCTGGCCTTCGTGCAGGCGGCAGTCGCGCGGGCACAGGTCGCACTGGATGCGGCCGTCCGGGAGCGCGTGCCACCAGCGCCCCGGGTGCGAGGACTCTAGTGCAATGCGGGCTGCTGCCACTTGACCACGCGATAGCGCCACAGTTTGCAGCGCGCGAGGCGCGTATCGGCGGGAATGCCGGCCTTGCGCATCAGCTGCTCGAGAAATTTGCGCTTGTCCGGCAGCCCTTCCCACACCTGGGGCAGGAAGGTGGCGCGGCGCGCCTCGTGCTCGAGAATCACGCCGTCCTCGCCCGGCCGCAGCTGCGACAGCATCTCCGCCTCGTCGGCGAAGCGCAGCGGCTTGGCCGGCGAGAGCACCGACACCTCGAGCGCGCAGCGCGGCCATTCCGCAGCGCTGAGCGGGGCAAAGCGCGGGTCGCGCAGTGCCGCGCCTTGCGCGTTCCGGGCCACGTCCTCGCCCAAGCTGCGCTCCGCCGCCAGGCTGCCGATGCAGCCGCGCAGCTTCCCGTCGAGCTGCAGGGTGACGAAGGTCGCACCGTGACGCAACAGCCACGGCGCGCCGTCGGTGCGCGGCGCCTGCGCTAGCACGCCCAGGCCATGGCCGATCGCATCGCGCGCGATGGCGAGCAGCGCCTCGCCCGCATCCTCGAGGGACACGCGCTCGCCTTCGTACAGGGCAAACGCGGCATAGCCGACCACGCGGTCCTTGCCGCCGGCGGTGTCGCCCGAGTTGCAGGCGCCGAGCAGCCGGATCGACAGGCCGCGCGCCCGGGCGGCGGCGAGGAAACCGTTCAGCGGCGTCGCGCCGCAGGCCTCCTCGTGGTTGATGTCGGACCCGAAGCTGGCGATGCGCGAGAGCGTCTCGCGGTCGATGGCGCGCGCCTCGTCGTAAGGGTGATAGTGCGAGAGGTCGGTGGACAGCACGAACAGCGTCTCCACGCCGCCCCACAGCCGTTCGATCACCTCGCGCACTTCCTGCGGCCTGGCATCGCCCACGGCGAGCGGCAGCAGCGCGAATGCGCCGAGCATCTTCTGCAGGAAGGGAAGCTGCACTTCGAGCGAGTGCTCCATTGCGTGCGCCGCAGGACTGGCGACCACCTGCCGGTAGGGCGCGAGCATGCGCACGGCTTCGGCGTCCACCGGCACGCGCCCGAGCGGCGTGTCGAAGGCCTCGACCCCCGGCAGGGCGAGGCCGCGCACCGGCACGCGGTGCACCGGGCCGAGGAGCACCACGCGCTTCACCACGCCGCGCGCGGCCGAAAGCTCGTCGTAGGCACGCGCTGCGACCGTGCCGGAATAGACATAGCCCGCGTGCGGCACGATGAGGGCCTTGGGATGGCCGAAGCGCGGCGCGAGGTTCTCCACGCCGTCGATCAGCTCGGCGACCTCGCTCTCCAACTCGCGCGCGTCGCGCGGGTAGAACATGCCCGCCACGGCGGCAGGACGGACTTGGCTCACAGCAACTCCAGTACCCCTTGCAGGGCGCGGACCACGGATTGGCGGCGCACGCTTTCACGGTCGCCCTCAAACCGCCTCGTCTCGCTTGAAATAGTACTCCCGTGCACCCAGGCGAAGCACACGGTGCCGACGGGCTTGTCGCGCGAGCCGCCGGTCGGGCCGGCGACGCCGGTGATGGCGAGCGCTACCTGGGCGCGGCTGTGCTTGAGCGCTCCGAGCGCCATTTCGCGCGCCGTCTCCTCGCTCACCGCGCCATGGTGCCCGAGCGTCTGCTCCGACACACCGAGCGACTCGCGCTTCGCGGCGTTCGAATAGGTCACGTAGCCGCGCTCAAACCAGTCCGAACTGCCGGGGATCGCGGTGGCCTGCATCGCCACCCAGCCCCCGGTGCAGGACTCGGCGGTGACCAGCATCAGACTGCGCGCCTTCAGCGCTGCGCCTACTTTGTGCGCGAGCTCGTTCAAGGGACGATAAGTCTCTTCGCCAACGCGAGGACCAGCAGCGTATACCCGGCCGCCAGGAGGTCGTCGAACATCACGCCGAATCCGCCCTTCATGCGGCGCTCCAGCTGCCGGATCGGCGGCGGCTTCACCACGTCGAAAGCGCGGAACAGGAAGAACGCTGCCGCCTGCCACCACGGATCCTGCGGCGCGATCGCCAGAATGAGCAGGAACGCCACCACCTCGTCCCAGCACATGCCGCCGTGGTCGGCGATGCCCAGATGCCGCCCCGTGATGTCGCAGGCCCACACGCCGATCACGAACAGGAACCCGAGGATGCCGAACAGCACCGGCGGGTCGTAGGCGCCACCGATCAGCCACCAGATCGGGAACGCGAGCAGCGTGCCGGCGGTGCCGGGCGCGAACGGCGACAGGCCCGCGCCGCAGCCGAAGGCGAGGAAATGCGCGGGATGCGTGAAGACGAAACGCGCGCTGGGACGGAATACGATCATGCGAAGTGGTCGAACCCGGCGGCGCAGGTCATGGGCTTGCCGTGCGCGCCCAGCAGTTGCAACTTTGCCTCGCCGGACTGGATCGAGCCGACACGCGTGAGCGCAAGGCGCAGCGCTCCGGCCAGCGCTGCGATCTCGGCGCGCGCCGCTTGCGGGGCGGTGAACGCGAGCTCGTAGTCGTCGCCCCCGGCGAGCACGCAGCGCTGCTCGAGCGCGGGATCGTCGATCGGGAACTTGGGCAGCAGGCCGTAATGCACTACCGCGCCGACCCCGGAGCGCTCGAGAATATGGCCGAGGTCCTGGGCGAAACCGTCGGACACGTCGATCGCCGCGCTGGCGATGCCGCGCAGGCGCTCGCCCAGCTCGACGCGCGGCTCGGGTTCATGCAGGCGCCTGGCCGCATCCGCGCCGCCGGCACCCTGCAACGCACAGGCAGCGCCGCCCAGCTCGCCCGATACCCAGATGTCATCGCCCGGCCGCGCGCCGCCGCGCATCAGCGCCAGGTTCGCCGGCACTTCGCCGAGAATCGTGACGCAGATGCAGAGCGGTCCGCGCGTGGTATCGCCGCCGACGAGATCCACCGCGTAGCGGGAGGCGAGGGCGTAGAAGCCCTCGGCAAACGCACCGATCCAGGCCTCGTCCGCGGCAGGCAGCGCGAGGCCCAGCGTCGCCCAGCGCGGCGTCGCGCCCATCGCCGCCATGTCGGAAAGGTTCACCGCCAGCGCCTTGTGCCCGAGCGAGCGCGGCTGCGCGCCGCGCGCAAAATGCCGTCCCTCGAGCAGCAGGTCGGTGGACACGGCCAGCGCCGCGCCCGCGTCGGGCCGCAGCAGCGCGGCGTCGTCGCCGACGCCGAGCAGCGCGTGGCGCGCCGGGCGCGAAAAATACTTGCGGATGATTTCGAACTCGGAGGGCATCGCGCCCTCCTCTAGGCCGACTGCCTGCCGCGCGCCACTTCCTGCGGGCGCAGGATGCCGGCGAGCTTTTCCAGCACGCCGTTGACGAACCGGTGGCCGCCGGTGCCGCCGAAACTCTTGCCCAGCTCGATCGCCTCGTTGATCACCACCTTGAACGGCGTTTCCGGTTGCGCCGACAATTCGTAGGCGCCGATGTAGAGGATCGCCCGTTCTACCGGCGAGAGGCGCGCGAACGCGCGGTCCAGGCAGGGCGCGATCATCTCCTCCAGCTCGCCGCTGCGCTCGAACACACCGCGCACGATGCGCTGCGCGAGGGCGAGGTCGGTGCGCCCGTCCTCATCAATGGACTTCAGCTGGTCGAGCGCGTCGCCGCCGGCGAGCTGCCAGGCGTAAAGCGCCTGCAGCGCGATTTCGCGCGCGCGGTGGCGCGCGGTCTTCATTTCGACGCCGCCGCGATTTTCGCGCGCAGCCGCGCCATCTCGACCGCCGCGCGTACCGCCTCGGCGCCCTTGTCCAGCCGCGCCTCGGCCTGCGCTTCGGTGTCGGTGGTGAGGATGCCGTTGGCCACCGGGATGCCGGATTCAAGCGCCACGTCCATCACGCCGCGCGCCGATTCATTCGCCACGATCTCGAAATGATAGGTGTCGCCGCGGATCACGCAGCCGACGGCGGCCAGGCAGTCGAACCTGCCGGATTGCACCATCCACTGCAGCGCGAGCGGTATTTCGAGCGCCCCGGGCACCTGCTCGACGCTCAGTTCCTTGATGCCAAGCTTGGTCGCTTCGGCCTTCGCGCGCTGCAGGAGTTTGGCACACAGTTCTTCGTTGAACCGGCTCGCCACGATGCCGAGGCGCATGGCCTAGCGCCCCGGCGACTCGACGTAGCCGGTGACCTCGAGGCCGAAGCCCGCCATGCTCGGCATCTTGCGCGGCGTGGCCATCAGCCGCATCCGGCCGACGCCGAGATCCCGCAGGATCTGCGCGCCAATACCGTAGGTGCGCAGGTCCATGCTGCGCCCCTGGCGCTCGCGCCGCGTTTCGGCGAGGCGCGCGTCCAGGGCTGCCGAGGTCTCGCTGCAATTGAGCAGCACCATCACGCCGGTGCCGGCGCGCGCGATCTCGACCAGCGCCTCGCCCACGCCCCAGGAGTGCGTGCCCGGGCCGCTGTCCAGCAGATCCACGACGGACAGCGGCTCATGCACACGCACCAGCGTTTCGGCTTGCGCTCGCGGCTGGCCGGCGACCAGCGCGAGGTGCGTGGAGCGCGTCGGCAAATCGTGAAACGCGAACAGGTGGAAGCGCCCCCATGCGGTTTCGATCTCGCGCTCGTAACTGCGGCTCACCAGCGATTCGTTGCGGCTGCGATATTCGATCAGATCGGCGATGGTGCCGATCTTCAATCCGTGCTGCGCGCTGAATTCCAGCAGGTCGGGCAGCCGCGCCATGCTGCCATCGTCCTTCATGATCTCGCACAGCACCGCCGCGGGGGCGAGCCCCGCCAGGCGCGCGAGATCGCAGCAGGCCTCGGTATGCCCGGCGCGCACCAGCACCCCGCCCGGCTGCGCGATCAGCGGGAACACGTGGCCGGGCTGCACGATGTCTTCGGCACGCGCGTTCTGCGCCGAGGCCACCTTGATGGTGAGGGCGCGGTCGGCCGCGGAGATTCCGGTGGCGATGCCTTCGGCAGCCTCGATCGACACGGTGAAGTTGGTGCCGTGACGCGAGCGGTTCTGCTCCACCATCGGCCGCAGTCCCAGCCGGAGCGCGTGCGACTCGGTGATCGGCATGCAGATCAGGCCGCGGCCGTGCCGGGCGAGGAAATTGATCTTCTCGGCGGTGACGAATTCGGCCGCGAACAGGAGGTCCCCCTCGTTCTCGCGATCCTCGTCGTCGACCAGGACGACCATCTTGCCGGCACGCAGGTCGGCGACGATGTCGACCACCGGGCTGATGGCGGCGGTTTCTCTGCGCATGGGGGGATTATGAAACAAAAACGGGGCCAAAGGCCCCGTGCTTATTCTTCGGCGCTGCTTTCGCCGGCCGTGCCCAGCTTCTCGCGGATGCGCGCGGACTTGCCGGAACGCTGGCGCAGGTAATAAAGCTTGGCGCGGCGCACTTCGCCTTTGCGCTTTACTTCGACCGAGGCGATGAGCGGCGAATAGGTCTGGAAGGTGCGTTCCACGCCTTCGCCGGAGCTGATTTTGCGCACGGTGAAAGACGAGCCGATGCCGCGGTTGCGCTTGGCGATCACCACGCCTTCGAAAGCCTGGGCGCGCTTGCGCTCGCCCTCGACCACGTTGACGTTGACGATCACGGTGTCGCCGGGGGAGAAATCGGGCACGTTCTTCGCCAGCCGCTTGATCTCTTCCTGCTCGAGTTTCTGGATCAGGTTCATTTTTGCGCTCCGCTCTTCAGGTCCTGCTTGAATTCTTCAAGCAGCTTCAGTTCTTCGTCGCTCAAGCGCCGCGCGGCGACCAGTTCCGGCCTTCTCAGCCAGGTCCTGCCCAGCGCCTGCTGCAACCGCCAGCGCCGGATCTGCTCATGGTGCCCGGACAATAGCACCTGCGGAATCCTCTCGCCTGCGTACGTCTCCGGCCGCGTGTACTGCGGGCAGTCCAGCAATCCGCCGGCGAAGGACTCTTCGAGCGCCGACTGCCCGTCGCCCAGCGCCCCGGGCAACTGCCGCACCACCGCGTCGATCACCGCCATCGCCGCCAACTCGCCGCCCGAGAGTACAAAGTCTCCGAGCGACAGCTCTTCATCCACGCGGCGCCGGATCAGGCGCTCGTCCACGCCTTCGTACCGACCGCAGAGCAGTGTGACCGCCTGCCGGCCCGCCAACTCCATCACAGTTGCGTGATCGAGCGATTTTCCTTGCGGCGTGAGGTAGATCACCCTGCCCCCGCCCTCCGACTTCACCGCGTCCAGCGCCTTCTCCAGCGGCTCGGCCAGCATCACCATCCCGGGCCCGCCGCCGTACGGACGGTCATCCACCGTCCGGTAATTGTCCAGCGTGAAATCGCGCGGATTCCACGTCTGCAGGCGCCACAACCCCGCCTCCAGCGCCTTTCTCGGAATGCCGCTGTGCGTCACCGCCGCGAACATCTCCGGGAACAGCGTCACTACGTCGAAGCGGATCACCAGTCCGCCTCCCAGTCGACCTCGATGCGCTTTGCATCGAGATCCACCTGCTTCACCACCGTCGGCACCCAGGGCAGAAGCCGCGTCCTGTCGCCGGCTACTTCCATCACGTCCTGCGGGCCATTGGTGAGCCACTGCTGCACCACGCCCAGCTTCTGGCCCTGCTCGTTCACCACTTCCAGTCCGACCAGGTCGGCGAGGTAGTAGCGCCCGTCGTCCGTGTCGGGCAGCGCGGAGCGCGCTACCGCGATTTTCGTGCCCTTCAGCGCCAGCGCCTGTTCGCGGGTCTCGACCCCGGCGAACTTGGCGACCACCACCGCGCTGTGGACCTTCGCCTGCTCGATCTGGCGCAGCTGGTCGCCGAGCCACCATTCCTTCGCCGCCACCAGCGTGTCCGATACACCCCGATGCGGCGCCACCCTGACCCAGCCCCGCACACCGTAGGAACCGGCGACGTGGCCCAGCTCGATCAGCTCAGGCGGCCTTCTTGCCAAACTGCTTCACGAGCCGCTTCACCGTGAGCGAGAGCTGCGCGCCCTTGCCCTGCCAGTGCTTGAGCCGCTCCACATTCACGCGCAGCGACTCGCGGCCCTCGGGGGCCTTTGGATCGTAAAAACCCACGCGCTCGATGAATTTGCCCTTGGCCGCACGGCGCGAGTCCGCCACCACCATGCTGAAAAAAGGCCGCTTGTTCGCGCCGCCGCGCGCCAGTCGAATCACCACCATTTGGAAACCCCGTGAACCGCGAAAAGCCGCGGATTATACGGGAGAAATCAGCGCTTTGGTATGTCCAGTGTGCCGCCCAGTTCGGCAACGCCCGTGCGCAGCCGGTCCATGGCGGGCCCGACCAGCGCCGGCGCGCCCCGAACCCCCAGCTCGATGTGTCGGCGCGTGCCGCCCTCGCCCATGCTCGGCAGGCTGAAGGCCTTGAGCCCGGGGAACTGTGCGTTCACTTCCTCCATCAAGGGCGAGATCGTCGATTCCGCGAGGCCGTAGACGATCACCGAGGACTCGCCCCAGCGCTGCGAGTCGAACAGGTGCCGGTAGCGGGTATCGAGCACCCACTCCACCATCGGCCAGGCCATCTGCGGAAAGCCGGGCACGAAATGGTGGTCGCGCACCGAGAAGCCGGGAATGCGATTGAACGGGTTGGGGAGGACTTCGCACCCCTCTGGAAACTCGCCCATCTTCAAGCGTTGGGGCGTGGTTTGCGCGCCGAAGCGGCCGCGGATTTCGCACTCCGCCTCCGCGTGCAACGCCAGGCCGACGCCGAGCGCGTCTGCGGCGCTTTGGCGCGTGTGGTCGTCCGGCGTCGCGCCGATGCCGCCGAAGCTGAAGACGATGTCCGCAGTTGCGAACGTGCGTCTCAGCGCCGTCGTGATGCGCTCGGGCTCGTCGCCCAGGTGCTCGCACCAGGCGAGCCGGAGCCCGCGCTTCGCCAGTGCCGCGATGAGGAAGGGAAAGTGCTTGTCCTGGCGCTTGCCGACGAGGATTTCGTCGCCAAGGACGAAGGCGCCGAATCCGGTTACCAGTATCCGCGCCCCCAGTAGTTGCAGAACTTCTCGACGTTCATCGGCAGGTAGCGCTCATAGTTGGCCCACTTCTCGTACTTGGGCAGGCGCAGTTCCGCCATCGCCGCGTCCCAGCACTTGCCTTGCGCGGCGGCTGCCTGCACCGCATCGTTCAGGTCCGACAGGTACTGCTTGTACCCGCGCACGTCGTCCTTGCTGGCGTAGCGCCCGCCCGGGAACGGGTGCCCGCCGATCATGCGTGTCCAGTCGAGCGCCACCGTGCGATCGAGCGAATCGAACCAGTCCGGAAAGAAGCCGTCGGGAAAGTCGCGGAAGCCGACCGCCTCGACGGCGATGTAATCCACCGTGAAGGCGAGCTGGTCCTTGGGCAGCAGCACCAGCAGCGAGTTGTCCGAGTGGTTGCGCCCCGTGTAGTGCAACTCCACGCGCACACCGCCCAGCTCGAGAGCGCGGAACTTATCCACCACTTCGTCGGGGATCACGACGTCCGGATGGCGCAACGCCTCCAGCCGCGTCTTTGCGTTGCGGTGCGCGATCACCGTGGCGCCCGCCTCCTTGAACGGCTTGCCGCCGGCGATATGGTCGTAGTGGTGGGGTGGCTGTAGACCAGGTACTTGATGGGCGCCTGGGTGATCTTGCGGATCTCCGCGATGTAGGTGGTGGCTGCTTGCGGCCGCAGGAAGGCGATCGGATCGGTGGCGATCACGCCTTCGGAGGTCACCACGAACAGGGCCTGGTGCCCGCCGTAGCGGAACAGGTACGCGTTCTCGGTCAGTTGCCGTGTTTCGAACAGCGGCGGCTGCTGCGCCGCAGCGGAAAAAGCGGAGCACAGCAGCACCAATACAGCCAGTAAAGTCTTCACAGGACCCTCCCCTCGATAGGCGCTTCGCGATGGACCTTCAGCGCAGCTAACAGGCCATGGATGAAGCTTAATCCGAGCAGCACCGGTGCAAAGAAGCCGACCAGGGGAATGTAGGCCGCCAATGCCAGGATCAAGCCCATCAGGTACAGCGACCCGCGGTGCGCGCCAAACAGAGTGCGCATCTCCGCGGCGTCGGCGTGCTCGGCAAGCGCGTCGTAACGCAGCACGCGCTGGTTCACCCAGCCGAGGATCGCCACCGGGATGAGCGGCCACAAGGGCGGGAAAATCCAGAACGGAATCGACGCGACACCCAGGCCCGCCATGCCCGCGAGCGCCACCCCGGCATTCCAGACGCTGCCGGAAACGCTGCCGCCACGCCTGCGCTGCAGGTCCGGATAACTGCGGCCCGCGACGTACTCGACCATCGCCGGCATGCCGAAAGTGGAGAGGATGAGGAGCGCCGTGAGCTGGATGAGCGGCACCAGCATGACGAACAGCAGCAGGTGCGCGGCAAAGCGCGTCGCGGTTTCCAGGTTCCACGCGATGGCGAACACGCCAGTGGCCAGCCAGTGCTGAATCAGATCGGCGAGCCAGGCGGCGAGCTGCGCCCAGAACACGATCGCCAGCGTGCCCCACAGCCCCAGTGCGACCAGCACCGGCCAGATCATCAGCCAGATCATGCGCGGGTGCAGCAGGTTGCCGAGCGCGAAGAGCAGCGAACGGGAGACGGGGATCATGGCCGGATACTGTGCCACAGTTTGGCCAGGCGCTTGGCGGACACCGGCACCGGCGTCTTCAATTCCTGGGCGAAGAGCGATACGCGCAGTTCCTCCAGCAGCCAGCCGAATTGCTCCAGTTCCGCGTCGAGCGGTCGTGGCGCGCGCAGCCAGGCAGTGCGCAGCGGCTGCAGCTCGCTCATCAGGCGCGCGTCGCGCGCCGGGTCGGCGCGCAGCTTCTCCAGGCGCAACGACGCCGCCTTGTAGTAGCGGGGGTAATGCTGCAGCCGCGCCCAGGGTGTTCCGGCCAGCCAGCCGGAGCGCAGCAGCCGCAACAGTTGCTGCTTCATGTCTTCGGCGGCCTGCGGCCAGGACTTCGCCGCTTGCGCCAGTTTTTTCTGCAGCTCGGCGTGGTCGGCAAGTATGGCGGACGCGGTGCGTGCCACTTCCTGCGCGATGAGCATGAAGCGCGAACGGCCCTGCTCCACGCGTCGCGCGAAATCCTCTTGCGTCATCGGCAGCGATTCGCCGAGGAAAGCCCGGTCGAGCACCGCCGCGAGAAGATCTTCCTTCACCGGGCCGAGCACGACGTCCCTGGCCCAGCTCCGCTCCAGGTCGCGCACGCGGTCCTTGAAGGCGATGGCCAGCAGCCGGCGCACGCCGGCGCGGTGCATCTCGCGCGCCTTCTCCGGCGCATCGAATACCTGCAGGGTCACCGCATCGCCGGCATCCACCAGCGCGGGATAGCCCACCAGGGTCTGCCCGCCGCGCTCGATCTCCATCACCTCGGCGAGGTCGCCCATGGTCCAGCCGGTAAATCGTTCGCCCTCGCCCAGCGGCGCTTCGCTCTGCAGCACCGCCGCCGTATGCCCGCCCAGCTCGCGCTTCAGCTCGGCCAGGTTGCGGCCCATCCCCAGCTGCCGGCCGTGTTCGTCGATCACCAGGAAGTTCATGTGCAGGTGCGGCGGCGCGGAATCGGGCCGGAACGCGTCGAGCGGCACCTCCAGGTTCAGGTCGGTGCGGATGCGGCGTGCCAGCGCCTGCGCGAGCGGCGTATCCGCGGGCGCAACGGCGGCAGCGAAATCCTCCGCGAACTCCTCCAGCGCGCCAAGCTTGTGGCGCAGGCGCTGCGGCATCGATTTCGCCAGCGCCCGTACCTTTTCCTTCAGCAATCCCGGTACCAGCCACTCGCAGCGCGCCGCCGGCACCTGGTTGAGCAGCGCCACCGGCACCGTCAGGGTCACGCCGTCGCGCGGCGAGCGCGGCTCGAAGTGGTACTCGAGCTTGAACACGCTGGCGCCGAGCTTCAGTTCGTGCGGAAAGGCGTCGGTGGTGATCCCGGCCGCCTCGTGGCGCATCAGGTCTTCGCGCTTGAGGTGGAGCAGCTTCGGCTGTTCACGCTCGGCTTCCTTTCGCCACTGGTCGAAGTCGGCGCCGTTGTGGATGCCGGCGAGCACGCGCTCTTCGTAGAAGGCGTGGATCAGTTCGTCGTCCACCAGGATGTCCGGGCGGCGCGACTTGTGCTCCATGCGCTCGATCTCCGCCACCAGGCGCCGGTTGTGCGCGAAGAACGGCGCCTTGGTGTCGAATTCGCCTTCCACCAGCGCCGAGCGGATGAAGATGCCGCGCGAGAGTTCGGGGTCGAGCGGCCCGTAGTGCACGCGCCGGCTCGTGTACAGCGGCAGCCCGTAGAGCGTGCCGCGCTCGAGCGCCACCACCTGCGCGCGCATCTTCTCCCAGTGCGGGTTGTCGCGGTGGCGCTTGAGCAGGTGCGCGCCCAGTTCCTCCAGCCACTGCGGCTCGATCGTCGCCACAGTGCGCGCAAAGAGCCGCGTGGTCTCCACCAGCTCTGCGCCGACGATCCACTTGCCGGGCTTCTTGGTGCCCGAGCCCGGGTGCACCCAGAACTTGATGCCGCGCGCGCCGGTGTAATTGCTGTCGGTGTCGTCCTTCATGCCGACGTTGCCGAGCAGCCCGGCGACCAGTGCGCGGTGGATTGCCCGGTAACCATCAGGCTTGTCCACCTTGGCGCTCGAGGCCTTCCACTCGAGCTCGTCCACCACGTTTTGCAGCTGGACATGCACGTCGCGCCACTCGCGCATGCGCGCGTAGGAGAGGAAATTGTCGCGGCAGATGCGCCGCAGGCCCTGCTCGCCCTGCAGCTTCCAGAGCTTGAGCAGCGCGAGGAAATCGGAGCGCTCGTCGGCAAAGCGCGCGTGGCGCTCGTCCGCCGCGCCCTGCTTCGCCAGCGGCCGCTCGCGCGGGTCCTGGACCGAGAGCGCGGCGGCGATCACCAGCAATTGTTCCAGGCAGCCTTCGGCGCGCGCCGCGATCAGCATGCGCCCGACGCGCGGGTCGAGCGGCAGGCGGGCGAGCTCCCGCCCCACGTCGGTCAGCCGGTTTTCGTCTTCCACCGCGCCCAGCTCCGCCAGCAGGCCGTAGCCGTCCGCGATGGCGCGCGAGTTCGGCGCATCGAGGAACGGGAAGTCCTCCACCTTGCCCAGGTCCAGGGAGAGCGCGCGCAGGATCACCGCGGCGAGCGAGGCGCGCAGCACCTCGGGATCGGTGTACGCGGGGCGCAATTTGAAATCGTCTTCGCCGTACAGGCGGATGCAGATGCCGTCGGCCACGCGCCCGCAGCGCCCGGCGCGCTGCTGCGCCGCCGCCTGCGAGATATTCTCCACGCGCAATTGCTCGACCTTGTTGCGATACGAGTAGCGCTTGACCCGCGCCTGCCCTGCGTCTACCACATAGCGGATGCGCGGCACGGTGAGGGAGGTTTCGGCCACGTTGGTGGCGAGCACCACGCGGCGCACGCCACCCGGGTGGAACACGCGGTCCTGCTCGGCGACTGACAGGCGACCGTAAAGCGGCAGCACCTCGGCGCCCTTCAGGTTTTTTTTCGCCAGAACGGCCGCGGCGTCGCGGATCTCGCGCTCGCCGGGCAGGAACACCAGCACGTCGCCGGGGCCTTCGCGGAACAACTCTTCCACCGCGTCGGCGAGCGCCTGCTCCTCCTCGTCGCGCGTGGTGTCCTCCTCGTCGCCGCCGACCGGCCGGTAGCGCACCTCGACCGGGTAGAGTCGTCCCGAGACTTCGATCACCGGCGCACCATCCAGATGTTTCGAGAAACGCTCGGCGTCGATGGTGGCCGAAGTGATGACGACCTTCAGGTCCGGGCGCCTGGGCAGCAGGCGCTTGAGGTAACCGAGCAGGAAATCGATGTTGAGACTTCGCTCGTGCGCCTCATCCAGGATGATGGTGTCGTAGGCGCGCAGCTCCGGGTCGCCCTGCGTCTCGGCGAGCAGGATCCCGTCGGTCATCAGCTTGATCGCCGTGCGCGGCCCGACCTTGTCGGTGAAGCGCACCTTGTAGCCGACCACGGTGCCCAACTCGACCTTCAACTCCTCGGCGATCCTCGCGGCCACCGAGCGCGCGGCGATGCGGCGCGGCTGCGTGTGGCCGATGTACTTCGTCTCACCGCGCCCCATCTCGAGCAGGATTTTTGGAATCTGGGTGGTCTTGCCGGAGCCGGTCTCGCCGCAGACGATCACCACCGGGTGCGCGGCGACCGCGCGCGCGATTTCCTCCCGTCTCTGGCTGACCGGGAGCGCAGGGTCGAAGTGAATGCGCGGCTTCATCGGCGGAACGTGCGCGCGAGGATATAGGATTGCCGATCATCATGGCCGGTCCGACGAGGGAATTCTGGGAGTTGTTCCCGCTGCTCGCTTGACCCATCACCGGATCGATAAGATAATCGTCATACGATAGTTTGATCGATAGGAAGGCCATGGATACCGTCACGATCTCCCCCAAGTTCCAGGTTGTCATTCCCAAGGACATCCGCGATTCGCTCAAGCTCACCCCGGGGCAGAAGGTCCACGCCATCGTGTATGAAAACCGCATCGAGCTGATCCCGCAGCGGCCGATGAAGAAAATGCGGGGGTTCCTCAAAGGCGTGGCTACCGACGTGCAGCGCGAGGATGACCGCGCGTGAACGTCGTCGATTCTTCCGGCTGGCTGGAGTATTTCGCCGACGGCCCCAACGCCGCGTTTTTCGCCCCGGCAGTCGAGGCCACGCGCGAGCTACTGGTCCCGACGTTGAGCCTGTACGAAGTGTTCAAGCGCGTCCTTCAGCAGCGCGGCGAGGGACAGGCCTTGCAGGCCGTGGCGCTGATGCAGCAGGGGCAGATCGTCGATCTGACGGCGGCAATTGCGCTCTCCGCCGCGAAGGCAAGCATCGAGCGCCGCCTGCCGATGGCCGACAGCATCATGCTCATGACTGCTCACACCCTTGGCGCCACCTTCTGGACGCAGGACGCTGACTTCCACGGCGTCGAAGGCGTGAAGTACGTGGCGAGAAAAGGATAGGACAACTCAACGGCCCGCTGCACGCTCATGGTTCTCGCGCGACCGGAATCCGCGGAACGTGCGCGAGGATATAGGTTTCGCAGATCACCATGAGCGGACCGACGAGGGAATTCTGGGAGCAGCGCTTCGCCGCGGGCGACACGCCCTGGGACCGGGGCGAGGTGAATCCGCAACTCGGCGCGTGGCTCGCCGCAGGCGCGCTGAAACCCTGCCGCATCCTGGTGCCCGGCTGCGGCTCGGGTTACGAGGTCGCCGCGCTCGCGGCGGCGGGCTTCGAGGTAACTGCGTTCGACTACGCGTCCGAAGCGATCGGCCGCACGCGCAAGCGGCTCGATCGCGCGGGCCTCGAAGCAACGCTCATCGAGGCCGACGCGCTCGCCTGGCAGCCGGATCGAGACTTCGACGCGGTCTACGAGCAGACCTGCCTGTGCGCGCTGTATCCGGACCAGTGGCGCGACTACGCCGACCAGTTGCACCGCTGGCTCGCGCCGGGTGGGCGGTTGTACGCGCTGTTCATGCAGCTGCTGCGGCCGGGCGCCGCCGAGGGCGCCATCCAGGGCCCGCCCTACCACTGCGACATCAACGCGATGCGCGCACTGTTTCCGGAACCGAGCTGGGCCTGGCCGAAGCCGCCCTACGCTCGCACCACCCACCCGCGCGGGCTCGCAGAACTTGCCGTGGTTCTCGATCGTCGCTGAACCGAGTGGCCGCTTGCGGCCTATTCCGTTGAAAAACTCCTCCGCACGACTTTCTGAATGAATTCTGGGGGTCGTCGAACCCTTACCCG
The DNA here is from genome assembly GCA_031389685.1 of Betaproteobacteria bacterium. Classification (GTDB taxonomy): domain Bacteria; phylum Pseudomonadota; class Gammaproteobacteria; order Burkholderiales; family SG8-39; genus JAABQT01. The sequence goes on from JANMSV010000230.1 coordinate 37,373, forward strand.
GTTCGCTAGCGTCGCTTGTAGCGCATTCTGAGCGGTCGACTTTTCGACGAGGTGTTCGAACGGGCAAGGCAAACGAGTTTTTCAACAGAATAGGCGGCGGGTTCAACCGATCAATGCAACACTGCTCGTAGTTTATCGGCAGGTGTTTCAAAGCCCAAGGTCTTCCTGGGACGTTGATTGAGGCGCAGGGCGATCCTGTTTAGGTGCGCCTGAGAGTAGCCGGACAGAGCTGTTCCTCTCGGAAAGTACTGGCGTAGCAAGCCGTTGGTGTTCTCATTGCTGCCACGCTGCCACGGGCTGCGCGGATCGCAGAAGTACACCTGCACGTTGGTGGCGACAGTGAAGCTCTTGTGGTCGGCCATCTCCTTGCCCCGATCCCATGTCAACGATCGGCGCAGTTCCGCAGGTAGTTTGCGCACGTGTTTGCTCAGCGCGCCGACCACGGTGGCGGTGTCCTTGCTCGGAACCTTGATCAGCATCGCAAACCGAGAATGCCGCTCGACCAGCGTCACCATGTGCGTGTTGTTCGCCCCGGAGAGGAGGTCCCCTTCCCAGTGGCCTGGCACGGCGCGGTCCTCGGCCTCGGCCGGACGTTCACGGATCGAAACCGTATCGACGAGCTGTCCAAGCGGTCTGCTCTTCGTGGTGCCGCCTTTGGCTTGGCGCATTTGCCGCGCTGTACGCAGGTGCGCCATCAGCTCCTTCTTCAGCACGCCGCGTGTCTGGACAAACAGGCTGCGATAGATCGTTTCGTGAGACAGCTGCATGCCTTCGTCAGCAGGGAATTCCCGCTTCAGCCAGCCGGAGATCTGCTCCGGCGACCACTGGAGCGCCAGCTTCTGCGCGACGCGCCATCGTAGCTCCGGATAGGCCGCCAGGCGACAAGGCTTCGGACGCAACGCCCGATCCCAAGCATCCGAATCAGCCTCGCTGGCGCGGTAGGCGCTACGTCCTCCGTGCCGCCTGACCTCCCGGCTTACCGTCGAGGCCGCGCGCCCGAGCCTCGCTGCGATCCGGCGTATCGCTCGACCCGCGGCAATCCCGCGCGAGATCTCCTCACGCTCCTCCAAGCCGAGAGCCACCGGCGCCCGCCGGCGCGCCTCTGGCGCAATGCCTCCGTTCAAAGCCAAGACTCGGTAGACGCCGCTCTTGTTCCTCCTCTCGAGCGCCCGCGCAATATCGGCCACACATTGACCGTTCTTCCAGCGGTCCCAAAGCTCGGCCTTCTGGTTCGGTGTGAACCTCGTCCGTGCGTTCCCCTCCATACGCATACCTCCTCCTCTGGCAAGATTAGAAGGTGTTGCGCCGATCGGTTGAACCCGCCACCCTGAGCGGACATACAACCGCAGATCCCTTGTGCGAACTGCGCATTTCCCTACGTCACGTATTGACTCCTATCTGACGGCAAGTGTGAAGACATACTTGTCTGGCGCTCCGATTCTTTCAAGCGGCTGACGATGCCCCCTTCCGCGGTGACGCGGTTGGAGGTAAGCTGTCATCGGTTGTGTCATTACGGAGCGTCGAATATGACCCCATGGGAGATTCAAGGCAGCGAGTTGATCAACTGCAATTGTGCGTTTGGCTGTCCATGCCAGTTCAATGCTCTGCCCACGAAGGGGCACTGCGAGGCGACGGGCGCAATAGCGATCGACAAGGGCCACTACGGTGACGTGCGGCTGGATGGTCTGAAGCTCGCGGTCGTGATGCAGTGGCCTGGCCCGATCCACGAGGGTAAGGGCAAGTGCCAGCCGATCGTCGATGCCAGAGCAAGCGCAAAGCAGCGCGAGGCGCTTCTGAAGATCATGTCCGGGCAAGACACCGAGCCTTTTGCCACCATGTTCGCGGTGTTCGCCACGACGTTTGAGAAGGTTTTCGATCCGATCTTCACGACGATCGAATACGCTGTTGACGTTGACGCCCGGCTCGGGAAGGTGCGCGTCGAGGGCGTGTTCGAGCTCCACGGCGAGCCGATTCGCAACCCGGTCACCGGGCAGGAGCATCGGGCTCGCATCGATCTGCCGCATGGGTTCGAGTACGAACTTGCGGAGATGGGGTCGGCGTCGAGCAGCCCCCGCGGCAATCTCGCCTTCGAGCTCAAGAACAGCTATGCGCAGTTCGCGCTGCTGCACCTGAACAACAAGGGTCTGGTCCGGCACCGCGCCGCCGCTTGAGCAGTATCGAAGCCGTCCTTCGTCGCGAGCGGCCGGTGATCGCTGCCGGGCTGGCTGCCGTAGCGGTCCTCGCTTGGGTCTACCTCTGGCGGGGGGCAGGCATGGGCATGAGCGCGATCGACATGACCACGCTTAGCCTGTTTCCGCACCGGCAAGCTGACGTCATGGGCGAGATGGATTCCACGTGGCCAGTCATCGTCGCGATGTGGTGGGTGATGATGATCGCGATGATGACGCCGAGCGCGGCCCCCCTAGTGCTCCTTTACGGACTTGTGTTGCGCCGTCGCCGTCATGCGGCCCCCGGCCAGAACGCGTACCTGCCCTCGCTGCTGCTGCTCGCAGGATATCTCGTGGTCTGGCTTGCGTTCGCCGTTGCCGCGGCGGCGTTGCAGAAGGCGGTGCAGCCCGCAGGGCTGCTCTCCGCGATGATGCTGTCGTCAAAAAGCGCCGCGCTCTCGGCGGCCGTGCTCGCCGCCGCGGGCCTCTATCAGCTTTCCGACTTCAAGCACACTTGCCTGGCGCAATGCCGCAATCCGGTGCGTTTTCTGACCGTGCATTGGCGTCCAGGCCGCTTCGGTAGCTTTGTCCTCGGCGTTCGTCACGGCGCGTACTGCGTCGGCTGCTGCTGGATGCTGATGGCGCTGCTTTTCGTCGGGGGCGTGATGAATCTGATATGGATTGCCATGCTGACGTTGGTCGTACTCGTGGAGAAGCTTGCGCCGGCCGGGGCAACAATCGGAAAATTATCGGGGGGTCTACTGATCGTCTGGGCCGGCGCGACGTTGCTCGTGTAGCTTTTCCCGCCTGACTGTTGCGATCGATGTCCGCTTTTGGCCGATTGCGAACCATGGCATCAACGTCCATCATGCCGCATAACTAAGCGCTTGCAGCTGACAAACTCCGGCGGGCTTCGCCCGCCTGCGTTTGCAGCTGAAGCGCGGCGTTAGGCACCAAAGGGGGCGACATGGATGGTTCGCAGACATTCAAAGAGCAGGAGTTGGCCGGTTGGGATGCTAAGGCGGGTGCCTATGATGACTATGCGGGCAGGATCACGGTCCAAATAGTTGGGCCGTTGCTCGATGCGGCATCAATAGGACCAACGGCGGCATTGCTCGACATCGCCTGCGGCCCGGGCTATCTCGCTGGTGCAGCAGCAAAGCGCGGTGCAAACGCGGTAGGCATCGACTTCGCCCCGTCGATGGTCCGCGAGGCACAAAAGAACTTTCCTCTTGCAGATTTTCGCCAAGGCGATGCCGAAGCCCTGAAATTCGAGCCGGAAAGCTTTGACGCGATTGTTTGTGGCTTCGGGCTCGGTCATCTGCCGGATCCCGACAAGGCACTTCGCGAGGCTTTTCGCGTCCTCCGGCCCGGCGGCCGGTACGCATTCAGCTGGTGGTGCACGCCGGATAAGCACGAATTCTTCGCCCTTGTGATGGGCGCGGTAAAGGCGCATGGAACTTTCGACGTGCCCCTGCCGCCCGCGCCTTCCATGTTCCGCTTCAGCGAGCCCGCTGAGTGCGAACGCGCGCTCGCGGGCGCGGGGTTTTCCAGCGTTCAGGTAAGGGAGTATCCATTGCAATTCGAGTTGAAGTCCGCACAAGAGGCGCTGGATCTTCTCACCAAGAGTTCGGTGCGAATGGCTATGGTGCTCGAGCTTCAGACCAAGGAGGCGCTGGCTCGAATCCACCAGGCGATCTTAGAAGGCGCGCAAAACTACAATCGCAAGGACGGCTTTCGCATCGGTTGGCCCGCCCTCGTGGCAAGCGCTAGGAAGCCGTCATAGCCAGGACGCCTAACTCCAGGTGGAACGGACGGGCCGCCAGCGCAGCGACGTATCGAGCGTCGCGCGTTCAGGCCCGCCGTTCACCACGACGTTCGGCGCGCCGCGCGAGGAATCGAATGCTTGAGCAACGCGGGCGCCGTAGAGCAAAGCTCGACAGTATCCTTCTGTGTTGGACGGTAGATGCTCTGGCAGCAGGGGAGGCGGAACATGAACGAACTGGCATATAAGTACGGGGCGGCAAGCGGGTATGACCGGGCCTTCGCCCATGTCTCGGCGCACTTCCTTCCATTCCTGTTGAAAGCCGCCCGCGTTGCGCCCGGTCAACGAGTGCTCGATGCCGCGACTGGTACGGGAATTGCGGCCGAGGCCGCCCTAGCTGTGGTCGGCCCGGGTGGCCATGTAACGGCCGCCGACATCTCTCCGGCCATGGCCGATCGGGCGCGCCTACGTCTGGCTGGCTCGCCGAACACTTCCGTCGTGGTCGAGGACGGCCAATCACTTGGATTCGATGATGGCAGCTTCGATGCGGTGCTGTGCAGCCTTGGTCTTATGTTCTTCCAGGACCCGGCGCGCGGCCTCTCGGAGTTCCATCGCGTCCTGCGCCCGGGCGGGTGCGCTGCAGTTTCGGTCCTCACCACGCCCGAGCGCTCGTACAACTGCTGGATCAACGTCATCATCGCTCGCCGCGTGCCGTCGCTCGCAGAAGCCACGACCCGCTTATTTTCGCTTGGTGACGAGCCACGACTGCGCGCTCTGTTGGAGCGCGCGGGGTTCCGGGACGTCGAGACGACGACGGAGGCTCACTGCTTCGTGTTCCCATCCTTCGAGGCTTATTTCGAACCATTCGAGCAAGGCGGCGGCTCGAGCGGCCAAGCCTATCTGGCGCTCCCCGAGGCGGAGCGCCAAGTCGTTCGCGAGGAGGCGCGGCAGAGATTGCGCGACACGGGCGGACCCGTCGCTATCGAGGTGGAACTGCGGTTTGCCAGCGGGCGTCGCTAGCGATGAAGCACCCGGCGCGCCGAACAACGCGCTGCACCGGACCGAGCTTACTTTGCTCGCTTCCGGCCGGTGAGCGCGGACGTTAGGGCTCAGCCCAAAGCCCCGCGATGTCGAAGCACGTTGTCTTGACGCGAGACTCTGACTTTGAAAGCTACCGGGACACACTGCGCGCCTCGGCGGAGGAAACTCAGATGCGTATCGCCGAACTCGCAGGGGAGGCAACGCCTCTTCATTTCCTCTATCAGCTCAAATTTGACGCTTTGGGGTGCGATCCCCTTGACCCATCTCGCCAGCTCAACCTCATCGAACAACTGAACCAGTGCTTCACATACTTGGCATCGTTTAACGGTGCTGAGCTCCTCTTCTCAAACCATACGCGGATTAAGAGCCTTACGCTGAACCTCGGAACGAAGTCGGGATGGGATATTGAATCCGAAGACGACGGTGGGGTCGTGGCAGAAGTGTTCGCCGCCGTAACTCCACAGAATAACGATAAACTTACCAAGGACATTCAGAAGGTGTCCGGATCGAGTGCTCGTCATCGTTACGTTTTGTTCATGTGCCCGGACTATGAAGCTGGGCGATATAAGGCGCAACCCGCGCCTGCGGGGGTCGTCGTTTGGTCGCTGGGTTGCGAACTGTGACCGGCCGGGGAGATAGGTAACAAAAACGTCGGAGGACATGGGTTACAGAATTTGAGGTGCGTGGATCTGTTCTCCTTTTCGTAGTGTTGGGAAGATAGCGCGGATCGGCGACGAAGCGTAGCGTAGTTGCAGATCCGCGCGCCGCCTTGAAGCGGATCATGCATGATGGCGCGAGAGACGGCCGAAGGCGTCTTCGATCTTCATGTGCCGCTCGATGAGCCGCCCGAGCTTGAGCGGTCCGAAGTACACGGTCCAGATGCCGTTGTCGATTTCCTCCAGCCCGACGTATTCACCGATGCACACGGTGGAGACGTTGATCCATCCCCGGTTCCAGCGAATGCCGCCGTTGGCGCTGACGTAGCGCACTTCGAAC
>JANMSV010000232.1:0-2742 GCA_031389685.1 Betaproteobacteria bacterium
GCATCGGACAGGCCCTTGGCGATAAGGGCGGAGACGAACTCGCGCGACAGGATATCGGCCACCAGCGCCCGCACCGTGCGCGCGATGATGGCGGTCGGAATCACCGACAGCGTGATCGCCGGCAGCACCACGAAGCGGATGTGTTCCCAGTCCCAGGCCCATTCGCTCGAGCCACCCGCGCCCATGCCCATCGCCGGCAGCCAGTTCAGAAACACCGAGAAAATGATCACCAGCACCATGCCGAGCCAGTAGTGCGGCACCGAGACCCCTGCGACGGCGAAGGAGGTCACCAGCTTGTCGATCCAGGTGCCGTTGTAGTAACCGGCGATGAAGCCGAAGGCGAGCCCGAGCGTGAAGCCGAAGGTGCAGGCGAAAAAAGCCAGCACGAAGGTGTTTGAGATGGCGCGGGAAAGCTCGCTGTTCACCGGCCGGCCGGTGGCGATCGAGGTGCCGAGGTTGCCCTGCGCCGCGCGCGCCACCCATTTGGCGAACTGCACCGGGATCGGCTTGTCGAACCCGTACTCCACCTTGAGTTTCTCGACCAGTTCGGTCGAGGCGTCCGGTGGCAGTATCGCGTTTAGCGGTTCGACCGGACCGAGAAAGACGAGCGAGAAGCACACCGCGCTCACCGCGAGCGCGATCGGGATCACGTACAGCAGCCGGCGCAGGAAATAGGCGAGCATCGGGCAGCGCGAAAAAACGAAACGCCCGGGGACCGCCCGGGCGCCTGGTCTTCGCTATGCGCTTACTTCATGACGATAGGCGTCAGGTCCTGGAACCAGTTCTTGGCCTGCACGAAACCGGTGACGCGCGGCGAGAGCGCCCGCGCGCCCACGTCGTGCACCACGAACAGGAATGCCGCCTGCTCGACGGCGCGCGCATGCAGGCGGCCGAGGGCGGCGTCGCGTTCCTTCGGGTCGAAGGAACTGCGCGCCCCGGCGACCAGCTTGTCGAACTCGGGATCCTGGATCCAGCCCCAGTTGACCGAGCGCGGCGCCACCATGCGGCTGTCGTAGAAGCGCGCGAAGGCGAAGAACGGGTCCTGCGTGGCAAAGCTGACGTTGATGGCGTGCGCGTTGTTCGACTTCGGGTCCTTCGCGCCGATGCGCCAGTTGTTGAACAGCGTTTCCCATACCAGCACGTCGAATTCCACTTCCACGCCGACCTGCTTGAGTTGCTGCTGGATCAGTTCGTTCATCGGCAGCGGCAGCATCTGGCCCGATCCCGACTGCGAAATCTGCACCTTGATCTTGAGCGGCTTGCCCGGGCCGTAGCCGGCTTCGGCCAGCAGCTTGCGCGCTTGCGCCGGGTCGTACTTGATGTCGAACTTCGGGTTTCCCCACCACGGATGGCCGGGCGGTACCGCGCCCTTGGCCGCTACCGCGTAACCGCCCAGCAGCTTGACCACCGCCTCGCGATCGACCGCCAGGTTGATCGCCTGGCGCACCTTCACGTCAGCCGTGGGGTGGCCCGGCACGTGCGAAAACTGCCAGGGCCAGGTGTGCGGATAGGGATTCGACGTAATCTGCATGCCGCGGCTCTTCAGCTGCGGGATGGCATCACCCGGCGCGTTCTCGATCCAATCCAGCTGGCCGGAAAGCAGCGCGTTCACGCGCGTGTTTGCGTCCGGCATCGGCATCAGGACGACGCGGTCGGTTTTCGGGATGCGTTTCGCGTCCCAGTAGCCGGTGTTCTTCTCCAGTTCGAGCCGCTCGCGCGGCACCAGGCGCACGAATTTCCACGGCCCCGAGCCGACCGGGTTCTTGGCGAACTCCGCCCAGCTCTTGGTCTTTGCCCACGCGGTCGGGCTGGCGATGAACAGGTTGGTCAGATTGATCGGCACGAACGCATCGGGCTCGCTGGTCTGCACCTCGACGGTGTAATCGTCGATCTTGCGCGCCCCGGTCACCGTGGGCATGCGCGGCGCGGTCTGCGCCACCAGGCGTGCGTCGTAGTGCGGGGCATCCTTGTTCAGAATCTTTTCGAAATTGAACACGACCGCATCGGCGTTGACCTCTGTACCGTCGTGGAACTTGGCGCCGCGGCGCAGCTTGAAAATCCACTTGGTCTTGTCCTTGGCGTCCACCGCATACTCGCTGGCGAGCCCGGGGATCACCACCGAGGGTCTGTCGGCCGACGACAGGTCCCATTGCGTCAGGCCGTCGAACATCGTGATGCCGGTAAAGCGGTTGCCCTCGAAGCCGGAATCGGGCTGGCTGGTGGTGGCGGGCACGTCTGCCGCCGTCATGCCGATCCGCAGCACGGATTGCGCGGACGCCGTCAGCGGCGCGGCCAGGGCGAGCGCCAAGGCGCCCGCGAGCAACTTCATGGTCTGCATGGAGGACTCCTGTGATTGAGCGTGTTCAATCCGGCATTTCGCAGCCGGCACCGTGATTGTGCACGAGGCCGGGGCCGAGTCAACGTACTTCGGTGTACAGTTTCCGATCCATGCTCAAGATCAACGCGAACCGCCTCTGGCAGTCCCTGATGGACCTGGCGCAGATTGGCGCCACGGACAAGGGCGGCGTGCGCCGCCTGACGCTGACCGATACGGATCGCCGCGGCCGCGACCAGTTCGTGGCTTGGTGCAAGGAGGCGGGGATGTCTGTCGAAGTCGACGGCATCGGCAACATATTCGCGCGGCGCGCGGGCACGCAAGCGGATGCGCTGCCCGTGGCCATCGGCAGCCACCTCGACTCGCAGCCTTCCGGCGGCAAGTTCGACGGCGCCTACGGCGTCATG
>JANMSV010000203.1:0-4132 GCA_031389685.1 Betaproteobacteria bacterium
CTCTGGCGTCGCCGCGACCGCCGTCACCGGCTCGCCGGCCGCCAGCCCGATTTTCGCGAACGGGCGCATGCGCCAGGGCCGGGTCATTGCGGCGCCGCCCGCGCGCGAAAAGAAACTACCCCAGAGTCCGCGCAGCGCGACCGGCACCACCGGCACCGGTGTTTCCTCGAGTATGCGCGCCAGCCCGGGGCGGAACGGATACAGCTCGCCCGTATCGGTGATGCGCCCCTCAGGAAAGATGCACACCACGTCGCCCTCGCGCAGCGCCTGCGCCACCTCGGCGAAGGCGTGTTCCATCATCGCCGGGTCTTCCTTCGCCGAGGCGATCGGAATCGCCTTGCCGGTGCGGAATACGAAACTGACCACCGGCAGCTTGAAGATGCGGTGGTCCATGACGAAGCGCACCGGCCGGCGGCAGGCGGCGGCGATGATCAGCGCGTCGACGAAGCTCACGTGGTTGCAGACGATGAGCGCCGGCCCCTCCTCGGGGATGTGTTCGAGGCCGCTCTTTTCAAGCCGGTACACCGAGTGCACCAGCATCCAGACCAGGAAGCGCATCAGGAACTCGGGCACCAGCAGGTAGATGTAGATCGCGATCGCCGCGTTGAGCAGCGCGGTGACCAGGATCAGCTGCGGGATGGTGAGCCCGGCGGCGAACAGGCCGATGGCGAGCGCCGCCGCGGCCACCATGAACACGGCGTTGAGGATGTTGTTGCCGGCAATGATGCGCGAGCGGTGCGCCGGGTCGCTGCGCGTCTGGATCAGCGCGTACAGCGGCACGATGTAGAAGCCGCCGAACATGCCGATCATGTAAAGATCGAACAGCATGCGCCAGTGCGAAGCATCGCGCACGAACTGGGCCAGGTCCTGCGGGCCGTGTGCGGCGTGCATCTCCGCTGCCAGCCACAGGTCGACGCCGAACAGCGTCAGCCCGATCGAGCCGAAGGGCACCAGGCCGATCTCCACCTTGCGCCCCGAGAGCCGCTCGCATAGCAGCGATCCGACGCCGATGCCGACCGAGAACACGATCAGCAGCAGCGTCACCACGTGCTCGCTCGCGGCGAGCACGTTGCGCGACAGGTTCGGGAACTGGGTGATGAACATCGCGCCGTAGAACCAGAACCAGGAAATACCGAGGATCGAGAGCCACACGGTGCGGTTGCGCGAGGTGAACTTCAGGTTGCGCCAGGTCTCGGTGACCGGGTTCCAGTTGATCCGCAGCCCCGGTTCGGGCGCGGGCGAGCGCGGGATGAAGCGCGAGAGCGCGATGCCGGCGGCGGAAATCGCCAGCGCCGACAGGGCGACGCCGGCAATGCCCCAGCCGGGCTGGGTCACCATCCAGCCGCCGTAGACCATGCCGATCAGGATGGCGATGGAGGTGCCCATCTCCACCATGCCGTTGCCGCCGACGATTTCCGATTCGTTCAGGTGCTGCGGCAGGATGGCGTACTTCACCGGGCCGAAGAGCGCCGACTGCACGCCACCCAGGAACAGGGCCGCGAGCAGCAGCGTAAGGTCCTGCAGGAACAGGCCAACGGCGCCCAGCGCCATCACGGCGAACTCGAGCGCCACGGTGATGGTGATCAGGCGGGATTTTTCGTACTTGTCCGCGAGCTGCCCCGCGGTGGCCGAGAACAGGAAGAACGGCAGCACGAACAACGCCTGCGCCAGATTCTGCAGCGTATCCGAGGACATGCTGGTGAAGCTCGCGGCCTGATAGGCGAGGAGGATGACGAGCGCCTGCTTGAATACGTTGTCGTTGAAGGCGCCGAGGAACTGCACGCCGAAGAACGGGCCGAAGCGCCGTTCCGTGAGCAAGCGGTACTGGTTCGATTCCTGCACTTTCTCCCTCGTTGCGGCAGGTTGCTGCGGGACGTTAAAGTAGCACCCTTCTTTCAGAGGATTATCCCATGCTCACTCGCGACAAGCTGTTCATCGGCGGCCAATGGACCGCCCCCTCCACCAGGGAAACCATCGACGTGCACAACGCCGGCAGCGGCGAGGTGATGGGCCGGATTCCGGCCGGCGGCGCGCGCGACATCGACGCCGCGGTCGCTGCGGCGCAGGCCGCGCTCGAGGCCTGGGGCCGCACCAGTGCCGAGAAACGCGCCGATTACCTGCAAAAGATAGCGGATGGCTTGAAGGGGCGCGCGGAGGAGATCGCGAAGACCATCGCACAGGAGGTCGGCATGCCGATCAAGCTCGCCGGGCGCATCCAGGCCGGGCTGCCGATCGCCAATTTCGCCAACTACGCGCGCATCGCCCGGGAGTACAAGTTCGAGGAGCGCGTCGGCAATTCCGTGGTCCTCAAGGAGCCGGTCGGCGTAGTCGGCGCCATCACCCCCTGGAATTATCCGCTGCACCAGATCGCGCTCAAGGTGGCGCCGGCGCTCGCCGCGGGCTGCACCGTGGTGCTGAAGCCCTCCGAGATCGCGCCGTTCAACGCTTTCATCCTCGCCGAGGTGGTGGAAGCTGCCGGACTGCCCAAGGGCGTCTTTAACCTCGTGACCGGCTTCGGCCCGGTGGTGGGCGAAGCCCTGGTGAAGCACCCGCAGGTCGACATGATCTCGTTCACCGGCTCGACGCGCGCCGGCAAGCGCATCTCGGAAGTCGCGGCGCAAAGCGTGAAACGCGTGGCGCTGGAACTCGGCGGCAAGAGCGCCTCGGTGATCCTGGAGGACGCCGACCTCGCCGCCGCGGTCAAGGGCACGGTGAACGGCTGCTACCTCAACTCCGGCCAGACATGCACGGCACTCACGCGCATGCTGGTGCCGCATTCGAAATACGACGAGGCGGCGAAGCTCGCGGTGGAGGCGGCCAAGGGCTTTACCCTCGGCGACCCGATGCAGGAAAGCACGCGCCTGGGGCCGCTGTCCTCACAGGCGCAGCTCGAGCGCGTGCGCGGCTACATCAGGAAAGGCGTCGAAGAAGGCGCCGAAGTGCTCACCGGAGGCGCGGACAAACCCGAAGGCCTGCCGGGCGGCTACTTCGTCAAACCGACCATCTTCGGCAAGGTGAAGAACTCCATGGCCATCGCGCAGGAGGAAATCTTCGGGCCGGTGCTCTCCATCATCGCCTACCAGGACGAGGACGAAGCGGTGCGCATCGCCAACGACTCGCCCTACGGGCTCGCCGGCGCCGTGTGGTCCAAGGACGAAGCGCGCGCGCAAGCGGTGGCGCGCCGCATCCGTGCCGGGCAGATCGACGTGAACGGCGGCGCCTTCAACATGAACGCGCCCTTCGGCGGCTTCAAGCAGTCCGGCCACGGCCGCGAGGCCGGCACGTATGGGATGGAGGAATTCCTCGAGTACAAGTCACTGCAACTCAAAGGCTAGGAACCATGAAAAAACTCATCTCCGTTCTCTTCTTCACGGCATTCACGGCGCAGGCGCAAACCTGCCCGGACAAGAGCATCAACTACTGGCAGGCCTTCCCCGCCGGCGGCGAATCCGACCTGTCGGGCCGCCACCAGCAACTGGTGCTGAAAAAGCGCTGCCCCGCCATCGAAACCATCATCCAGTACAAGCCGGGCGCCGGCGGCGGCCTGATGTGGGCACAGATGAACCAGCTTGCGGGCGACGGCACGAACATCGTCGGCATAAACCTGCCGCACATCGTGATCCAGCCGATCGAGGGCCAGGTGCAGTACAAGACCGACGACGTCACCCCGGTGTTCTGGTTCCATTTCACACCGGACGCGCTGGTGGTCCCCGAGGCGAGCCCGGCGAAGACGTTCCAGGACTTCGTCAGGCTGGCGAAGGCCGAGCCCGGGAAGATCTCGCTCGGCGGCTCGGGCCTCAACACCGCGAACCACGCCGCGCATGAGCGCATGAACGCGGCCCTCGGCTTCAAAACCACCTACGTGCCGTTCAAGGGCACCGGCGACATGACCACCGCCGTGATCGGCGGCCACGTCGGCGGCGCGATGTCGTACACGGCCTTCGCGATCAACAACAAGGGCAAGGTCCGCGCTTTGGCGGTGGCGATGGATAAGCGCCACCCGCTGCTGCCCGATGCGCCGACCTTCAAGGAGCTCGGCATCGACTGGGTGGACGGGGCCTATCGCGGCATCGGCGTGCCTAAATCGACGCCGGCGGACGTGAAGAAACGCATCTCCGACCTCTGGCGCGCG
>JANMSV010000233.1:0-7114 GCA_031389685.1 Betaproteobacteria bacterium
GCAATGCCGGCAGACCGAAGAGGAACCCCGCCACCAGGCACACCGCGCCCGCCACCGGCAGCGTCGCCCAGTAGGGCCAGCCGTACTTGTCCATCAGGATCGCCGCGCAGTAGGCGCCGATGGCGTAGAAGGCGCCGTGGCCGAGCGAGATCTGGCCGTTGTAGCCGGTAAGCAGGTTCAGGCCCAGCAGCGCAATGGCGTACACCAGCACCAGGTTGAACTGGAACACCCGGTAGTCGCTGACCACCAGCGGCAGCGCGCAAGCCGCGAGCAGGAGTACGGCGATCGGAATCAGCTGGCGCCGGGTCATACGCGTGTCACGAACACCTTGCCGAAGAAGCCGGAGGGCTTCACCGTCAGCACGCCGATGATCAGCACCAGCGCCACCGCGAGCTTGAGTTCGTTGCCGATGACGAAGGCGCCGAGCACGTTCTCCAGCACGCCGACGAGAAATCCACCGAATACTGCGCCAGCTGGATTATCGATGCCGCCGACCAGAGCCGCGGCAAAGGCGTAGAGCAGGACCCCGCCCATCATGTTCGGGTCGAGGTACACGATGGGCGCCACCATCATGCCGGCGACGCCGCCGATGGCGGCGGCGAGGCCCCAGCCGAGCGCCAGCATCCAGCCCACGCGAATCCCCACCAGGCGCGCGGAGTCGGGGTTCTGGGCCGCCGCGCGCATGGCGAGGCCGAGCGGCGTGAAGCGGAAGAACGCATAGATCAGCAGTAGCACCACCAGCGTCACGCCGATGGCGCCCGCTTCATGCGCGGACATGTACTTGCCGAAGACCGGTTCCGCCGGGAAGGGGCTGGGGAAGGGCTTGATGGTGTAGGTGTAAATCCAGCCGGTGACGCTGTTCAGGATCACGAGCAGCGCGATGAAGACTACGACCACCGCCAGCACCGGCGCGTTCTCCACGGGGCGGATGATCACGCGCTCGATCACCACGCCGAGAACAAAGGCAAAGATCACCGTGAGCAAGAACGCCGGCCAGTAGGGCATGCCCGCATTGATCAGGCTCCACGCGATGTAGGTGGCGAACATCGCCATCTCGCCCTGCGCGAAGTTCACCAGGTGCGTGGCCTGGTAGATCATCACCAGCGCGAGCGCGAGGCTGGCGTAAATGCCGCCGGTGGCGAGGCCCGCGAGCACCTGATGCAGGAATGCGTCCATCGGATCGTGTCCTCAGTATCCCAGGTACGAGCGCCGCACGGCGTCGTTGCGCCTGATCTCGTCGGCGGTCCCGGAGAGCACCACGCGCCCGGTCTCGATCAGGTAGGCGTGGTCGGCGAGGTCCAGCGCCATCGCCGCGTTCTGCTCCACCACCAGCATGCTGACCTTCTCCTTCGCATTCACCGTGCGCAGGATTTCGAACAGCTCGCGCACGATGAGCGGGGCGAGGCCGAACGAGGGTTCGTCCAACAGCATCAGCTTGGGCCGCAGCATCAGGCCGCGCGACACGGCCAGCATCTGCTGCTCGCCGCCGGAGAGCGTGCCCGCCTGCTGCGCGCGGCGTTCCTTGAGGCGCGGGAAATAGCTGAACACGCGCTCCAGGTCCGCCTCGACGTTCTCACGGTCCTTGCGCACGTAGGCGCCCAGCCGCAGGTTCTCCTCCGTCGTGAGGTTGACGAAGGTGCCGCGGCCGTCGGGCACGTGCGCGATGCCCAGGCGCACCACGTCTTCGGTCGCCTTTCCGTCGATGCGGCTGCCGGCGAAGCGCACTTCGCCCTGCGTCTTCACCATCCCGCACAGCGCGCGCAGCGTGGTGGTCTTGCCCGCGCCGTTGGCGCCGAGTAGCGTGGTGATCGTGCCGTCCTGCATGGCGAAGCTGATGCCGTGCAGCACGCGGGTCAGGCCGTAGGCCGCGTGCAGGTTGGAAACTTCCAGCAGCGTGCCCGTCACACGCTCCCCAAGTAGCCTGGATCACTTCGGGATGCGCCTGCACCTGCGCGGGCGTGCCTTCGGCGATCTTCCTGCCGAAATTGAGCGCCACCACCCGGTCGGAAATGTTCATCACCAGGCTCATGTGGTGCTCGACCAGCAGCACCGTGAGCCTGAGCCGGTCGCGAATCTCCTTGATCAGGGCGCCGAGCGCCCCGACTTCCTCGTGATTGAGGCCGCTCGCCGGCTCATCGAGCAGCAGCAGCTTGGGCTCGCAGGCCAGGGCGCGCGCCAGCTCCACGCGTTTTTGCGTGCCGAAGGGCAGGTCGGCGACGCGCGCGCCCGCCACCGCCTCCAGGCCGAGGAAGCGCACCAGCGACTGCGCTTTTCCCAGTGTGGCGCGCTCCTCGTGCTCCACCGCCGGCAGGCGCAAGGAATTGAGGAAGAAGCCGCTGTGCGTGCGGCAATGGCGCCCGACCATGATGTTGTCCAGCACCGTCATGGTCTTGAACAGGGCGAGGTTCTGGAAGGTGCGCCCGATGCCGAGCGCGGCGATGCCGTGCCTGGGGACCCGCAGGAGCGATGCGCCGTTGAACAGGATGTCGCCGCTGCCACACTCGTAGAGGCGCGACAGGCAGTTGAACAGCGTGGTCTTGCCGGCGCCGTTGGGCCCGATCAGGCCGACGATGCGTCCGGCCTCGACGTCGAAGGAGACGCCATCCAGCGCGACGATGCCGCCAAAGCGCACGCCCACGCCGTCCACGCGCAACAACGCCCCTGCAGCAATCGGTTCGATCGCTCCTCCTCCAAAGGATTCGTCCCGTAGCGCCACGCGGGCGCCGATTCTTCTTGCGCCGGATTGTCAGCCGACCTTCCGCCCAGAGTCAAGATTAGAGATAACCGGGCTCGCGGACAAGGCGTTCGTGCGAGAGAATCGGTGCTCACGGGCCAGTGCTTGGCGGAGCGCCGGTCTTGGCCAAGCGGAGGAAATAGCGCCTTGCGAATCGCGCTGTGCAACGAGGTGATCGCGCCGATGCCGTTCCCGCAGCAATGCGAGTACGCGGCCAAGCTCGGCTACGACGGCCTGGAGATCGCGCCCTACACCCTGTCGGAGGAGCCGCACCGGCTGGGCAGCGCGCAGCTTGCGGCGGCGCGCGCCGCCGCGCAGGATGCGGGCATCGCGGTCACCGGCCTGCACTGGCTGCTGGTGAAGCCCGCCGGGCTCTCCATCTCGACCCGCGACGACGCCGTGCGCAGGAAGACCCTCGACGTGATGTACGCGCTCATCGAGCAGTGCGCCGAGCTGGGCGGGCGTTACCTGGTGCACGGCTCGCCGCACCAGCGGCGCATCGACCCCGGCGACACGCGCGCCGCCGCCCTGGGGCGTGCCCAGGAATGCTTCGCCGCGGTGGCCGGGCGCGCGGAAAAGGCGGGCGTGCTCTACTGCATCGAACCGCTGTCCTCCGAGCAGACGCCGCTCATCAACAGCCTGCAGGAGGCGGCCACGCTGGTCGAGGCGGTCGGCAGCCGCGCCGTGCGCAGCATGCTCGACTGCAGCGCCGCCGGGCGCATGGAGAGCGAGACGCTGCCGGCGCTGGTGGACAAGTGGCTGCCCAGGGGCATGATCGCGCACGTGCAGGTGAACGACCGCAACCGGCGCGGCCCGGGCCAGGGCGAGCAGAAATTCGCGCCGCTGTTCGCGGCGCTGACGCGCCACGGCTATGCCGGCGACATCGCGGTCGAGCCTTTCGACTACGTGCCCGACGGGCCCGGCGCGGCGGCGCGCGCCATCGGCTACGTGCGCGGTATCCTCGAGGCGCTGCAATGACGCCGAAACTTCCCTGCCCGCGCCCGGCGCGCGTGGTGCTCGAGGGCCGCTACGCGCGGCTCGAGCCGCTGGCACCGGTGCACCTGGACGGCTTGCTTGCCGCGTCCGCCGACGCGAAGAGCTTCGACTACCTGTTCGACGTTCCGCCGAGGAACCGGGCAGATCTGCATGCGTGGATCGGGCTGAAAGCGGTTTCGGAGGATCCGCTGTTTTACGCCGTCGCGGACCAGGCGAGCGGCATTGCCGGCGGCCGCCAGACCTTCATGCGCATCGTGCCCGAGCATGGCGTGATCGAGATCGGCAACATCCTGTGGGGGCCGGCGATCGCGCGCACGCGCGTCGCCACCGAGGCACTGTACCTCGCCGCGCGCTACGTGTTCGAGGATCTGGGCTACCGCCGCTTCGAGTGGAAATGCAACGACCGGAATGAGCCCTCGAAGAAGGCCGCGCTGCGCTTCGGCTTCACCTGCGAGGGCGTGTTCCGCCAGCACATGTGGGCGAAGGGCGCGAACCGCGACACCGCCTGGTTCGCCATGATCGACGCGGACTGGCCACAGCTGCGCGCGGCCTACGGGCGCTGGCTCGACCCTTCGAACTTCGACGCGGCAGGCCGCCAGCGCTCGCGCCTGGACGCAGCGCCGGGGGCGCGCTAGAGATGGGCGCGCTGCGGTTCCGCGTCACGGCCATCGACCTGCTGGAACGGGACGTGAAGCTGCGCATGCCGTTCCGTTTCGGCGTGGTGACCCTCACCGAGGCGCCGCAGGCCTTCGTGCGCGCGCGCATCCGCCTGGAGGACGGGCGCGAGGCCGAGGGCGCGGCCGCCGAGCTGCTGGCGCCCAAGTGGTTCGACAAGGACCCCGCGCTCTCGAACGAGGACAACGTCGACCAGCTGCGCGCCTCGCTCGGCAGGGCGCGCGAGCAGTACCTGGCCCACGAGGCGCGCACTGCCTGCGCCCATTCTTCGCCGTCGCGGGGCCTGGTCGAGAACTACGGCCCGGCGCTCCTCGACCGCGCGCTGCTCGATGCCCTGTGCCGCGTGCTCGGCGTGTCTTTCCATCGCGCGGTGCGGACGAACCTGGTCGGCGCCGGCAGCTTCGAGGGCATGGACCTCGGCGCCTTCTTCGCCACGCTCAAGCCGCGCGTAGCCATCGCCGCGCGCCACACGGTGGGGCTGGTGGACCCGATCACGGCCGCGGACCAGAAAACCCGCGTGAATGACGGCCTGCCCGAGACGCTGGAGGAAGTGGTGGCGCGCTACGGCCACCGCTACTTCAAGCTGAAGGTGGCGGGCGATGCGCACGCCGACGTGGAGCGGCTCTCCGCCATCGCCTCGGTGCTCGATCGCATCGAAGGCCCCTACCACGCGTCGCTCGACGGCAACGAGCAGTACGAGGACATGCAGGGCCTCGCCGCGCTGTGGGCGCGGATGAAGGCCGAGCCGCGGCTGCGCCGTCTGGTGGACTCGGTCCTGTTCATCGAGCAGCCGGTGAAGCGGCAGCGCGCGCTCGAGCGAAAGGTGGAGGGCATCGACAAGCCGGTGATCATCGATGAGTCCGACGACTCGCTGGACGCTTTCCCCCGTGCCAGGGCGCTGGGCTATCGTGGCGTGTCCTCCAAGACCTGCAAGGGCCTGTACAAGTCACTCATCAACCGCGCGCGCTGCGCCGCCTGGGGCGAGGGCTACTTCATGTCGGGCGAGGACCTCACCGTCCAGGCGGGACTGGCGCTGCAACAGGACACGGCGCTGGTGTCGTTGCTGGGGCTCACGCACCTGGAGCGCAACGGTCATCATTACGTGAACGGCATGGCGGGCCTGCCGCAGCCCGAGCAGGACGCCTTCCTCGCTGCTCACCCCGACCTGTACGAGAGGAGCCACGGCGCGGTGCGCTTGAAGATCACCGATGGCATGCTGCAGATCGGCTCGCTCGATTGCGCGGGCTACGCCAGCCAGGCGATGCCCGGCTGGAACAGCATGCGCGAAATGAAACTGCAGAAGGAATCCGCGTGAATACAAGACGCATCGGCATCATCATGCACGGCGTCACCGGGCGCATGGGCATGAACCAGCACCTCATCCGCTCGATCCTGGAGATCCGCAAGCAAGGCGGCGTGGCGCTGAAGGACGGCGCTCGCCTGATGCCCGATCCGGTCCTCGTCGGCCGCAATGCGGCAAAGATCGAAGCGCTGGCGCGCAAGCACGGCGTCGCGCGCTGGACCACGGACCTGGAGGCGGCGCTCGCCTCGAAAGGTGACACGGTGTTCTTCGACGCGGCGTCCACGCAGTGGCGGCCGAAACTTCTCCAGCAGGCGATCAAGGCGGGCAAGCACGTGTATTGCGAAAAGCCCGTCGCCACCACCCTGGCCGAGGCCAGCGACCTGTACAAGGCGGCGAAAAAAGCGAAGGTGAAGCACGGCGTGGTGCAGGACAAGCTCTGGCTGCCGGGCCTGCTCAAGCTCGCGCGGCTGCGCGACGAAGGCTTTTTCGGGAAAATCCTCTCGGTGCGCGGCGAGTTCGGCTACTGGGTGTTCGAGGGCGACCGCCAGCCCGCGCAGCGGCCGTCGTGGAACTACCGCAGGCAGGACGGCGGCGGCATCATCCTCGACATGCTGTGCCACTGGCGCTACGTGCTGGATAACCTGTTCGGCGCAGTACAGGCGGTGAGCTGCCTCGGTGCGACGCATATCCCATTCCGCTGGGACGAAGATGGGAAGAAGTACAAGGCTACGGCGGATGACGCGGCCTACGCCACGTTCCGGCTCGCTGGCGGCGTGATCGCGCATTTCAATTCCTCGTGGGCGGTACGCGTGCGGCGCGACGACCTGCTCACCCTGCAGGTGGACGGCACCCACGGAAGTGCGGTGGCAGGGCTGCGGCGCTGCCTGGTGCAGTCCCGCGACGCCACGCCCGCGCCGGTGTGGAACCCGGACATCGCGCAGCCGATCGACTTCTACGCAGGCTGGAAGGAAGTGCCGGACGGGAACTACGACAACGCGTTCAAGGTGCAGTGGGAGATGTTCCTGCGCCATGTCGCGGGCGAGGGGCCGTTCCGCTGGGGTTTGCTCGAAGGCGCGAAGGGCGTGCAGCTGGCCGAACTCGGACTGAAAAGCTGGAAGCAGAAAAAATGGATCGAGATTCCCAGGCTGAAGCCCTGAGCCCAAAGCGGGCGGTGAACGGATGCAGCTGAAGCGGCTCGGCGCGGGCTTTGGCGCTGAGGCGGGCGATTTCGATGCCCCGTTCCAGGAAATCTGGGACGCGTTCTTCGCCGCCCAGGTGCTGGTGTTCCGCGGCCTACGACGGCCTGCCCGAATCCATGAAGCAGCGCATCGAGGATCTCGTTGCACTGCACCACTACGGCAACCGCGACGACCAGGACAAGTCCTCGCGCACCGTGGCCTCGGTCC
>JANMSV010000010.1:0-12549 GCA_031389685.1 Betaproteobacteria bacterium
GTTCACCAGCGGCCGCAACACCACCCGCTCGGTGGCGATGGCGATCACGACCATGGCGGCGAAGGTGATCAGGAAAGCGATCCAGAAACTGAAACCGCGCTCCACCAGCGAGACAAATGTGAGCGCGGCGAAAAACACCATTGCCCCCTGCGCGAAATTGAACACGCCGGAAGCCTTGTAGATCAGCACGAAGCCCAGGGCCACCAGCGAGTACATGACGCCGGCGAGCAGCCCGCCGATCAGCACCTCGAAGAAGAACGCGACGTTCATCAGTGCGCCACTCCCAGGTAGGCGTCGATCACGGCCTGGTTGGCGCGCACTTCGTCGGGCGTGCCGTCGGCGATCTTGCGCCCGTAATCGAGCACCACCACGCGATCGGAGATGTCCATCACCACGCCCATGTCGTGCTCGATCAGCACGACGGTGGTGCCGTAGTGATCGTTGACATCGAGCACGAAGCGGCACATGTCCTGCTTCTCCTCCAGGTTCATGCCCGACATCGGCTCATCGAGCAGCAGCAGCGCCGGCTCGGCGGCGAGCGCGCGCGCCAGCTCCACGCGCTTCTGCAGCCCATAGGGCAGCTTTCCCACCGGCGTCTTGCGGATGTGCTGGATCTCGAGGAAGTCGATGATCTCCTCCACCGCGCGCCGGTGCTCGAGCTCCTCGCGCCGCGCGCGGCCCAGCCAGATCGCCTGCTCGAGAAACGAGCAGCGCATCTTCAGATTGCGCCCGGTGAGCACGTTGTCCAGCACCGTCATGCCCTTGAACAGCGCGATGTTCTGGAAGGTGCGCGCAATGCCCATCGACGCCGCTTCGTGCGGGTCCATGTCGTGAAACTCGCGCCACGCGCCGTTGCCGCGCAGCCGGATGGTGCCTTGCTGCGGGTGGTACACGCCGTTGATCACGTTGAGCATCGAGCTCTTGCCGGCGCCGTTGGGGCCGATGATGGCGCGGACTTCGTGCTCGCGCACGTCGAAGCTCACCTCCTGCAGCGCCTTCACGCCGCCGAAGGCAAGCGACACGCCCTGCACGGAGAGGACCACCTCCCCGATCTGTTGCGCCCGGTTCATGCCGCCCGCTTCGCCGCCGCGGGCGAGAAGGTCTTCGCGTCGCGGATGGCGAGATCCGCCGCAACCATACCGGTGCGACCGTCCTCGTACTTGACCTGCACCTCGACGTGCACGCTGTCCTTGCCGCCGTAGAGCGCGTCCACCAACGCACGGTAGCGCTCGGCGATGAACCCGCGGCGCACCTTGCGCGTGCGCGTGAGCTCGCCGTCATCCGCGTCGAGCTCCTTGTGCAGGATGAGGAAGCGCCGGATCTGCGAGTTGGCGATTTCGGGCTCCAGCGCAAGGTCGGCGTTCACCCGCTCGATGCACTCGCGCACCAGCGCGAGCACCTCCTCGCGCGAAGCGAGGTCGGTGTAGCCGGTGTAGGGCATGTTGCGCTTCTCGGCCCAGTTGGCCACCGCCTCGAAGTCGAAGTTGATGAACACGCATACGCCGTCGCGGCCATCGCCGAAAGCCACCGCTTCCTTGATATGGGGGAAGAACTTGAGCTTGTTCTCGAGGTACTTGGGCGCGAACAGGGTGCCGTCGGCGAGCTTGCCCACATCCTTCACGCGGTCGATGATCTTGAGGTGGCCGTCCGGGTCGAAGTAGCCCGCGTCACCGGTGTGAAACCAGCCCTCGCGGTCCTTCGCCTCCAGGGTCGCCTGCGGGTTCCTGTAGTACTCCTTGAACAAGCCGGGCGAGCGGATCAGCAGTTCGCGTTCCGGCGTGAATTTGAGCTCCACGCCCGCCACCGCGGGTCCCACGGTGTCGGCCTTGACCTGGCCGTCGGGCTGGATGCACACGAACACGCTCGTTTCGGTCGAGCCGTAGAGCTGCTTCAGGTTGACGCCGATCGAACGGTAGAACTTGAACAGGTCGGGGCCGATCGCCTCGCCCGCGGTGTAGGCGATCCTCACGCGGCTCATGCCGAGCACGTTCCTCAACGGTCCGTACACCAGCAGATCGCCGAGGCGATACAGCAGCCGGTCGGCGAGGCTCGCCGGCCTGCCGTCGAGCAGCGCGCCGCCCACGCGCCGCGCGATGCCCATGAAGATCCTGTACAGCCAGCGCTTGACGCTGCCCGCGTCCTCCATGCGGATCGACACCTGGGTGAGCAGGGCCTCGAGCACGCGCGGCGGAGCAAAGTAGTAGGTCGGCCCTATTTCGCGCATGTCGGTCATCAGCGTCTGCGCCGATTCCGGGCAGCAGATGCAGTAGCCGGAGACGAAGGGCTGCGCGACCGCGAACACGAACTGACCGACCCATGCCGGGGGAAGGTAGGCGAGAATCACGTCGCGATCGTCGAGCTTCTCCAGCTCGACCCCGGCGCGCCCCGCTTCGATCAGCGCCCGATAGGCAAGAACGACGCCCTTCGGCGTCGCGGTCGTGCCCGAGGTGAACAGCATGACCGCCGTGTCCTCGCCGCAGCCCGTGGCGATCTCGGTCTCGAGGAACGCAGCGTCGCGCCGATAGGCCTCGCGCCCGATTCCAAGCAGCCGCTCGTACGCCATGAGCCCCGCCTGGACGTAGTGCCGCATGCCCCGCGCTTCGTCGTAATAGATGTGCTTGAGCATCGGGCACTGCGGCAGGATTTCGAGCAGCTTGTCCACCTGCTCCTGGTCTTCCGCGACCGCGTAGGCGATCCCGGCGTTCTGGATCGGGAACGCCATTTCCGCTGCGGCGGCATCCTGGTACAGCGGCACCGGTATGCCGCCCAGGCACTGCGCGGCGCACATCGCCGCATAGAGGCGCGGCCGGTTGTCCCCCACCAGCGCGAGGTGCTCGCCGCGCTTGAAGCCCTGCGCCGCGAGGCCGCAGGCCAGCGCGCGCACTTCGTCGGCGAACTGTTTCCAGGTCCAGGTCTGCCAGATGCCCAGGTGCTTCTCGCGGATCGCGGGCCGCGCGCCGCGCACGCGCGCGTGGTGCAGCAGCAGCTTGGGAAACGTGTCGAGGCCGGAAAGATTCTCCGACATGGCGCCCTCCTCAGGGTACCGATGGATTCTACACAGAAAGGTTCTGTTTGCTGCGCCGCGGGGACGCTAGACTGTCGCCCCATGCAAGGCACCGATCACTGGACGAACAAGGGGAACGTCAAGCTGTTCCTGTGGCGCAAACCTCCCGCGAGCGGGAGCGCGCCGCGCGGCACGATCCTGTTCGTGCACGGCTCCTCGATGGCCTCGCAGCCGACCTTCGACCTGCAGGTCCCGGGACGGCCCGACTCTTCGGTAATGGAGTGGTTCGCCGCCCGCAGCTTCGACACCTGGTGCATGGACAACGAGGGTTACGGGCGCTCGGACAAGTCGCGCCCCATCAACTTCGACATCGCCAACGGTGCCGACGATCTTGCCGCGGGCAGCGAATACATCCTGCGCGCCAGCGGCGCCAAGCGTCTTGTGCTCTACGGCATCAGTTCCGGCGCGCTCAAGGCAGCGCTGTTCGCCGAGCGCCATCCCGCACGCGTGGCGCGCCTCGCGCTCGACGCCTTCGTATGGACCGGAGAGGGCAGTCCCACCCTCGCCGAGCGCAAAAAGAAACTGCCCGAATTCCAATCCAGGAACCGCCGGCCGATCGACCGCGCGTTCGTGCGCAGCATCTTCGCGCGCGACCATCCCGGCACCGCGGACGAGGCCACGGTGGAGGCCTTCGCCGACGCCATCCTCGCGCTCGACGATTCGGTGCCCACCGGCACCTACGTGGACATGTGCTCGAAGCTGCCGCTGGTGGATCCGGCGAAGCTGTCGATGCCAACGCTGATCCTGCGCGGCCAATACGACGGCATCGCCGGGATCGAGGACCTGATCGAGTTCTTCAAGCGCCTGCCCAACGCCGACAAGCAGTTCACGGTGATGGCCGGGATCTCGCATGCCAGCTTCCAGCAGAAAAATTACCTCACGGTGTACCATTTGCTGCACGCGTTCTTCACTCAACCCGACCCGGTGTACCGCGGATGACACGCCTCCTCGCAGTTCTGCTGGCCGCGCTCCTGTTCTCGAGCCAGGCCGCCTCCCAATCCTGGCCCGCCAAACCGGTGCGCATCGTGGTGCCGCTGTCGCCCGGCGGATTCGCGGACGTGCCGGCGCGTATCCTCGCGCCGCGCCTGTCGGCGCAGTTCGGCCGCCAGTTTTTCGTCGAAAACCGCCCGGGGGCGGGCGGATCGATCGGCACGGATCACGTGGCCAAGGCCGAGCCGGACGGGCACACACTGCTGTTCACCGCCACGCCCCACGTCATCAGCCCGTGGTTGTACAAGGCCCTGCCGTACGACGCGTTGAAGGATTTCGCGCCGGTGGCACGGGTGGCGTCGGGTCCGTACGTACTGGTGGTCAACTCGCAGTTCCCGGTCAATTCGGTGCACGAGTTGATCGCTGCCGCGAAGGCGCAACCCGGCAAGATCGACTACGCAAGCTCCGGCAACGGCAGCGCCCAGCATCTGGTGACGGCCCTGTTCGCCTCCATGGCCGGCATCGACCTGAGCCACGTGCCTTACAAGGGGAGCGGACCGGCAATGCAGGATCTCATCTCCGGTCAGGTGAATGTGTCGTTTGCGGGCGTTCCGAACGTGCTGGGCCACGTACGCGCCGGGCGCCTGCGCGCGCTCGCCGTCACGACAGCGACGCGTTGGCCCGAACTGCCCGAGGTGCCGAGCGTCGCCGAAGCCGGCGTGCCGGGCTACGATGAGGCGCTCTGGCTCGCCCTCGTCGCGCCCGCGGCCACGCCTGCCGACATCGTGCAGCGCCTGCACACCGAGATCGGCAAGGCGCTCCAGGATCCGGAATTGCTGAAAAGCCTGCGCGCCGCCGGTATCGCACCCAGTCTGCTGGGGCCGCAGGAGCTCGGCGCGTTCATGCGCGCTGAGTACGAGAAGTGGGGCCGGGTGGTACGCGAGACCGGCGCCACCATCAATTAATCAGCCCTTGGGCGACTCGCCCGTGGCCTGCAGGAACACCGCCGCGGTGTCCAGCTTGCCGAGCGCATTGCGCCGCGCGGCCTGGTACTGGCTGCGCACCAGCGCGGCGACCGGCGTCGGGCGATCCAGCGCCTGCGCCATGTCGAGGAAGTAGCGCACGTCCTTGTCCATCAGCGCGATCTGGAACTGCGGCGCGAAATCGCGCTTCAACATTTTCGGCAGCTTGGTCTTGGTGAGCCGGCAGCCCGCCGCGCCCTCGCCGAGGATTTCCACCGTCACGTCGCGATCCAGGCCGGCTGCCTCTGCCGCGATCGCGGCCTCGGCCAGCGCCGCGGTGAGCGTCGCCGAGAGCATGTTGTTGATCAGTTTCAGCGTGGCGCCGTGGCCCGGGCCGCCGATGCGGCGCGCGAGGCGCCCCATCGCCGCAAACAGCGGCTGCGCCTGGTCGAAGGCCGCCCGATCGCCGCCGACCAGGAACACCAGCTCCTTGCCCTGCGCCTGCGCGAGACTGCCCGAGACGGGCGCGTCCAGGTACGCGATCTGCTTCGCCGCCGCCGCCGCGCCCAGTTCGCGCGCCAGCGCGGGTGAATTGGTGCTGGAATCGATGACCACCGTGCCCTTGGCCGCGCCGGCGAGCACACCCTTCTCGCCCAGCATCACCGCGCGCGAGGCGGCGTCGTCCGCGACGATCGAGACCACGAACGCGGCGCCCTGCGCCGCCGCCGCCGGCGAGTCGGCAACCGCCGCGCCCTTCGCAGCGAGCGAGGCCGTCTTGGCGCGATCGCGGTTGTACACCTTGAGCGTGAATCCGGCCTGCAGCAGGTTCGCCGCGATACGGCTGCCCATCGCGCCGAGCCCTACGAATGCCACTGTAGTCATACGGATGTCCTCCAAAGAATTCCCGCGCATGCTAGCCGATTGGGTCGAGGCACGTCCCGCATTCGTGACGGCGCGCCGTCGACAGGTGTACGCTGAGCGTCCGCCAAGGTCCCGGGCGCGCCCGAGCAACCACGAGGAGGACAGCCATGAAGGTCTACTACCACCCGGCCTCTACGACCAGCCGCATCATCATGCTGTATGCCGCCGAGGAGGCGCCGGAGATCGAGTTCCAGGTCGTCGACATCTTCACCGGCGAGCATTTGAAGCCGGCCTACGCCAAGATCAATCCGAATGCCCTGGTCCCGGTGCTGGAAGATGGCGATTTCCGCCTGACCGAGAGCTCGGCGATCCTCAAATATCTCGCGGACAAGAAGGGCTCGGCATCCTACCCGAAGGAATTGCGCGCACGGGCACGGGTCAACGAGATGATGGACTGGTTCAACAGCAACATCTACCGGGACATGGGCTACGGCCTCGCCTACCCGCAAACCTTTCCGACCCACAAGCGGCGCAGCGACGAGGCACAGGCGGCGACTGTCGCCTGGGGAAAGGAGAAAACCCAAGGCTGGCTCAAGATTCTAGACGTGCATCTGATCGGCCCGAAGAAGGCGTACCTCTGCGGGGACAGAATCACCATCGCGGACTATCTCGGCGCGGAAATGGCGGGCTGTGGCGAGCTGATCCGCTGCGACTTCACCGCCTATCCGAACGTCGCTCGCTGGCTGGGCAACATGAAGGCGCTCAAGAGCTGGCCCAAGGTGCATGAGGTGTTCTACGGCTTTGCCGGCTCGCTCAAGGACATGCCCTTCGTGGCGGTCTGAGGCGCGGCCATGATCAAGGGACTGCACCACAACGCCTATCGGTGCCGCGACGCCGAGGAGACGCGCAAGTTTTACGAGGACTTCCTCGGGCTGCCGCTTGCCGGCACGCTCTGGATCACGGAGACGAAGAGCGGGCGCGCGACAGGTACGCTGCACACCTTTTACGAGCTGGACGACGGGTCGTATCTCGCGTTCTTCGAGGCCCCGGACATGCGTTTCGAATTCAAGGCCCAGCACGATTACGACCTGCACATCGCCCTCGAGGTCGACTGCTCGGTGCTCGAGCCGATGATGGCGAAGGGCAAAGCGGGAGGCATTGAGACGCGCGGCATCTCCGACCACGGCTTCATCCACTCGATCTACTTCCGCGACCCCAACGGTTACGTCATCGAGCTAACGGCACGCATGCCCAACCACGCCGAGGAGATGAACCCGACCGTTAACGGCGCACGCGCCAAGCTCGACAAGTGGCAGCGTGAGAAGCGGCAGCCGGTGAAGGCGTAAGCGGGGCCCCCAACGCACTATCCGGGTTATTCGGCGATCAGCTTGCGCAGCACGTGCCGGCGGTTTCGCGTGTAGGGGCGAACCTGCGAGGGCCAGCGGCCGGCCTCGACCGCCTTGGCCCAGGCATCGCTGGTGAGCACCTCGGCGTTCTCGAGCTCGTAGAACGCGCTATAGCGCGGCTCGCCCTCGGCGACGATGGTTTTCTTCTCGCCGCCGATGAACATGACGAGCGGCACGCTCACCGCGCGGCGCACCGACACCACACCCGGCACCTTGAGCAGCATCGGTACGTGCTCGGTGTCGTAGACCTCGTTGAACAGGGCCTCCTTGTCCGCTGCGACGTCCATGCTGGCGATGAAGACGTATTTTGCTTTGCCCGGCATCGTGATTCTCCTTCAGGTTCGAGGGTCCGCAGGGACCTGCGGCGCGTAAGTTTAACCGCTCGAACCCGGTGATATTGCTGCGCACGGCAATTCGCCATAGTCTTCACGCTGCAGTCTCGCCTGCTGCGGGACGCTGCACACGTCGCCATGAAAATCACCGGCATCGAAACCCTGCGCATCGACGAGTTCCCGAACCTGCTGTGGGTGCAGGTGCACACCGACCAGGGACTGGTCGGGCTTGGGGAAACTTTTTACGGCCCCGACTCCGCCGAGGGTCACATCCACAGCATCATTGCGGCCTACCTGCTGGGCCAGAATCCGCTCCTTATCGACCGGCACCACGCGCAGCTGATCGGCTACGTGGGCTTCAACGGCTCGAGCGCCGAGCAGCGTGCGCGCTCCGCCGTCGATATCGCGCTCTGGGATCTCTGGGGCCAGGGCTGCGGGCAGCCTATCCACCAGCTGTTGGGCGGCGCGGTGCGGGACGACATCCGCATCTACAACACCTGCGCCGGCTACCGCTACGTCCGGCACAAGCCGGTGCAGGGCACCGCTAACTTCGGGCTCGGTCAAACCGAAGGCCCCTATGAGGACCTCGACGCGTTCCTGAATCACGCCGACGAACTCGCCCAGAGCCTGCTCGGCATGGGCATCACCGGGATGAAGATCTGGCCCTTCGACTTCGCCGCCGAGGCGTCCAACGGCGCCTATATTTCGGCGGCTGATCTAAGAAAAGCGCTGGAGCCTTTCGACAGGATCCGCAAGGCGGTCGGCAACAAGATGGACGTAATGTGCGAATTGCATGCGCTTTGGAATCTGCCCGCTGCCAAGGGCATCGTGCATGCACTAGAGCCCTACGCGCCGCTGTGGATCGAGGACCCGGTATTCATGGACCAGCTGGAAAGCCTGGGCGAACTGCAGTCCGGCACGCACCAGATGATCGCCACCGGGGAAACCCTGGGCGGGCGCGCGCAGTTCAAGGACCTCTTGCAGCGCCACGGCGCCGGCATGGCGATCATGGATATTGCCTGGTGCGGCGGCATCTCCGAAGCGCGCAAGATCGGCGCGATGGCGGAAGCCTGGCACGCGAGCGTGGCCTTTCACGACTGTACCGGACCCGTCGTGCTTGCCGCCTCAACGCACCTTGCGATGAACGCGCGCAATTGCTTCATCCAGGAAATCGTGCGCGCCTTCTACTATGGCTGGTACGGCGAGCTGGTCACTGCATTGCCTCCCATCCAGGGCGGCCGCATCACCGTGCCACCCGGTCCCGGCCTGGGCCTCAAGCTCAATGCGGACCGCTTCAAGGCCAAGGACGTACGCCGGCGGATGAGCAAGTAGCGCGAAACGGCCGCGCCTACTTCGCCCGCCAGCCGCCGTCCACGACGAGCGCGTGCCCGTTGATGTAGTTTGCAGCGTCGGAGGCGAGAAAGCTCACCGCGGCGGCGACGTCCTCGGGCGTGCCGCGCACGCCCACCGGCACCAGCGCGCGCACCATCTCGTCGTTCACCGCGACGCCGCGTCCGCTCATGTCGGGCACGCCCGGACCGAGGATCGCCTGCGAGTGCGCGCGCAGCCCGGTCGGGATTGCGCCCGGGCAGACGCAATTGGCGTGGATGCCGCGCCCGCCGTACTGCACCGCCATCTGGCGGGTGAGCCCGATGACGCCGTGCTTGGCGGCGATGTAGGCGGCGCCGCCGCCGGTGCCGTTCAGCCCGGCGACCGAGGACATGTTGATGATGCGCCCATGCCTGCGCGGCAGCATCTCCCGGAGCGCGCGCTTGGAGCCCAGGAAGACGCTCGTCAGGTCGATGTCGATCACCTTGCGCCAGAGCGCCTCGTCCATTTCGTCGACGTCGAAATAGCCGTCCAGGATGCCGGCATTGTTGACCATGATCTCGAGCGGACCGAGCTCGGCGATCGCGGCCGTGACCGCCTTGTCGAGCTCGGTCGAGCGGCTGACGTCCGCCTTGTAGCCGGCGGCGCGCCCGCCCGCTTTCTCGATCTCGCGCGCGGTCTCGCGCGCCGAGGCCTCGTCGAGGTCGATCGTCGCCACGGCAAAGCCGTCCACGGCAAGCTTTATCCCGATCGCCTGACCGAGGCCCGATCCGGCCCCGGTAACCACTGCCATGCGCTGTTGGGTAGTCATCTGCACTCCTGAAAGGGGCAAGACAAGAAGTCTGACCTATTTTTTGCAGGAGGCAGGGATTCCGCTTGCGCTACCGATACCGGGAAACCGTGTACCACATAGCCGTCCACCAATCTTCGGGCAACGACGCCGCAATGGTCGTAAGCATGGACGGCGTTATGCAATCAGATTCCACGATACGGCTGCTCGACGATCGCCGGGAGCACCAGGTCGAAACCAGGCTGCGGCGTGTATGCGACAACGCACGGAGCAGCGTGACTGGCGAGCCAACAATGGCTCCGACAATGGTCGGCTGAGCGCAACGCCACGCCGTGTCCGCAAGTCGAACGACGAATCGAGGAGCCGCGCAATGACATTGGGAATGGTGCTATTGATCGTGCTGGTGCTGGCGTTGCTGGGCGTGATTCCCGGCTGGCCCCACAGCAGGAGCTGGGGTTACGCGCCCAGCGGCGTCATCGGCGTGCTGGCAGTGGTGCTGATCGTGCTGCTGTTGTCGGGGCGGATTTGACCCGAACCGACTACGTGCTGTCGCTGATACTGTCGGCGGTGGCCGGCGGGACTTCGGCCGCAATCAGCGATTCCGGCCGGCCGCTACGCCGCTCGAACAGGACCACCAGGGACGCTCCAACCTGGACGCCTGGCGGGCAGTTGCAAACTTAGCAGCCGGCGCTCAGACCGGATTTCGCCCGCTGATCACCCTGAGCAGGATGACCACGAGCGCGATCACCAGTAGGACGTGGATGAATCCCCCTATGGTGTACGAAGAGACGAGTCCCAGGGCCCACAGAAGGATGAGCACGACGGCGATGGTGTAGAGCATGGCGATTCTCCCAGGCGTCAACGACGCCCGCTACGGGACCGCATCATGCGGTAGTTCTCCATTGCGCTCCGTGCGTCAGCCTACATAAGGCGCAACCAGCCCGATGCAAATAGTTCTCCGTATGTGTGCTGGCACGCGGACCGTCGCCCGCGTGCAGTGCATGATGCTCATAGAACGCACCCATGAATACCTCACACCACGCGTCTGTCGGCATTCGCAGATGGTATTGGTGCGGTACCCAGGGTGCGACTTAACGGCACTCCAAGGAGACAGCGATGATGAATCAGGCGGTGAAGGAGTTCGATCGGGCCAGCGGCAGAGTCGTCGGCGATTTCAGAACCATAATCACCGACAGCGAAGATCTGCTCAAGGCCGCGGCGACGATGTCGGGCGAGGGCTTGTTGGCGGCGCGAGAGAAATTCGAGAAGAAACTGTCGCTCGCCAAGGCCGCACTGGCAGATGCGTCGAAGCCAGTGATTGACAAAACCAGGGAAACTGCCGCTGCCGCAAACGAGTACGTACACACCAATCCGTGGACCACGATCGGTATCGCGCTGGCAGCCGGTGTAATGATCGGAATCCTGTCCGCGAAGCGTTAAGCGACTGACGCTCGCCGCGGCGGACGGCCAGATTGTCCGCATGCAACCGGTGTCTGCGCCCGCGGTGAAAGAATGCTTGCATCGCGCATCGCCGCCGCACTCCTGCATTGCGCGCGCTCAGTCGGGGGTGGGGCTTAACCACCGATCCGGGACCGTCGAGGGGTTGTGCATGCGGGCATTTCGCAGGTGGAATTGCCTGGCGGGCAACGCCGGATGCGTCAAGGCGCAGGATTGGGCGCCCCGCTACACGATGTCGGGCATCGAGGATGGCGACGAGGTGAAAGAGGGGTCGCTGCGTGGCCGACGTGCGTGTCAGCATCGGCTTTGGCGAGGCAGCAGGCCAGATCCGGCCCGCCGGCAATCTCATTCTGTAAGACCTTGCAAAATCCCCAGTCAACAATTGCAAACTCGGTTGTCGCGGGCAGGCGCCAGGTGCGAACGTATCGTGCTTGGAATGATGACATGGCGACCGACAACATCACCGAAACGACGCGGCTGCCAGCCGCCAAAGGTTTCCAGCTCACTGACGAGGAGGCTGCGAGATTCCTTCGCATCGTCTCCGAATCATTGCTGATCAAGCGCCACTACCAGCTTTTCGTCTGGCTGAACGGAGAATTGCAGCAGTTTCTTCCGCATCAGATCCTGATCTCCGCCTGGGGCGATTTTGCGAAGTGGAATCTCAAACTCGACGTGATATCCAGCCTGCCTGGTGTGCGTACCGAGCAAATCGCCCATTGCCGCATCGAAGACTTCCTCAGGCCTGCCTACGCTCAGTGGATCGACGCCGGGCGCCAGCCGCTTGTGCTGGAGGCGGCCGAAACGATCCTCCCGCACGCGGCTTGTGCGTGCCCAGTCCATAGCGCACTTCGTAGCATGCGATCGCTTCTGGTGCACGGCGTTCGCGACGAGCGCGGCGGCCACGAGAGCCTTTATATCACGCTGAACTCCGGCTCCCTTACCCAAGGGCGCTCGACAGACCGCTTTGTGTCATTGGTTGATTCGCTGATCGCCCAAATAGATGTCGCGTTTCGCAAGGTCGCTGCATTCCCGCTTGAAGACGTGAAATCATCGCAAGTCCTCGGCCGCGACGCGCTCGAACTGAGCTCGCGCGAGCAGGAAATCCTCGGTTGGGTATGCCAAGGAAAAACCAATATCGATATCGCGGCCGTGCTTGACATCAGCCCGTTTACCGTAAAGAACCACGTACAGCGGATCTTCAGGAAGATCGGTGTAAGCAACAGGACCCAAGCTGCCGCCAAGTACAACCAGGCATTACAGGAGATGAAGGAGGGATAGGAAAATCGATCCGTCCCATTGCGCGCGCTCACTCGGTGGTGAGGCTTAACCACCGATCCGGGGGCGTGAGGGGGATGAGGGCGTTCGCCTGCCACTCGCAGGCCGGCGCGGGCGGACCCGGCCCGCTCTGCTCGGACGC
>JANMSV010000086.1:0-14248 GCA_031389685.1 Betaproteobacteria bacterium
CGCCCCGGCGGCCGGCGCAGCAGCAGCGACACCTGGCGGTAGGCCCAGGCCTGCTTGGTCAGGTCGTCATAGATGATCAGCGCGTCCTGGCCGCGGTCGCGGAAGTACTCGCCCATGGTGCAACCGGAGTACGGCGCGATGTACTGCATCGCGGCCGACTCGGAGGCCGACGCGGCGACCACGATGGTGTACTCCATCGCGCCGTGCTCCTCGAGCTTGCGCACGACGTTGGCGATGGTCGAGGCCTTCTGCCCGATCGCGACATACACGCAGAACAGGTCCTTGCCCTTCTGGTTGATGATGGTGTCCACCGCCACCGCGGTTTTGCCGGTCTGGCGGTCGCCGATGATCAGCTCGCGCTGGCCGCGTCCGATCGGCACCATGGCGTCGATCGCCTTGAGGCCGGTCTGCACCGGCTGCGACACCGATTGCCGCGCGATCACGCCCGGCGCGACTTTTTCGATGACGTCGGTCAGCTTGGCGTTGATCGGGCCCTTGCCGTCGATCGGCGCGCCCAGGGAATTCACCACGCGCCCGAGCAGTTCGGGGCCCACCGGCACCGAGAGGATCTTGCCGGTGCACTTCACCGTATCGCCCTCGGTGATGTGCTCGTATTCGCCCAGGATCACCGAGCCGACCGAATCGCGCTCCAGGTTGAGCGCGAGGCCGAAGGTGTTTTTCGGGAACTCCAGCATCTCGCCTTGCATTACGTCCGAAAGTCCATGGATGCGGCAGATGCCGTCGGTCACTGAGATCACGGTGCCCTGGGTGCGCATCTGCGCGCCGGCGTCCAGGTTCTGGATCCGGTTCTTGATCAGTTCCGAAATTTCGGACGGGCTAAGTTGCATGACTGCTCCTTAAGCTTTCAATGCGTTCTCGAGCGCGCCCAGCTGGGCGCGCACGGAACCGTCGATAACCTTGTCGCCGATCACCACCTTGACTCCGCCGATCAGCGTTTTGTCGACGCTGACGCGGGTTTTCACCTTGCGCCCGGTTTTCTTTTCCAGCCTCGAGACCAGGTCGGCGACCTGGGCCTGGTCCATCTCGAACGCCGTATAGATCTCGGCCTCCACCGTAGCTTCACGCTCGTTCTTCAGCGCCTCGAAGTGCCCGCGGATCTCCGTTACTACGTTTAGGCGGCCGTTCTCGGCAAGCACGCGCACGAAATTCTCGCCATCGGCCGGGAGCTTTCCCGCGAGGATCGAGACGAGCAGGCCAGCGACCTTGGCCGCGGACAGGCGCGGGTCGCCAATCACCGCGCGTACGCGCGAATCGGCGGCCACCGCCGACAGATTCGCGATCGCTGCGGACCAGTCGGCGAGCTTGCCCGCGCCGTCGGCGAGCATGAACACCGCCTCTGCGTAGGGTCGCGCGATGGTGCTGGGTTCCGCCATGATCCCTAGAGCTGCTTCTTGATCGCGTCGAGCAGCTCGGCGTGCGCTTTGGCGTCGACCTCGCGGCGCAGTATCTTCTCGGCCCCGGCCACCGCCAGCGCGGCGACCTGGTCGCGCAGCTTCTCGCGCGCACGGGACACTTCCTGCTCGATTTCGGCCTTCGCGGCAGCCTTCTCGCGCTCGCCTTCCGCCTTGGCGCTGGATTTGGCCTGCTCGATCATCTGGGCAGCGCGCTGGTCGGCTTGCGTGACGATGTCGGCTGCGCGGCCGCGTGCCCCGGCGAGCTCTTCGCTCGCCTGTTTCGCGGACTGCTCGAGCGATTTCTTGCCTTGCTCGGCGGCAGCCAGGCCATCGGCAATGGTTTTCTGCCGCGCCTCGATGGCGCGCAGCAGCGGCGGCCAGATGAACTTGACGGTAAACCAGATGAACAGCGCAAAGGCAGCGGCTTGCCCGATCAGCGTGAGGTTGAAGCTCATTGCGGCCCCCTACGGGGTATCGATTACTGGATTACCGCGAGCAGGGGGTTGGCGAATGCGAACATCATCGCCAGGCCGACACCGATGATGAACGAGGCGTCGATCAGGCCCAGCAGCAGGAACACCTTTGCCTGCAGCGAATTCGTCAGCTCGGGTTGGCGCGCGGCCGCTTCCAGGAAGCGACTGCACATGATGCCGACGCCGATGCAGGCGCCCGCGGCGCCGACGCCGATCATGAGGCCGATGCCGATACCGGTATAGGCCTGAATCATGGCCATCATTTGGAGTTTTTCCATCGTTTTTCCTTTCCTGGGCGAGAGTCGAATTCGAATTAGTGGTGTTCGTGCGCCATCGCGATGTACACGACGGTCAGCATCATGAAAATATAGGCCTGCAAGACAACGATCAGGATATGGAAGATCGCCCAGCCAAGGCCGAGCACCGCAGCCGCTAGCGTACCGAAAATGCCGGTCGCCGCAAGCAGCCACAGCAGCAGGAAGATGATTTCGCCCGCATACATGTTGCCGAACAAGCGCAGCGCGTGCGAGAGCGGCTTGGACACGTATTCGATGAAATTGAACAGCAGGTTTGCCGGCCATAGCAATGGGTTTGAACCGAACGGCGCGCAGAACAGTTCCTGGATCCAGCCGCCCAGGCCTTTGGCGGCGATCGAGAACCAGATCATCAGGAACCAGACCGACAGCGCGAGGGCGAAGGTCGTGTTGACGTCTGCCGTGGGCACTGGACGCCAGGCATGAAAGCCCAGCATCTCGAGCGCGCCGGCGACGATATCGATGGGCAGGAAATCCATCGAATTCATCAGCAGCACCCAGACGAAAACCGTGAGTGCGGCGGGCGCCACAAAGCTGTTGCGGTCACCGTGGTGGAAAATGCCTTTTACCTGCTCGTCGATGAACTCGTAGGCGAGTTCGACGAACGCCTGGCGCCGGTTCGGCACGCCGGCGGTTGCGCCACGCACGATCCACCACATGACGCCGAGTCCCAGCACGCCCAAGAATAGCGCCGTCGCCAGAGTGTCGACGTTCAGCGCCCAGAAGCTGCCTTCGCCCACCGGCTTGGTGAGGAACGTCAGGTGGTGCTGGATGTAGTCCGTGGCGTTGAAATCTTTACCGGAAGCCATTTACTCACACTCGCGTACAAAAAACGCCATACCGAAAATTAGGACCGTCACGATGAACGATCCGATAAACGCGGGTGCGACGATCTCGTGATACGTCGCAAGCACCAGCCACAGCAGGAGCACGATGAGGCCGATCTTGGTGCCTTCGGCCATCAGCGCGCGGACCAGAATTTCCCCTGCGGACTGCGCTCTCCCCTTCGATGCCACCACCGCGGATACCCAGCCGGCACCCAAGCTGACCGCGCCACCCAAGGCCGCGGAAGCCGCGCCGTTGACTCCCGCCAGAATCCCCCCGGCGAGCGTCATGGCGGCGGTGGCGATCAATTGCCATCGCAGAACAGTGTGGATCGGCTTGCGCAGGACGCCCAGACTGGCGCTCATGCTCTTGGCACCCTGCAAAGCCGCGCAATTTTAACGGGTTGCACTAAGAATGGTCAACGCATTGCGCTGCAACATCTTCTCGTGGTCCCTCTCAACGGAGCTTTTTGAGAAGCTGGTCGAGGTGCTCGAGGTTCGAGTAATGCACGATCACTTTGCCTCCGCCTTTACGACCCGCACGGATTTCGACTGTGGTGCCTAACCTCCCGGAAACCTCTTCCTCCAGCCGGTCCAGGTCGCGATCGGTCTTCGCGGTTCGACCTGTGCCTTGGGTGCGCAACATCCTGCCCACCAGTGCCTCGGCCTCGCGCACCGACAAGCGGCGCGCTGCAATCCGGTTGGCCGCCTCAATCTGGCGCGCGCCCTCGAGCGCGAGCACGCACCGCGCATGGCCCATCTCCAGTACGCCTTCCATCATCATGGCCTGCACCGGCTTCGCCAGGCGCAACAGCCGCAGCAGGTTGGTGGTGGCACTGCGGGAACGCCCGACGGCGTCGGCCGCCTGCTCGTGCGTCATGCGAAACTCGTCCACCAGCCTTTGCAGCCCGGCCGCCTCTTCCAAGGGATTGAGATCCTCGCGTTGGATGTTTTCGATCAACGACATCGCCAACGCCGATTCGTCGGCAACCTCCCTGACCAGCGCGGGGATTTCCTGCAACCCGGCCATCTGCGCGGCGCGCCAGCGCCGTTCGCCCGCGATCAGTTCATAACGATCGCGATCCACGGGGCGCACGAGGACCGGCTGCATCAGCCCCTGCGACTTAATGGACGCGGCAAGTTCGGCCAGCGCCTCCTGGCCCATGCGGGTGCGCGGTTGGTACTTGCCAGGCCGGATGCGCCCCACAGGCAAAGTGGTCAGTGCATCGCGCGGCGCTTCGCCGGCGCCGAGCAGCGCTTCCAGACCGCGTCCCAACCCCTTTGGCTTGCTCATGGCTTGTGCCTCGAATCATTCATACGGGCGCCGTCAGACCGGCGCGTTCCCGCTCCAGCACTTCTTCGGCCAGCGCGAGGTAGGCTTGGGCGCCTTTCGACTCCGGGTCCCATAAAACTGCCGGCGTGCCGTAACTCGGCGCCTCCGCAAGGCGGACATTTCGCGGCACGATACTGCGGTAGACCTTTTCGCCGAAATGCGCTTCGAGCTGGTCGGACACCTGCTGCGCGAGCGTATTGCGCGCGTCGTACATGGTGCGCAGCAATCCGGTGATCTCGAGTTTCGGATTGAGATTCGCGCGTACCCGCTTGACGGTGCCCACGAGGTCCGACAGGCCTTCCAGCGCGTAGTACTCGCATTGCATCGGGATCAGCACCGACTGCGCGGCCACCAGGCCATTCACCGTCAGCAGCGAAAGGGACGGCGGGCAATCGATGAACACGAAGTCGTATTCGTTCTCGATGGCGCCGAGCGCCGACTTCAGGCGTCCTTCGCGATTCTGCAGATCCACCAGCTCGATTTCGGCGCCCGCAAGCTCGCGATTGGCGGGCACGAGGTCGTAGCCGCCGCGCTCCGCGCGCGTGCGAATATTGGCGATCTCGCCCAGGCCGAGCAGCACGTGATAAACGGTGCGGGCCGCGACACGCTTGTCGACGCCGCTGCCCATCGTGGCGTTGCCCTGCGGGTCGAGGTCGACCAGCAGCGTGCGCTGGCCAGCGCGCGCCAGTGCCGCGGCGAGATTGACGCTGGTCGTGGTCTTGCCGACACCGCCCTTCTGGTTCACCACCGCGATGACGCGTGCCATGCTTCAGCCCTGGCAGCGGCAAAGCACAAGGTGGCGCTGCGCATCAAGCAGCGGCACCTGCAGGCGGCGCACATCGCGGCAAT
This sequence comes from Betaproteobacteria bacterium, assembly GCA_031389685.1. GTDB lineage: Bacteria > Pseudomonadota > Gammaproteobacteria > Burkholderiales > SG8-39 > JAABQT01. Next base: position 5,209 of record JANMSV010000086.1, read on the forward strand.
CATTGCCGGCAGGCACGCGTTCGAGTTCGGCTTGCGGAAACACGCCTTTCATCGCGGCGAGCAAGCCGCCGGGGGCGAGCAGATGCCGGCAGGCAGCGATGAAATCAGCGAGGTCGGCGAAACCGCGCGTGATCACGCAGTCGAACGGCTGCGCCGGTTGCCAGTCCTGCACGCGACCGACGTGCAGGTCCGCGTTCGACAGCTTTAACTCGATCACCGCCTGTTGCAGGAACGCGGTCTTCTTGTGGTTGGCGTCGTTAAGCGTCACGCGCCGTTCGGGCTCCGCGATGGCGAGCGGGATTCCCGGCAGGCCGCCACCCGAACCGATGTCCGCAAGCGATCCCGCCGGCAGATGCGGCAGGACGGCGAGCGAATCGAGCAGGTGGTGGCTGATTATCTTTTCCGGGTCGCGAATCGCGGTCAGGTTATAGGTCTTGTTCCATTTCACGAGCAGCTCGAGGTAGGCCAGCAACTTTTCCCGCGCACCCCCGGGCAACTCCAGAGCGAGCTCATCGAGCCCGCGCTGCAGCGCGGCCTGGTGTGACCTCATGCACGCTTCTTCTGCGCCTGCAGCCCTCTCTTGAGATGCACCAGCAGCAAAGAAATCGCCGCGGGCGTGATTCCCGAAATGCGTGCCGCCTGGCCAAGCGTCTCGGGCCGCTGCTGCTCGAGTTTCTGCAGCACCTCCTTCGACAACCCGCGCACCGCACGGTAGTCGAATTCGGCCGGCAATTTCGTGTCTTCCTGCCCGGCGCTGCGCTGCACTTCACTCTTCTGGCGCTCAATGTAGCCGTGGTACTTGGCCTGAATCTCCACTTGCTCCGACACCTGCTCATCCATTGTCCCCTCTCCAGCATTGGACAACGTCATAAGTAAGCGATAGCTCACGTCAGGCCGGCGCAGAAGTGAGGCAAAGGAATGCTCTCGCTCGATTGGCTTGCCGAGGACACGGATTGCATCGGCCTCCGGTAACGCGCCAGGTCTGACCCACAGGCGCTCCAGTCTGTCTTGTTCGCGCACGATTGCTTCCCGCTTTCGGCCAAACGCGTCCCAGCGCGCATCGCCCACCACCCCGAGACGGCGCCCAGTCTCGGTGAGACGCAGGTCGGCATTGTCCTCGCGCAGCATTAGCCGATACTCGGCACGGCTGGTGAACATCCGATATGGCTCGGATACCCCCCGCGTGATGAGATCATCCACGAGCACACCGAGGTAAGCCTCATTGCGCCGCGGGCACCAGGCATCACCCCCACGCACCTGCAGGGCGGCATTGATACCGGCGAGCAGGCCTTGGGCCGCTGCCTCCTCGTAGCCGGTGGTTCCGTTGATCTGGCCGGCGAAGAACAACGCGTTCACGGTCTTTGTCTCCAGCGACGACTTCAAGTTGCGCGGATCGAAGTAGTCGTACTCGATGGCGTAGCCAGGCCGCAAGATGTGCGCCTCCTCGAGACCTCGGATCGAACGCACAAGCTCCAACTGGACGTCAAACGGCAAGCTGGTCGAGATGCCGTTTGGATAGATCTCGTGGGTGTCCAGGCCCTCGGGCTCGAGGAAAATCTGGTGGCTGGCCTTGTCGGCGAAGCGATGGATCTTGTCCTCGATCGAAGGGCAATACCGCGGACCCGCACCCTGGATTACCCCCGTATACATGGGCGAGCGGTCCAACCCCTTGCGGATCGCCGCGTGGGTACGCTCGTTGGTATGGGTGATCCAGCAAGGCAGTTGGCGGGGATGCATGTCGCGCCGGCCCATGAAGGAAAAAATCGGCTCCGGAGAATCTCCCGGCTGCTGCGCCATGACCGTGAAATCAATCGTCCGGCCATCCAGCCGGGGCGGCGTCCCGGTTTTCAATCTGCCCACTGGCAGTTTCATCTCCCGCAGGCGGGCCGCGAGAGTCACCGCAGCGGGATCACCGGCACGCCCCGCCTCATAGCTCTGCAACCCGACGTGGATGAGCCCGGAGAGGAAGGTTCCGGCGGTCAGGACCACGGCGCGTCCGCGGAAACGGATCCCCAGCTGAGTAATTACTCCCGCCGCGCGATCACCTTCTAAAACGATGTCATCGACTGCCTGCTGGAATAGCGTCAGGTTCGGTTGATTCTCCAGTCGCCGGCGAATGGCGCGGCGGTAGAGGACTCGGTCAGCTTGAGCGCGGGTCGCGCGAACCGCGGGGCCCTTCGAGGCGTTCAGGGTGCGGAACTGGATACCGGCCTCGTCCGTTGCGAGCGCCATGGCACCGCCCAGAGCGTCGATTTCCTTGACCAAGTGTCCTTTGCCGATCCCGCCAATCGAAGGATTGCAGGACATCTGGCCCAGCGTCTCGATGCTATGGGTGAGGAGCAGGGTGCGACTGCCCATGCGGGCGGCGGCGAGGGCGGCTTCGGTGCCGGCATGCCCACCACCCACCACAATGACGTCGAACTCGGTTGGATACAGCATGCGGGGCGATTCGGAGGAGGCGGCATGATACGTGAATGTTCCACGTGAAACTAGCACGGACCCGTTCCCTGCGGCATGTTCCACGTGGAACAAGAACTACTTAGAGAGTTGCTGCGATGCAGCAATAGTTTCTCCCATGAGACAATCGCGGCCCTTTCGCGCTCCTCCCCGTGATTTCTCTCGCCCGCTACGCCACGTTGCTGGAACGTCCCGAACTGAGGCGCACCATTGTCGCCTCCGTCATCGGCCGCCTCCCCATCGGCATCCTGGGCCTCGCAATTCTGCTCGCGACCCAGGCGTCCACCAACTCATTCGGACTCGCGGGGGCCGTAGCCGCTTGTTATCTCGCGGGACTCGCGGCCATGGCGCCAGTGCTGGGCCGCATCATCGACCGCACCGGGCCTGCACGCACGCTGCTGGTGTCTGCGTTCGTGTTTCCGGCGACGCTCGTAACGCTGGTTGCAGCACTCCACTTCGGTGCACCCTTGTGGACATCATTCGCGTTCGCCGCGCTCGCCGGCGCCAGTTTTCCGCCGATCACGGTCTGCCTGCGCACCTTCCTGCGCCAGCGATTGCTCGAAGAGGCGCAGCTCGCCACCGCGTACTCGCTCGAATCGGTGCTCATCGAGATCATCTTCATCATCGGTCCGATGCTGGTGGCGCTATTCGTAGCGTACTTTTCCGCCAGCGCGGCCGTGCTGTTCGCCGCCGGCTGCGGCCTCGCCGGCACGCTCCTTTTCCTGCGTTCGCCCGTTCTTGCGCATTGGCGCGTCGAGGAGCGCAGAGCGTCTAGCCTTATCGGCCCGCTCGCAGTGCGCGGCTTCTTGCCCCTGCTTGCAGTAATCCTCGCGTACTCGGGTGCCTTCGGGCTGGTGGAGATCGGCGTCACCGCCTATGCGGCCGAAGGCGGCAGCCCCGCGCTCGCCGGATTGATCCTGGGGCTGATGAGCGTCGGCAGCGCCGCTGGTGGTCTCGCCTATGGCAGCCGCGGCTGGCGCCTGCCGCTCGTGCGCCAGTTCGCCCTGATGCTGCTGCTGATGGGCGCCGGGGTTGCGTCGCTTGCGCTGATCGCCAACGTCTTCGTGTTCATGGCGCTCGGCATCGCGGCCGGCGTGGTTATGGCGCCAGCGCTCATCATTCAGTCGATGCTCGTTGCCAGGGCCGCGCCGCCGCACTTCGCGACGGAGGCGTTTACCTGGTCGACCTCATGCCTGCTGACCGGTGTCGGTCTCGGACTGGCCGCCGGGGGACTGCTGCTGGAACGCGTAACGTCCTGGGCAGTATTCACGGCCGCTGGTGCAGTGGCGCTGCTCGCCGCGCTTCTCGCCTTCGCCTGGCTGCGCCGCAGTTAGCTCGTTGGCGCGCGGCGGGCGCGAAACCCCTGCATCACCCAGATGAGCCACGCGAGCAGCCCCGCCGGAATGAAGACCCAGTAGGGTGAGGGCCTGGCCTCATTCGGAAGCTGCACGTCGACGATCTTGAATCCCTGCTCGACGCCGAGCTTTTTCGCGCGGCTGCCGAACTTCACGTTTGCGATGACGAGATTCGAGCCAAGGCCCGCGAGGGTCACGCCGCCAGCGCGGATCTTCTCGCGACCATTGGCGCCTCCACCCATCGGCAGCGCCACCGTTTTCTTCACCTCCTCGCCCTCGATCGACTGGCCGGCGATCCTCACCACGAGCCATTCGTCGGGCTGCAGCCTGTCCGCAACCTGGTAGATCTGGGACGCGGGAACGTTGACGTATTTTGGATAGAAGCGATCGACGATCCAATCCGGACGGAAGAAGAGGAAGGTCGCGAGCAGGAGCAAGGCACACTCGAGCCAGCTGGAGCGCGTGCGGAAATACATCATCGTCGCCGCGGCGAACAGGAGGGAGGCGATGGTGGCGCTGATCGATACCATCACGACTTCCCATACCGAGCCCACGCCGATGAAGAGGATCTGCGGATTGAAGATGAACACGAACGGCAGCAGCGCGGTGCGCAAGCTATACCACGTCGCTTGCAACCCGGTCGCGTTGGGATCGTCGCCGGAGATGGCCGCAGCCGCATAGGAAGCGAGCCCCACCGGCGGCGTCACGTCCGCCATGATGCCGAAGTAAAAGACGAACAGGTGCACGGCGATGAGCGGGATCACCAGGCCACTGCGGGTGCCCAGCTCGACGATCACGGGCGCCATGAGAGTGGCGACAAGGATGTAGTTCGCCGTGGTCGGAACGCCCGCACCCAGCAGTAGACAAATGACCGCGGTGAGCGCGAGCATCAGCAGAACGTTGCCGACCGAGATGTACTCGACGAAGTCGGTCATCATCAGACCCATGCCGGTAAGCGTTATGGCGCCCACGATGAGCCCGGCGCTCGCGCACGCCACGCCGATGCCGATCATGTTGCGTGCGCCGAGCACCATGCCTTTCCACAATTGCGCGAAGCCCTGCTTCAAGTGAGCCGCGACATGTCCGGACCGTCGCAGGATCGCCAGCAGCGGCGGTTGCAGCACGACGATCGCCATGGTGGTGGCCGTCGCCCAGAAGGCAGAGGTACCAGGCGAAAGCTCTTCGACCATCAGGCACCAAAGCAGTACGACGATCGGGACGAAAAAGTGCAGTCCTGTGCGAACCGTGGGCCACGGCCGCGGCAGATGAAACACGGGCGCCTTGGGATCGTCCAGCGGAAGATCGGGAAAGCGAGCCGAGTACGCGAGGAGGCCCAAGTAGGACAAGAGCGTGAGCGCGGCGAGCGCCCAATTCGCCGATGCGCCAAATACGAATCGCACCGCTGTGATGACGTAGTAGATGGCTGCGCAGGCCGCGAGAGTTCCGCTGACGCCCAGCGCCCAGCCGAGCGCGCGTTGCGCAAAAGTGACCGTGTAGCCGCGCGGGATGGGTTGCAGGTCCATCCTCAGCGCTTCCAGGTGAACGATGTAGAACAGCGCGACGTAAGAGATCACGGCGGGAAGCGCCGCGTGCTTGATGATCTCCGCGTACGGGATGCCGACATACTCGACCATCAGGAAGGCGGCTGCGCCCATCACGGGCGGCATGATCTGGCCGTTGATGGAGGAGGCGGCTTCGATTGCGCCCGCTTTGACGCCCGAGTAGCCGGTACGCTTCATGAGCGGGATGGTGAAAATGCCACCGGAGACGACATTCGAGACCGAAGAACCCGAGACCACGCCGTTCAATGCCGAAGAAACGACCGCCACCTTCGCGGGCCCCCCGCGCAGATGCCCAAGAGTCGCGAGTGAGACCTGGAGCATGTAGTTGCCCGCGCCGGCGAGATCCAGCAGCGTGCCGAACAACACGAACAGGAAAATGAACTGCACCGAGACCCCGAGCGCGACGCCATAGACGCCCTCGGTAGTGAGCCACATGTGCGACAGGAACCGCTGCACAGTCGCGCCTTTGTGCTGGATCACTTCAGGCATCAACGGGCCGGCGAAAACGAAGAACAAGAAGAGCCCGGTGGTCACCACCATGCCGAAGCCCATCGCGCGCCGCGTGGCTTCGATCATGATCAAAACACCGGTGAAGCCCACGACCATGTCGAAGCTCGTCGGCGTGCCTGGGCGCGTGGCGAGCTGGTTGTAGAAAAGGTAGAGGTACGCCGCGCAAAACGCACCGATCAGCGCGAGTACCCAGTCCGCGATGGGCACCACCTTTCGCGACGAACGCTTGAACGCGGGGAACGCGGCGAAGGCAAGGAAGATCGCGAAGGCGAGGTGGATCGCGCGCGCCTCGGTATCGTTGAAAATGCCGAAGCCGAAAACAAACGGCAGGGGCGACGCGTACCATACCTGGAACAGCGACCACACCGCCGCGACGACGGCTAGCAAGACGCCGACGCTTCCTTCGGGCTCGCGCCCGCCGAGGTCGGTTTCCTTGACCAGTTGCTCGAGGTCTGCGGCCGCCGTGGGTGTGGTCTCGGCCATGCGCTTACCCTCGAAAGCGAAAAAGGGCGGACCGTGGTCCCGCCCTTTCGGGTCAAGTCGGCGGGACGACCGCTAGTTGATCCAGCCCTTTTCCTTGTAGTACTTCGCAGCCCCCGGGTGCAGCGGCACGGACAACCCGTTCTTCACCATCTCCTCGGGCTTCAGGTTCGCGAGCGCGGGATGAAGCCTCTTGAACTCCTCGAAGTTGTCGAACACGGCCTTCACCGCTGTATAGATCGTGTCCGCCGGCACTTTCGACGATGTCACGAGCGCGGCGAGCACGCCGAAAGTCTTCGTCTCCTGCGGATTGCCGGGATACATGCCGGCGGGAATTGCCGCATAGCCGTAGTAGGGCTTCTCGGCAACCAGCTTGTCCACGGCGGGGCCGGTGATGGACACCAGCTTGGCGCCGCAGCTCGTGGTCGGGTCCTGGATGTTCGCCGAGGGGTGCCCCACGCCGTAGAAGAAGCCGTCGATCTTGCCGTCACACAGCGCAGCGCCATGCTCGTCGGCCTTGAGCTCGGAGGCAAGCGAGAAATCGCTGAGCGTCCAGTTCATCGCCGCCAGCAGTTCTTCCATCGAGGCACGTGTACCCGAGCCGGGATTGCCCACGTTGAACTTCTTGCCCTTGAAGTCGGCGAAGCTTCTGATGCCAGCTTCCTTGCGCGCGAGCACCGTAAAGGGCTCCGGATGCAGGCTCATCACCGAGCGCAGGTCGCTATAGGCACCAGCATTGAACTGCGCGAGGCCTTTGCCCGCGTTGTATTGCACATCGGACTGCGCCACGCCGAGGTCGAGCTCGCCCGCCTTGATGGTGTTGATGTTGAACACCGAGCCGCCGGTGGATTCGACAGAGCAGCGGATGCCGTGCACTTTGCGGTCCTTGTTGACCAGGCGGCATAACGCGCCGCCCGCTGCGTAGTACACGCCGGTCACCCCGCCGGTGCCGATGGTCATGTATTTTTGTTGTGCCTGCGCCGGACCGGCGAATGCGCTGGCGACGATCAGGCTTGCTGCGAGCGCGGTGAATTTGCGCATGACTGTCTCCTCTTGGGGAAAACCCGAGCGTAGCTTAGCGGAAGCCCTTGTTAAGCGGCAACCGCAGATTTCAGTACCGCGTCGAGTGCGGTGCCGAGCTTGGACACCAGCTCGTCGAGCTGCGCTTCCTCGATGATGAATGGCGGCGCGAGCAATACATGGTCGCCCTGCACGCCGTCGAGGGTGCCGCCCATCGGGTAGCACATCAGGCCCGCCTTGAGCGCCTCCTTCTTGACCTTGGCGTAGACGCGCTGCGTCGGGTCGAAAGGCCGCTTCGAGGCGCGGTCGGCAACCAGTTCCACGCCCCAGAACAGGCCCCGGCCGCGGATGTCGCCGACATGCGGATGGTTGCCGAACGCGGCGCGCAGTTTGCTCTCGAGCAGCGTTCCCAGCGGCGCTACCCGCGCCAGCAGACCGTCATTGTGCAGGCGTTGCTGCACCGCGAGCGCGCCGGCGCAGGCGGCGGCGTGACCCAGATAGGTATGACCATGCTGGAAAAAACCGCTGCCGGAGACAATGGTGTCGTAGATGTGCTTGGCAACCAGCGTCGCCCCGATCGGCTGGTACCCTGCGCCCAGCCCTTTCGCCACGGCCACCAGGTCCGGCACGATGCCTTCCTGCTCGAAAGCATAGAGCGCGCCGCAGCGACCCATGCCGCACATTACTTCGTCGAGAATCAGCAAGACGCCGTGGCGGTCGCACACCTCGCGCACTCGTTTGAAATAGCCGACCACCGGGGGCACTGCGCCAAGCGTGGCGCCAACCACCGTTTCCGCGACGAACGCGATTACCTTGTCGCCGCCCAGCCTGCGAATCTCCGCTTCCAGTTCCGCGGCGAGGCGTTCGCCGTAGGTCGTCTCCGTATCGCCCGCCTGCTTGCCGCGGTAGGCGTAGCAGGGCGCGACGTGCGTGGCCTCGACGAGCAGCGGCTCGAACTGCTTGCGGCGCCAGGCATTGCCGCCGACGGCGAGCGCGCCCAGTGTGTTGCCGTGATAGGACTGGCGGCGCCCGATCAGGTAGCGGCGCTGCGGCTCGCCCTTTTCCACGAAATACTGCCGTGCCAGCTTGAGCGCGGCTTCGATCGCTTCGGAGCCGCCGGAAACGAAGTACACCTTTTCCAGGGGTGCAGGCGCGCGCGCGACGAGGGCGTCGGCCAGCGCTTCCATCGGCTCATTGGTGAAAAACGAGGTGTGCGCGAACGGCAGTTTGTCGAGCTGCTCCTGGATCGCCTTGACCACCGCCTTGTCGGAGTGGCCGAGGCAGGATACTGCCGCGCCGCCCGAGGCGTCGAGGTAGCGCTTGCCGTCGCGGTCGAACAGGTAGACGCCATCGCCGCGCACCGCGACCGGATAGGCCTCGCGCGGGTTGCGGTGAAAGACGCGGGTCATGCCGCGAGCTTCTGGTGCAATTGCGTGCGGCGCTGCTCGAGTTCCGCAGGCAGCCGCGCGCCGAGCTTGCCGAGCAGTTTGTCGTGCGCCGCAACCTCTTCCTTCCAGGCCGTAGCGTCCACGCGCACGATCTCCTGGAACTGCTCGCGAGTGAATTGCTCCAGCCCGCGCCAATTGAGATCCGCGTAACTCGGGATCACGCCGACCGCCGTCTCGCCGCCCTGCACCGTGCCCTGGCAGCGGCCGA
>JANMSV010000090.1:0-3184 GCA_031389685.1 Betaproteobacteria bacterium
GCAGGTGCGCCCGAGGATTCCCGGGAACACGTTGGATTTCCAGTTGACCATGTAGGCATCGTCGTACCGGCCTGCGGCGATCAATCGGATGTATTCGGGAACCGGGGTGTGGGCGGGGCACGCCCACTGGCAATCGACGACCTTATGAAAATAGTCGGGATTGCGGATGTCGGTGGGCTGCAACTCCTGATCTCCTTGCGCGGCGCCGTGCAGTTAGCTGCGCATGACGGCTGACGTAAAGGCCAGTCTACTCCGGGATAAGATCGAGGGAAAGGCTTTGTTATCAAAATCCTACAAAGGGGCCCGGAGGTGCCGCCTCATACCATTGCCGACCGGGTAAGCTCACCCCATGGCCTCGCAACTCGAAGCACTCAGGCAGCACTCCGTGGTGGTCGCCGACACCGGCGACATCGACGCCGTCGCCCGCTGGCGGCCGCAGGACGCCACCACCAACCCTTCCCTCCTGCTGGCGGCGGCGCAGGACGCGCGCTACCGGCCGCTGGTCGAGGACGCCCTGGCCCGCGGCAAGGGCGCGGCCGAGCCCACCCTGGAGTGGCTGTTCGTCCTGTTCGGCCGCGAAATCCTGCAGCACGTCCAGGGCCGCGTCTCCACCGAGGTGGACGCGCGCCTGTCCTTCGACACCGAAGGCGCGATCGCGAAAGCGCGCCGCTTCATCGAGCTCTACGCCGAGGCCGGCGTGGCGCGCGAGCGCGTGCTGGTCAAGCTGTCCACCACCTGGGAAGGCATCCGCGCCGCCGAGCGCCTGGAGCGCGAGGGCATCCGCTGCAACATGACGCTGCTGTTCTCCTTCGCCCAGGCCGTGGCCTGCGCCGAAGCGGGCGTGACCCTGATCTCGCCTTTCGTCGGGCGCATCTACGACTGGCACAAGGCGGCGCGCAAGGTGGAGGACATCCCCCTCGCCGAGGATCCCGGCGTGGCCTCCGTGGCCCGCATCTACCGCTACTACAAGAAGTTCGGCTACGCCACGCAGGTGATGGGCGCCAGCTTTCGCAAGACCGGCCAGATCGTGGCGCTCGCGGGCTGCGACCTGCTCACCATCGCGCCGGACCTGCTGGACAAGCTCTCGGTGGCACAGGGCAACGTCGAGCGCAGGCTCTCGCCCGAGGAAGCGCGCCAGCACGCGCTGGAGCGCATCTCGCTCGACGAGAACGCGTATCGCTGGCTGCATAACGAAGACGCCATGGCGGTGGAGAAGCTCTCCGATGGCATCCGCCGCTTCGACGCCGACGCGAGGAAACTCGAGCAATTCGTCCTGTCGCTGGTCAAACACCGGCGCGCCGCCGCGTAAGCGCGTGCGAAAACTGATTCGCAGTGCGCTGCAGGAGCGCGGCGGCGGGCGCGTGGCCCGCATCGTCATCGACAACCCGGCGAAATTGAACGCGCTGTCCTCGGGCGCGATCCTCGAGCTCACCGCAGCGTTGCGCGCGCTGCACGGCGACCGGAAGCTGCGTGCGGTGGTGCTGACCGGCGCGGGCGCGAAGGCGTTCTCCGGCGGCGTCGACCTGGCGCAGCTCGGCGCGATTACGAAGTCGACGGCGCGCGCGGCCATCCAGCGCCTGCACCGCTGCATCCGCGCGGTGCGCGAATGCCCGGTGCCGGTGATCGCGCGCGTCAACGGCTACTGCATCGGCGGGGCGCTGGAGCTGGCGGCGGCCTGCGACCTGCGCATCGCCGCCGACCACGCGCGCTTCGGCATGCCGGAAGTGCGCCTGGGCATCCCCTCGGTGATCGAGGCGGCGCTGCTCGCGCGGCTGATGGGCGCGGGCCGGGCGCGCTGGCTGCTGCTGACGGGCGAACTGATCGACGCCGCGGAGGCCTTGCGCTGGGGCCTGGTGGAGCGCGTGGTGGACGCGGGCATGCTGGACGCCGAAGTGGACCAGGCGCTGGATGCGATCCTCGCGGGCGGCGACGCGGCGATCCGCGCGCAAAAGCGCCTGAACCGCGCTTACGAGGAACTGCCGTTCACCAAGGCGGTGGCGCTCAGCATCGAGGAGTTCGAGCGCGCCTACCAGGGCGGCGAGCCGCAGCGCAGGATGGCGGACTACCTGCGCCGCAAGCGGACGTAGCCCCAGGCGAGCGCGCAGGTCAGTGCGGCAGCACCCTCTGGCGCACGCGCTCGATCTCCGCTTCGGCCTGCTGCTCGGCGTCCTTGGCCTGCTGGTGCAGGCTGGCGCGCAGCGCCTCCTCGATGAGCGGCGACGAGGGCGCCACGGCGCGCAGCTTGTCCTGCGACTCGCGGTGCGTGTAGTACAGCGCGGCGAGCGTGCCCAGCGCCGACCGGTAATCGAAGTTGTCGCGCTCGGCTTTCGTTTTGAGCGCCAGCGCCTGCTGGATCCAGCCGGCGCCGCGCGCGCCCGCGGCGTCGATGTGCCCGGACAGCGCGCGGCGGCTGGCGAGCGCAGCGGCCTGCGCACGCGCCGCGGCGGCCTGGATGCGCAGCATTGCCTGCACGTCGGTGAGGTAGAGCTCGGCCGCCTCGGCCAGCGCCTTGTTGCGCGACACGTCTTCGCGGCGCAGCGTCTCGAGGTGCTGCGCCACCGCCTTGTGGTGCGCTTCCAGGCGCGCGGCGTCGGCCTTGCCGGAGACCGCGTCGCGCAGCCGCGCCGTGGCATCGGCGACCGCCGCCGTGGCGCTGGACTCCAGGTCGCGCTTTTTCTTCACGCCATACAGCATGCTGCCGGCGACCATCAGCAGCAGTACCGCGGCGAGACCGAAAACGAGGAACTTCGTGCGGCGGGCGGCGTCCATGGCGGCGCCGCGATTCTACGCCCGCCCGCTTATCTGCAGACCGCGATGTCCTTGCGCCAGGCAGGACGCGCGCTCAATCCTCGAGCTCGACTTCCTTGAGTGATCCGGCCGCAAGCACGTTATCGCTTGGTGCGATGAGCGGCAGCTTTCCTTTCGCCTTCACGAGCCCGCCGTTGGGCGCGAGCGCGCTGAAGAACGCCGCGCGACCAATCGGGCTGTCGTTCACGCCCTCGAAGTCCGCCGGGTCGATGAGCTGGCTCGTGTCCACCATGATACCGAGAATCACGAAGGTCGGGTTGCTTACGCTGCTCGCGGCTACCAAGCCCTGCAGCATCACGTCCGCATTGATTTGTGCGACCCCGTTGTCCTCGATCTCGGTCGCGATCACCGAGTTGGCCCCGAAGGCGCGGCCGCG
>JANMSV010000102.1:0-7757 GCA_031389685.1 Betaproteobacteria bacterium
CCAAGATCGCGCCCGCGGTCATCGAGACCGGCGCGGTCGGCACGCTGCGTGCCGACGAGGGAGTGATGATCCGGCCCGAGGTCGCCGGCCGCATCGAACAGATCAAATTCGCCGAGGGCCAGCAGGTGAAGCAGGGCAGCCTCCTCGTCACGCTCGACGCGGGAGAGACGCGGGCGCAATTGCAGTCCTCCAGCGTGCAGATGGCGTTGGAGAAACAGCGCCTGGAGCGCGCGGAAGACCTGTTCAGGAAGGGTTTCATCAGCCAGCAGTCGCTCGACGAGCAGCGCTCCACCCACGCGCGCGCTGCCGCCAAGCTGCGCGAGGACCAGGTCAGGCTCGCCAAGTCCGAGATCCGCGCGCCCTTCCCGGGCGTGGCCGGCCTGCGCCAGGTGAGCGAAGGCGCCTACGTGGCCGCCGGCACCGACATCGCACGTCTGGAAAAGCTCGACCAGCTGAAGCTGGATTTTCGCGTTCCCGAGACCTTCCTCGCGCAGCTCAAGGCCGGGCAGGCCGTCAGGATCGTCGTCGACTCCTACCCGAGCCAGGAATTCCGCGGCGCGATCTATGCCATCGAGCCGGCGATCGACGAGCAGACGCGGACCGTGCTGGTGCGCGCGCGCGTCGGCAATGCCAACCTGAAGCTGCGCCCCGGGATGTTCGCGCGCGTGCAGCTCACACTCGGCGTGCGCGAGAACGCCGTGTGGATTCCCGAGCAGGCCATCGTGCCGCGCGGCCAGGACGCGTTCGTGTTCCGCGTCAGTTCCGGCAAGGCCGAACTGGTGCAGGTGCGTACCGGGATCCGCAAGGTCGGGGAAGTCGAAATCCTCAACGGACTTGCGGGCGGCGACCTGGTGGTCACCGAGGGTACGCAACGGCTCGGGCCCGGGTCGGCGGTGAACGTGATGCCCGAGAAGCCGGCGGCTTCGATTCCGGACAAGAAGGGGTAATGGCCTTGCTTTTGAATTTATGCGATCTCGCCTTTTCCGGCGATTCTGTCTTTGCCGGAAAAGGCGAGACATTCGGGCTCAAGCGTTGAGATGACGTCCGTATCCGCCACCTGCGCAGAGGCGGTCTGCGCTTTTCCGGCAACAGGCAAAGGCGCCGGAAAAGCGGAGATCGGATAAGGGCAAAGGCAAATGCAGCTTCCCGAGATTTGCATCCGCCGACCGGTCTTCGCCACGGTCCTGAGCCTGATGATCCTGCTGATCGGCGCCATTTCCTTCTCGCGCCTGACGGTGCGCGAGTACCCGAAGATCGACACCCCGGTGGTCTCGGTGCGCACCGTATACAAGGGCGCGAGCCCGCAGGTGATCGAATCGCAGGTCACGGTGCCGATCGAGGATTCGATCTCGGGCATCGAGGGCGTGCGCACCGTCAAGTCGGTGTCGCGCGAGGAGGTGAGCCAGGTCACCGTGGAATTCCTGCCTGAGCGCAACGTCGACGCGGCCGCCAACGACGTGCGCGACCGCGTGGCGCGCGTGCGCGGCATCCTGCCCGACGAGGCGGACGAGTCGGTGGTCTCCAAGATCGAGGCCGATGCGCAGGCCATCATGTGGCTCGCCTTCAACTCCGAGCGCCACGGCACGCTCGAGCTGTCGGACTACGCCGATCGCTATATCGCCGACCGGCTGAAGACGCTCCCCGGGGTGGCCTCGGTGATCATCGGCGGCAACCGACGTTACGCGATGCGCATCTGGCTGGACCGCGACCGCCTTGCGGCCTACAGCCTTACGCCACAGGACGTCGAAGCCGCGCTGCGGCGCCAGAACGTGGAGATTCCCGCCGGTCGCATCGAATCGTCCCAGCGCGAATTCACCGTGCTGGCCGAGGCGGATTTCCGCTCGGCGGAGCAGTTCAACGGCATGATCGTCGCGCAGGCGAGCGGCTATCCGGTGCGGCTGCGCGACGTGGGCACGGCGCGTCTGGGCGCCCTCGACGAGCGCAGCGTGATTCGCGTAAACGGCAATCCCGCGGTCGGCTTGGGGGTGGTCAAGCAGTCCACGGCCAACACCCTGTCCGTGGCGCAGGCGGTGAAGGCCGAGCTGCCGCGCATCACGCGCGAACTGCCCGAGGGCATGAAGCTGCAGGTGGCCTTCGACTCGTCGATCTTCATCGAGCGCTCGATCGACGCCGTGTACAGGACGATGCTCGAGGCGGTGCTGCTGGTGGTGGCGGTGATCTTCGTGTTCCTGCGCTCGGTGCGCTCCACGCTGATCCCCTTCGTCACCATCCCGGTGGCGCTGGTCGGCGCGTTCTTCTTCCTTTACCTGCTGGGCTTTTCGATCAACGTCCTGACGCTGCTTGGCGTGGTGCTCGCCGTCGGCCTGGTGGTGGACGACGCCATCGTGGTGCTGGAGAACTGCCACCGGCACCTGGAGATGGGCAAGACGCCGCAGCAGGCGGCCGCCGACGGCTCACGCGAGATCGCCTTCGCGGTGATCGCCATGTCGCTCACGCTCACGGCGGTGTTCGCCCCGGTGGCCTTCGTGCCCGGCAACACCGGCAAGCTGTTCGCCGAATTCGCGCTCACCGTCGCCTCCGCGGTCGCGGTGTCGGGCGTGGTTGCGCTCACGCTCACGCCCATGATGTGCTCCAAGGTGCTCAAGGCGCACCAGCAGCACGGCGGGGTGTACCTCGCCATGGAGCGTTTCTTCAACGGCATGACCGGCGCCTACCGCCGCTCGCTGGCTGCGGCGCTGCGCCTGTGGTGGGCGGTGCTGCTTGTGTTCGCCGCGGTGATCGTCGGCTGCCTGCTGCTGCTCACCACGCTGAAGCAGGAGCTGTCGCCGCTGGAGGACCGCGGCTTCTTCCTGTCGCTGATCCTGGCGCCCGAGGGCGCGTCGCTGGACTATACGAACGACAACGTGCGCGAGGTCGAGCGCATCTACCGCGACGTGCCGGAGATCCGCACCACCTTCGCCGTGGTCGCGCCGGGCCTGGAGCGTCCGAGCCCGGTGAATTTCGGCATCACCTTCAGCCAGCTCAAGCTCTGGGACGAGCGCGAGCGCAGCGCGCAGCAGATCACCTCGTCGCTCGCGCCCAGGCTCGGCTCGCTGCCCGGGGTGCTCGCCTTTCCGGTCAACCCGCCCTCGCTCGGGCAGAGTTTCCGCAACCCTCCATTGCAGTACGTGGTGCAGGCGAGCTCCTACGAGGCGCTGGACGAGATGGTGAACAAACTCCTCGCCAAGGCACGCGAGTCGAAGGCCATCGCCAACCCGGATTCCGACCTCAAGCTGAACAAGCCGCAACTCTCGGTGAACATCGACCGCGAAAAAGCGGCCGCCGTCGGCGTGGACGTCGAAACCATCGGGCGCACGCTGGAGACGCTGCTCGGCGGCCGGCAGGTGACGCGCTTCAAGCGCGAGGGCAAGCAGTACGACGTGGTGGTGCAGTTGGAGCCCAAGGACCGCAATACGCCTGCCGACCTCACCGCGATCTACGTGCGCGCCCGGGACGGGCGGCTGGTGCAATTGTCCAACCTGGTGCGCGTGAGCGAGACCGTGGCGCCGAAGGAGCTGAACCACTTCAACCGCCAGCGCGCGGCGATCATCTCGGCGAACATCGCGCCGGGTTTCACGCTGGGCGAAGCGCTCGACACCATGGACCGCGCCGCCGCCGAGGTGCTGCCGCCCTCGGCGCGCACCGAACTGGACGGCGTGTCGCGCGAGTTTCGCGAATCCGGCGCGAGCCTGCTGTTCGCCTTCGCGCTGGCGCTGGTGTTCATCTACCTGATGCTCTCGGCGCAGTTCGAGAGCTTCGTCTCGCCGTTCGTCATCATCCTCACCGTGCCGCTCGCGGCGCTCGGTGCGCTGCTGGCACTGCTGCTCACCGGCGGCACGCTCAACGTGTACTCCAAGGTGGGCCTGGTGATGCTCATCGGCCTGATCACCAAGCACGGCATCCTGATCGTGGAATTCGCCAACCAGCTGCGCGAAAAGGGCATGGAGCGTACCCAGGCGGTGGTCGAAGCGGCGGCCTTGCGCCTGCGGCCGATCCTGATGACCACCGGCGCGATGGTGCTCGGCGCAGTGCCGCTGGCGCTCGCCACCGGCGCCGGCGCGGAAGCGCGCCAGCCGATCGGCTGGGTGATCGTCGGCGGGCTGATGGTCGGCACGGTGTTCACGCTGTACGTGATCCCGACCGCTTACATGCTGTTGGTACGCCAGCGCCGCACGCCCCTGGCCGCGGGAGCTCCGCTTGTTGCTGCAGAATGACCGCGCGCTGGTGACCGGCGCCGCCGGCGGCATCGGCCGCGGCATCGCCGAAGCGCTGGAGGGCGAGGGCGCGAAGGTGTTGCGCTCGGACCGCGCCGACTGCGACCTCGCCGCGCCGGGCGCGGCGCTCGCGCTTGCCGAACGCGCGATACGCGAACTCGGGAAAGTCACGCTGTTCGTGCACGCTGCCAGCCCGCGGCGGCAGGAAGCGCAGAGCGCGCTCGCGGTGACGGAGAACGAGTGGCGCGAGATGCTGGAGATCAACCTGAACGCGGGCTTTCTCCTCGCGCAGGCGCTTGGGCAGCACATGAAGGACCAGGGATTGCGCGGGCGCATGCTGTTCGTCACTTCCTTGCATGCGGATTCGCCGCGCAATCTTCCGCACTACAGCGCCGCCAAGGCCGGGCAGACCATGGTGGTGAAGGAACTGGCGCGCGCGCTCGGGCCGCACGGCATCCGCGTCAACGCCGTGGCGCCGGGTGCGATTCCCGGCGGCGGGTTCAACGCGCCCCCGGGCATGGTGGAGAAAATTCCGCTGCGGCGCTTCGGCACACCCGCCGATGTCGCGGCGATGGCGGTGGCGGTACTCTCGGAGCGCTTCGGCGCCTACGTCACTGGCACCTCCATCGTCGTGGATGGCGGCATCGCGCTGCATAACTGGATCGATCCCGCGGGCTGAAGAGATGGAATTCGCTTTCAGCCCCGAGCAGGAGGCGATCCGCGAGGCGATCGCGAAGGTCTGCGCACGCTTTCCGGACGAGTACTGGATGAAGCGCGACAAGGAGGGGGGCTTCCCCTCCGAGCTGCACCAGGCGCTGGCGAAGGACGGCTGGCTCGGCATCGCCATGCCGGAGGCCTACGGCGGCTCGGGCCTGGGCATCACCGAGGCCGCGATCATGATGCAGGCGATCGCCGAATCGGGCGCGGGCTTTTCGGGGGCGTCGGCGGTGCACATGAACATCTTCGGCCTGAACCCGGTGGTGGTGTTCGGCAGCGACGCGCAGAAGAAAAGAATGCTCCCGGGCCTGATCGGCGGCAAGGAGCGCGCCTGCTTCGCCGTCACCGAGCCGGATGCGGGCCTCAATACGCGCAAGATCAAGACCATGGCGAAGAAGGACGGGAAGCGCTATATCGTCTCGGGGCAGAAGGTCTGGATCTCCACCGCGCAGGTTGCCGAGAAGATTCTGGTGCTGACGCAGGCCGAGGCCGGACTCACGCTCTTTTATACCGACTTCGACCGCAAGTACATCGAGGTGCGCGAGATCGAGAAGATGGGCCGCAAGGCCGTGGACTCCAACCAGGTGTTCTTCGACGGCCTGCCGGTGCCGGAGGCCGACCGCATCGGCGAGGAAGGCAAGGGCTTCGAGTACCTCCTGCACGGCATGAACCCGGAGCGCATCCTGATCGCCGCGGAGTGCGTGGGCCTTGGGCGCTGCGCGGTGGCGCGCGCCGCGAAGTACGCCAACGAACGCATCGTGTTCGGCCGGCCGATCGGCAAGAACCAGGGCATCCAGCATCCGCTCGCGGCGAACTGGATGGCGCTGGAAGCGGCGAACCTGATGGTGTTCAAGGCGGCCTGGCTCTACGACCAGGGCAAGCCCAGCGGCGCGGAAGCCAACGCGTCGAAGTACCTCGCGGCGGAAGCCTGCTTCGATGCCTGCCAGCAGGCGGTGATGACGCATGGGGGCTACGGCTACGCCAAGGAGTATCACGTCGAGCGTTACCTGCGGGAGTCGCTCGTCGGGCGCATCGCGCCGGTGACCCCGCAGATGATCCTGTGCTTCATCGCCGAGCGGGTGCTCGGGCTGCCGAAGTCCTACTGAGCGCCCATGGCCGCGAGCTTCCTCCTCTACGGCGCCAACGGTTACGTGGGCGAAGCGGCCGCGCGCCTCGCCGTCGCGCAGGGACTCAAGCCGATCCTCGCCGGGCGTGATGCGACGAGGATCGGCCCGCTCGCGGCGGGGCTCGGCCTCGAGGCGCGCGCGTTCAGCCTGGACGATGCGGCCGCGGCGGACCGGGCGCTGCGTGACGTGCCGCTGGTGCTGCACCTGGCGGGCCCCTACAAGTACACCTCCAAGCCGATGGCGGACGCCTGCCTGCGCGCGGGTGCGCATTACCTGGACATCACCGGCGAGATCCCGGTGTTCGAAGCCCTTGCCGCGCGGGACGCCGAAGCGAAGGCGCGCAAGGTCATGCTGCTGCCGGCAGTCGGTTTCGACGTGGTGCCGACCGATTGCCTCGCGCTGCACCTGAAGCAGCGGCTGCCATCCGCCACGCGCCTCACGCTCGCGTTCCACAGCGTCGGCCGCGCGGGTCTGCCGCCGGGCACACAGCGCACGATGATCGAGCTGATCCCGTTCGGCGAGCGTTTGCGCCGCGACGGCAGGCTGGTGATACCCGAGCGCGGCGAGCAGGCGCGCCGCGTGGATTTCGGCCAGGGGCCGGTGGAGGCGGTGCGCCTCACCTGGGGCGACGTGTTCACCGCATTTCACACCACGGGCATCCCGAACATCGAGGTTTACGTGGTGCTGCCGGCGGCGGTGCGCAGGCAGCGGGCGCTGCTGGAGAAACTGCGGCCGCTGTTCAGGCTCGCGCTGGTGCGCAAGCTGATGATGCTCGGTGTCAGGCCCGGGCCGGGCGCGGAAGCGCGCGCGAGGACGGTGACGCACGTCTGGGGCGAGGTCGAGGACGCCTCGGGCCGCAAGGCGGCGGCGCGGCTGCACGGCCCGGAAGCTGGCTTGATATGGACGACACGCGCGGCCCTCGCGGTCGTGCGCAAGGTGCTGGCCGGAAAATTCTCGCCCGGTTTCCAGACGCCGGCCAGGGTCTACGGCGCCGACCTGGTCCTGGAATGCGAAGGCGTGACCCGGGAAGACCTCGCTTGGTCAGACAACTGATGGTTTCAGCACGCGAAGCGCTCAAGCGCCTGAAGGAAGGCAATCTCAGATTCGCCGCGAACGAGCGCGGCCCGGATAATTTCCTCAGCCACAGCCGCCGCGCCGAACTGGCGAGCAGGCAGGAGCCGTTTGCGATTATCCTGGGCTGCTCCGACTCCCGCGTTCCCGCCGAGATCGTGTTCGACCAGGGGCTGGGCGACCTGTTCGTGATCCGCGTCGCCGGCAACATCGTTGCGCCCTCCCAGGTGGGCAGCGTGGAATTCGCCGCCGAGCGCTTCGGCACGCGGCTGGTGGTGGTGCTGGGCCATTCGCAGTGCGGGGCGATCCTCGCCACGCTGGAGGAGCTGCGGCGGCCGACGGAGAGCCAGTCGCGCAACCTGCGCTCGATCGTGGACCGGGTGCGGCCTGCGGTGCAAGCGCTGATGGCGACCGACCTCAGGAACGATTCGCAAGCGCTGGTAAAGAACGCTGTGCGTGCCAATGTGCGCGCGTCGGCCAACCACCTGCGGCATGGATCGGAAGTTCTGGAGCAGTTGATCCAGAAAGACGGGCTGTTGGTCGTCGGCGCCGAATACTCGCTGGAAACCGGGGTGGTGGAGTTTTTTGACGGAGCACCGCAAGCCGCGTGACTCGCCCAACCGCGGGG
>JANMSV010000134.1:0-2905 GCA_031389685.1 Betaproteobacteria bacterium
CCCCCGATCACGGTCGCGCCCGCGGGCACTGTGCCGAACACCAGCACGCCGAGAATCGCCGCCCACACCAGCTCCAGGAACTTCACCGGCTGCACCGCCGAAATGTCCGCCACGCGGAAGGCACGCGTCATGCAGTAGTGCCCGCCGGCGCCGAGGAAACCGCACAGCACGAGCAGGGCCCACTGCGCCGGCGAGGGTTGCGCCCAGTAGGCGAGCGCGAAGCCGACCAGCAGCACCGACACCCAGAGGTGCTGCCAGAGCACCACGACTTCCGACCGGTCGACCCGGGTCAGGGCCTTGGCGACGAGGAACGAGCCCGCGAACACCGGCGCAGAAGCCAGCATCAGCAGTATTCCAGTCGAGATGCCGGCGAAGCCCCCGGTCCCCCAGGGCCTGACCACCAGGATGACGCCGGCGAATCCGAGCAGCACCGCGGTCCAGCGCGCGCCGCTCATGCGCTCCTTGAGGAACAGCACCGCGCCCAGGCAGATGAACAGCGGGGCGCTGAAGCCGATCGCCGTCAGCTCGGCCAGCGTGACCAGCGGCAGCGCGGCGAACCAGAGGATCATGCCGCCCGCATGAAACAGGCCGCGCAGCATCTGCAGGCCCGGGGCTCTGGGCCACAGGCCGCGCGGCCCGAGGCGCAGCGCAGGCCCGAGCATCACGAACGCCCCCAGCAGGTAGCGCAGGAAACCGACCAGCCACGGGTCGAGGTCCTGCGACAGCCGCTTCATGATCGTGTTCATCACGATGAAGATGAGGCCGGTGGCCGCCATCCACAGCATGCCGCGCACCACTGGAGCAGGGTTGGAAATCATTTCGACTTTCGGCTCGATTGTTGCACAGGACTTCTGCAATAATCGGCCGCAGCCAGATCAGCGCGCTTTTCGGAACCAAGGACACGCTATGACCGACCTCTCGCAAGTGAAGATCCCCTCCCTGCGCAGCCAAGTGAGCGCCGAGGAATGGCAGGCGCGCGTCGACCTCGCCGCCTGCTACCGCCTGATCGCGCACTTCGGCATGAACGACCTGGTCTACAACCACGCCACCGCGCGCGTGCCGGGCGAGGAAGGCCATTTCCTCATCAATCCCTACGGCTACGCCTACGAGGAGATCACCGCCTCGAGCCTGGTGAAGATCGACTTTGACGGCAAGGTGGTGCTCGACTCGGGCACCGGCTACGGCATCAACCAGGCGGGCTTCGTGATTCATAGCGCCGTGCATCGCGGGCGCGAAGATGTCGGCTGCGTGATCCACACCCATTCGCCCGCCGGCATGGCGGTCTCGGCGCTGAAATGCGGCCTGCTCCCGCTGACGCAGAACGCCATGTTCTTCGGCGAGATCGCGTATCACGACTACGAGGGACCCGCGATCGATCTGGACGAGCAGAAGCGCCTGGTGCGGGACATGGGCACGGCCTCGGCCATGATCCTGCGCAACCACGGCCTGCTCACCGCCGGGCGCACGGTATGCGAGGCGTTCGTGGTGCTGCACTGGCTGGAGCGCGCCTGCGAGGCGCAGGCGATGGCGATGGCGTGCAATACCGAGCTGAATCACCCGGGCGCGGACGTGGTGCGCACCACCAACGAACGCTACGCGCCCGGCCAGCGACGCAAGATCACCGAGCTGGAGTGGCCGGCGCTGTTGCGCATGCTGGACCGGCGGGACCCCTCCTTCCGGGAATAATGTTCCGCGTTCTCCTGACGGACCCGATCGATGCATCGGGCGAAGAGTTGCTGCGCGCGCGCGGCGCCGAAGTGGTGCTCGCGCCCGAAGGCAGCGCCGCGACCGTGAAGCGCCTGGCGCGCGAAGCCGACGGCATGATCATCCGCTCCAAGTTGCCCGACGACATCTTCGAGGCGGCGCCGCGCTTGCGCGCCGTCACCATCCACGGCACGGGAACCGATCTGGTGCCGCTTGCTTCCGCCAATGCCAGGGGCGTTCTGGTCGCCAACCTCCCGGGCGAGAACGCCCATTCGGTGGCTGAATACTGCGTGATGGCGATGCTGATGCTGGCGCGCAATATCGCCGCCATCACCACGGCGATGCGCGCGCAGCCCTGGGACGCGGCGCGCGCGCTGAGCGCGCAGGCGCGTGAGATCGCCTGCCTCACCGCCGGCATCATCGGCGTGGGCGAGATCGGCCTGCGCGTCGCGCGCATCTGCCGCAACGGCTTCGGCATGACGGTGCTCGGCCATCAGCGCCGGCTGGACCGGCTGCCGCCGGAGGCGCAGCCCGCGAGTCTCGAGGATCTGCTCGCGCAGTCGGACTTCGTGGTGGTCGCCTGCCCGCTGACGCCGGAAACCCATCATCTGCTCGATGCGGCGCACCTCGCGCTGATGAAGCGCGGCGCCTGGCTCATCAACGTCGGACGCGGCCCGGTGATCGACGAAACCGCGCTCATCGACGCGCTGCACGCCAGGCGCATCGCCGGCGCGATGCTCGATGTCTACGAGCACTACCGCATCGCACCCGGCCACCCGCTGTTCGACCTCGACAACGTGATCCTCACCCCGCACCTCGCCGGCAGCACGCGCGAGTCCCGGGCGCGCGCCAGCGTGCGCGCCGCCGACGAGACGCTGCGCATGCTTGCCGGCGAGCGGCCGAGAAACCTCGTCAACCCCGAGGCCTGGAATGAGCGTCGACCTGAAAATCGTTGAGATCAAGGCCTTCCCCACCTCCTTCCCGGTGCCGCCCGAGAACCGCGTGGCGCTGGGCATCGGCACCGCGATCAAGCGCGACACCGTGGTGGTGAAAGTCACCACCGCCGGCGGCCTGGTCGGCTGGGGCGAGTCGCACCACGGGCGCGCGCACACCGCGGTAGCGAAACTGCTCGAAACCACGCTCAGCCAGCTGGTCCTCGGCATGGACGCCAGCGACGTGATCGGTGTGTGGAAAAAAATCT
>JANMSV010000156.1:0-11363 GCA_031389685.1 Betaproteobacteria bacterium
GACGCAGGCCGAGGCGGCGAGCGAGGCGCAGGTGCGCGAGGCGCAAGCCGCGCTCGCCAACGCGCGCGCGCAGCACGAGCGCGCGAAGCAGTTGCTTTCACAGAAGTTCATCAGCCAGGCGGCGCTCGAGCAGGCCGAGGCCGCCTACAAGGCGGCGCAGGCGCGCGTCAGCGCACTCATTGCCGGCGCGGGCCAGGCCGCCACCGAGCGCAGCTTCGCCACCGTGGTCGCACCCTACAGCGGCGTCGTATCCGAGCGTCACGTCGAACTCGGCGAAATGGCCGCGCCGGGGCGGCCGCTGATGACCGGTTTCGATCCCTCGACGCTGCGCGTGGTGGCCACCGTGCCACAGGCGCAGGTGGAGGCGATCCGTGCGGGCGGCAAGGCGCGCGTCGAAGTGCCCTCGCTCGGGCGCTGGGTGGAGGTGAAAAGCATGACCATCGTGCCCGCGGCCGATCCACGCACGCACACCACGCGCATCCGCCTCGACTTGCCCGCGGACGTGCGCGGCGTGTATCCCGGCGTCTATGCGCGGGCGCATTTCGTCATCGGCAGCGCGCCGAAGCTGCTCGTGCCGCGCGCGGCGGTGCTCAAGCGCAGCGAAGTGACCGCGGTTTACGTGGTGGACGAGAAGGGCGGCGCGCAGCTGCGCCCGCAGTTGCGTCAGATTCGCCTGGGCAGCGCGGGCGACGAAGCGTCGATCGAGGTGCTCGCCGGGCTGAAACCGGGTGAGCGCGTCGCGCTGGAGCCGGTCAAGGCCGGAATGGCGGCCCCGGGGGCTTGAGCATGGGCGCCTCCGGCCGCATCGCGCGCTACTTCCAGGCCTCCCAGCTCACGCCGCTCCTCGCTCTGGTGGCGTTCCTGCTCGGCGTGTTCGCCGTTCTGGTCACGCCGCGCGAAGAAGAGCCGCAGATCAACGTCACCATGGCGAACGTGTTCGTGCCGTTCCCGGGCGCCTCAGCGCGCGACGTGGAGGCGCTGATCGCGACCCCGGCCGAGCAGGTGCTGGCGCAAATGGCCGGCGTAGAACATGTGTTTTCGGTGTCGCGTCCCGGCATGGCGGTGCTCACGGTGCAGTTCGAGGTCGGCGTGCCGCGCACCGAGGCGCTGGTACGGCTGTACAACACTGTCAATTCCAACCGCGACTGGGCGTCGCCCAATCTGGGCATCGGCGAGCCGATCATCAAACCCAAAGGCATCGACGACGTGCCCGTGGTCACGCTCACCCTGTGGAGCGAGGATCCAGGCACCGGCGCGTTCGAGCTGGAGCGCGTGGCGCACGCCGCCGAGGTCGAGTTGAAGCGTGTGCCCGGCACGCGCGAGGTGCAGACGCTCGGCGGCCCCGGGCGCGCGGTGCGCGTGCTGATGGATGCCGACCGCATGAACGCGTACGGTGTGGCGCCGCTCGATCTGAGAAACGCGCTGCAGCTCGCCAACGTCTCGCTGCCGGCCGGCAGCGTGGTGCGCGACAACCGCGAAGTGGTGGTCGAAACCAACAATTACCTCGCATCGGCCGCGGACGTCGCCGGCCTGGTGGTCGGTGCGCTGGAGGGCCGCCCGGTGTACCTGAGCGACGTGGCCGAAGTTCTGGACGGGCCGCTGCAGCCGGCGCGCTACGTGTGGACCGGCACCGCGCAGGGCGAGCACCCGGCGGTCACCCTTCAGGTGACGAAGAAACCGGGTAAGAACGCCGTCGAGGTGGCCGAGCGCGTGCTGGCGCGCGCTGCCGAGCTGCGCGGCACGGTGATCCCCGCCGAGGTGCGCGTCAGCGTGACGCGAAACTATGGCGCCACCGCCAATGACAAGGCGCAGCAACTGATCAAGAAGCTGATTTTCGCCACGCTCTCGGTGATCGTGCTGGTGTTCGCCACGCTCGGCTGGCGCGAGGCGCTGATCGTGGGCGTCGCCGTGCTGCTCACGCTGGCGGCGACGCTGTTCGCCTCGTGGGCCTGGGGCTTCACGCTCAACCGGGTGTCGCTGTTCGCGCTCATCTTCTCCATCGGCATCCTGGTGGACGACGCCATCGTGGTGGTGGAAAACATTCACCGCCGCATGGGACTGGAGGCGAAGCCGCTTGGCGAGATCATCCCGCTCGCGGTGGACGAAGTGGGCGGCCCGACCATCCTCGCCACCTTCACCGTGATCGCGGCACTGCTGCCGATGGCGTTCGTTTCCGGCCTGATGGGCCCGTACATGAGCCCGATCCCGATCAATGCCAGCATGGGCATGCTGATCTCGCTCGCCATCGCCTTCACCATGACGCCCTGGCTGGCGCTGAAGTTCTTCCGCAAAAAGCACCGCGCTGCGGAGTCCGGGAATCTCGAGCGGCTGTTACGCCGCGTCCTCGGGCCTTTCGTCGCCTCGGCGCGCAATCGCCGGCGGCTGCTGTACGCGATCCTGATCCTCATCGCCGCTTCGGTGTCCCTCGCCGGCGTGAAGCTGGTGGTGCTGAAGATGCTGCCCTTCGACAACAAGTCGGAGTTCCAGGTGGTGGTGGACATGCCCGCCGGCACGCCGCTGGAAGTGACCGCGGCCGCGCTGCGCGATCTGGGCGCGCACCTCGCCACGGTGCCCGAAGTCACCGATTACCAGGCCTATGCGGGGATCTCCGCGCCGATCAATTTCAACGGCCTGGTGCGCCAGTACTACCTGCGCGCATCGCCCGAGCTGGGCGACCTGCAGGTGAACCTGGCGCCGAAGGAGGCGCGCGACCGCAAGAGCCACGACATCGCGCAGGCCGTACGGCCGCGACTGGAGGAGATCGGGCGCCAGTGGGGCGCGAATGTGAAGGTGGTCGAAGTGCCACCGGGGCCGCCGGTGCTCTCGCCGATCGTTGCCGAAATCTACGGGCCCGACGAGGCGGGCCGCATTCGCACCGCGAAGCGGGTGCGTGCCGCTCTGGAGGCCACCGCCGGCATTGTCGGCATCGACGACTCGGTGGGGGACGCGGCGCCGCGCATCCAGTTAAAGGTCGACCAGGGCAAGGCGTCGCTCCTCGGCGTGGGGCGGCGCGACGTCGCCGAGACTATCCACATGGGGCTCGCCGGCGCGGACGTCACGACGCTGCACGACGGGCAGTCGAAGTACGAGGTGCCGGTGCGCGTCGCGCTGCCGGCCGAGCGCCAGGGCGAACTCGCCGAGCTGCTCAAGCTCGCCATCCGCGCGCCCTCGGGCGCACTGGTGCCGCTCTCAGAGCTGGTGACGCCGCTCGCCACCGAGCGCGACCGCGCCATCACCCACAAGGACCTGCTGCCCGTGGTGTACGTGGTCGCCGACCAGGCGGGGCGCGTAGACAGCCCGCTCTACGGCATGTTCGCGGCGCGCACCATGGTCGCGGGCGCGGCGCTGGAGGACGGCGGCGTGCTCGGCGAGTATTTCATCCGCCAGCCTTCCGATCCCTATCGCCAGTATTCGGTGAAATGGGATGGCGAATGGCAGGTGACCTACGAGACCTTCCGCGACATGGGGCTCGCCTACGCGGTGGGACTGATCCTCATCTACCTGCTGGTGGTGGCGCAGTTCAGGTCTTACCTCGTGCCGCTGGTGATCATGGCGCCGATCCCGCTCACCGTGATCGGCGTGATGCCCGGGCACGCGCTGCTCGGCGCCAACTTCACCGCCACCTCGATGATCGGCATGATCGCGCTGGCCGGGATCATCGTGCGCAATTCCATCCTGCTGGTGGACTTCGTCAACCTGAAGGTGGCCGAAGGCGTGCCGCTCGAGGAGGCGGTGATCCCGTCCGCCGCGGCGCGCGCCAAGCCGATCGTGCTCACCGGGCTCGCCGCGATGCTGGGGGCCGCGTTCATCCTCGACGACCCCATTTTCAACGGGCTCGCGATCGCGCTCATCTTCGGCATCCTGGTGTCGACGCTGCTCACGCTGGTGGTGATCCCGGTGCTGTACTACGTCGCTTACCGCAAGTGACGCCGACCCGGCGTGCGCCGCGATTGATGCAAGTCAAGCCTGGCCGCGCGCGATCGCAGATCATGGTTGCACTAGCCCGGAGACTGCGATGACCTACAAGACCATCCTCGTGCACCTCGACAATCGCCCGCGCTGCGCCGAGCGGCTCGATTTCGCCTTCGGCCTGGCGGCGAAGTTCGACGCGCACCTTGTTGGGCTGTACGCGCAAGGCGCGCCGCGCATTCCATCGTACGCGCTCGCCGAGGGGGGGCCGACGTTGCGCGACTTGTTGGAGCAGCGCCACGCCGAAAGCGCAAGCCAGGCCGAGGCGCGCTTTCGCGACGCGGCCAGGAAGCACGGCGACACAAGCGCAGAGTGGCGCGCGTCGGACGGCGACGCGGCCGCCGCAGTGCGCCTGAGCGCGCGCTACGCCGACCTGGTGGTCGCGGGCCAGCCCGAAGCGCAGGACGAGGGCGACCTGCGCGGCCTCGCCGACGAGTTGGCGCTCGCCGCCGGCCGGCCGGTGCTGTTGGTGCCCTACGCCGGGCGCTTCGCCACGGCCGGGCGGCGCGCGCTCATCGCCTGGGACGCCGGGCGCGAAGCGGCGCGCGCGGTCGGCGACGCGCTGCCGTTCCTGCAGCGCGCCGAGGGCGTCGAGGTGGCGATCTTCGATCCCGAGCGTGCGCGCCACCGGCACGGCGAGCAGCCGGGCGCCGACGTTGCACTGTACCTCGCGCGCCACGGCGTCAAGGTGACCGTGCACCGGCAGAGCGGGGCGGGCTACGATGTGGGCGCGCAGATCCTGTCGCGCGCCGCCGACACCAGTTCCGATCTCATCGTCATGGGCGCCTACGGGCACGCGCGCCTGCGCGAATTGGTGCTGGGCGGCGTGACGCGCACCGTGCTCGGCACGATGACGGTGCCGGTGCTGATGTCGCATTAGAGCGCCTGTCACAGGCGACCAGTCCGGGCTTCGAGTTGACCGGCCTTTGCGCTGGACCCCCGCGACTGCACGCCCCGTGCGCAGGGCAGGGATTGATCGAGGTCAATCCGGCTTTGCCCCCGGCGTGCAGGAACTGTGCGACGATGGGTTGATGGCACAGCCGACCCTGGACACGCCCCCGGACGACGACCGCGCGCGGATCGTCGAGCGCCCGGACGGCTTCTACTGGCAGGCGAAGGACGGCGGCCGCGAAGGCGGCCCCTTTGAGACGCTGCTCGAAGCGGAGCAGGATATGCAGGCCGGCGGCGAAGACGCGCCCGAGCCGGGCGAGACGCTGGAAGAAGCCGAAGCTGAAATCGGCATCGCCGACCACGTGGATCCAGAGACCGGCGAGCCCGCCGAGGAACAGCGCCCCCGCCTAGAGGACCACTAGGCTGCGGCCTAAAGCGTCGGGGTGCCCCGCCCGGCGTGGGTCTTCTCGTAGCGCGTCTGGCAGCTCGGCGGCGAGCGCACGCTGGCGCCCTTCGATCCGCTTGCGCAGATCCTGCCGCAGTTCCGCCTACAACGCCATCGGGCGATCTCCATGATTGCCACACAGCATAGTCGGGCAGCATGGCGCGCGTTTGACAGAGGTCAAAGGCCGCCGCGGCCCGTGCCTTAGCTTGGCAGCATGAAAAGCCAACGCGGCGGTTTCCGCATGTTACGGCGTGAACAGCTCCTGCAGGAGCTGGTGCACGATACCTACAAGGCCCGCAAGAAGCTCCCGGAGCCCGCGCGCTGCGAGGATTGCGGCGCGCTCTGGCATCGCGGGCGCTGGAGCTGGGGTGCGCCGCCGGCGGGCGCGCACCTCGTGCGCTGCCCGGCGTGCAAGCGCATCCGCGACCGCTTCCCGGCGGGCTATGTCACGCTCAAAGGCCCCTTCCTCGAGGCGCACCGCGACGAAATCGTGGCGCGCGTGCGGCATTGCGAGGCCTCCGAGAAGCTCGAGCATCCCCTGCAGCGCATCATGAACATCGAGCCCGCGGCGGGCGGGCTGCTGGTGACCACCACCGACGCGCATCTGGCGCGCGGCATCGGCGAAGCGCTGCGCAAGGCCTATCGGGGCCGCATGGAGTTCCACTACAACAAGTCCGACAACCTGCTGCGCGTGAGCTGGACGCGCTGAGCGGCGCATGCGGTTCCGGGATCGCACCGACGCCGCCATGCAGCTTGCCGCGGCACTGCACGCCTACCGCGGCAGGACGCCGCTGGTGCTGGCGATCCCGCGCGGCGCGGTGCCGAGATGGGCCGCGTCCTCGCCGCCGAGCTCGGCGGCGAGCTCGACATCGTGCTGGTGCGAAAGCTGCGCGCGCCCCACAGCCCGGAGCTGGCGGTGGGCGCGATCGACGAGAGCGGCTGGACCTACGTCGCCGATTACGCGCGCGGCGTCGGCGCGGACGACGCCTACCTGCGTGAGGAGAAGCGCCGGCAGCTCGAGACGCTGCGCAGCCGCCGCGCGCTGTACACGCCGCAGCGCCCGCCGCTGGATGCGGCCGGGCGCATCGCCGTCGTGGTGGACGATGGCCTCGCCACCGGCGCGACCATGATCGCGGCGCTGCATGCGGTGCGCGCGAAGCGCCCAGAGCGCCTGGTGTGCGCGGTGCCGGTGGCGGCGCCCGAGAGCCTGGAGAAGGTACGCTCCCACGCCGACGAAATGGTGTGCCTGGAGGCACCTGCGGAGTTCGACGCCGTCAGCCGCTACTACCGCGAATTTCCGCAAGTGACGGATGATGAAGTGACCGCCATACTGCGCTCGATGGGCATCGCGCGCCGCCGCCTGGAAACGCCGTAAGCCGCCGGCGCGACGTGTCGTCTCCCTTCACCGCCCAGGCCCTCGCCGCATACCTCGGCGCCGTGCATGCGCGACCCGCGTGCGCGGTGCGCGTGACGCCCCTCGGCGGCGGGCGCCAGGGCGACAAGGGCTACGGCTACGGCATCCCGCTGCGCGTGGATTACGAGCTGGACGGCGCGCCGCGGCGCGCGGTGGTGGAGAGCGTGCGTCCCGGCCCCTTCGGCCACGAGCACATGGCCGACCGCGCGCAGTCGCTGCTATGGGCGCACCAGGCCTTCGGCAGGCTGCCGCGCCACGTCGCCTCGCTCGACGTGGGGGCGGTGCGCGCGAGCGGCGAGCTGGTGCCCCTCGGCAGTGCCGAGGAGCTGTTCATGCTGGCCGAGTTTGTCGAGGGGCGCGAGTACGCCGACGACTTGCTGCGGCTGCGAGGCGGGGGCGAGGCGCGCCCGCTCGACTTCGAGCGCGCGGACGCGCTGTGCGATTACCTCGTCGCCATCCACCGCGTCCCGGGTACGGACCCGGGCCTGTACCTGCGCCGCGTGCGCGAGCTGCTCGGCCACGGCGAGTGCATCTTCGGGGTCGTCGACAGCTATCCGCCGGACGGGCCGGTGGCCGCCGCGACGCTGCGCGAGATCGAGCAGCGCTGCCTCGACTGGCGCTGGAAGCTCAAGCCGAGGACGCACCGCCTGCGCCAGGTGCACGGCGACTTCCATCCCTGGAACATCCTGTTCCGCGACGGCACTGACTTCAGCGCGCTCGACCGCTCGCGCGGCGAATGGGGCGACGCGGCCGACGATGTCGCCTGCCTGACGCTCAACTATCTTTTCTTCTCGCTGCAGTGCTCGGGCCGCCTGGAAGGCGACTTCGAGCACCTGTTCCGCCATTTCTGGGACCGCTACCTGGAGCGCTCGGGCGATGCGGAGATGCTCGAGGTCGCGGCGCCGTTCTTCGCTTTCCGCGGGCTGGTGATGGCGAATCCCATCTGGTACCCCGCGCTCGAGGGGGCGATGCGTGCCAAGGTCCTGCGCTTCGTGCTCAACGTGCTCGCCGCGCCACGCTTCGAGCCGGCGCGCGCGAACGACTACTGCGCATGAGCTTCGCGGTATGGCTGACCGGGCTGTCCGCATCCGGCAAGAGCGCGATCGCGCGCGAGCTCGGCCGGCTGCTGCACGAGCGCGGCATCGACGCCGCGCTGCTCGAGTCCGACGTGCTGCGCACCCAACTCACGCCGTATCCGCGCTACGACGAGCGCGAGCGCGACCTGTTCTACGCGGCGCTGGTCCATCTCGGCGCGTTTCTGGCGCAGCAGGGCACGCCCGTGGTGTTCGACGCGACCGCCAACCGGCGGCGCTACCGGGTCGAGGCGAGGCGGCAGATCGCGCGCTTCGCCGAGGTGTTCGTCGACACGCCGCTCGAAGTGTGCGCGGCGCGCGACCCCAAGGACCTATACCGCGCCGCGCGCGAGGGTAAGGCGGCCACGCTGCCCGGGTTGCAGGCAGCGTACGAGGCGCCGGAACAACCCGAGCTGGTAGTGCGCGGAGACGCCGGCACGCCGGAGGAGGGGGCGCGCGCCATTCTCGGCCTGCTCGAGCGCTGCGGCTGGCTTTGACGCGCAGCGCGTGCACCTCGGCTGCGCCCATGCGGTAGGGCTTGGTGAGGCCGCGGGCGCGGAACACCGGCCCGCTCAAAGCTTCCTCGTCACGCGCACCAGTGCCGGCTTCACGGCGTCGGGGCTGAGCTCGAAGCCGAGCGATCTGGCGAACTGCAGCATGTCCCGGTCCTCGCTCGGCACCAGCCCTTCCATCGTCTCGAGCTTGCGCGCCTGCGCGGCGCGGATGAGCGCGTCCACGAGGAGCTGCGCGACGCCGCTGTGGCGCCAGTGGTCGGCCACCACGACCCCGAACTCGCAGCTGCGTTCGTCGGCGTTCGTGACGTAGCGCGCCTCGCCGACCAGCTCGCCGCCTTCGGCTTCGCAGACGAAGGCCATGTGCCGGTCGTAGTCGATGTGCGTGAAGAAGTGCACCAGCCAGCCGCTCGGCGCGTGCACGAGGTTTAGGAACCTGAGACGCTGGCTCTCGCCCGCGAGCGGCTCCAGGAAGCGCTTTTCGGTGTCCTCGTCCTCGGCGCGGATCGGGCGGATGGTCACCGCGCGGCCGTCGGCAAGACTGCGCCTGCGCACGAGGTGCAGGGGATAGTCGCCCATGCGGCATTGTCGCGAGCGTGGCGGGGCGGCGCTTGACGTAGGTCAAAACCGCTGGGGTGCATTGCATCAGCATGAGCCGGTGAAACGGCCCGCAATCATCCGCAAGAGCGCCGCCGCGCTGCGCATGCCGCCCAGCGCGCCCGCGCGGGGCGCGTCAGGACTTCGCGGCGAGCACGCCCTGCAGGCCGTCGATGTCGCGGATGCGCACGTGCTTTTGCTGCACCTCGATCAGGCCGTCCTTCTGGAACGCGGAGAACAGCCGGCTCACGGTCTCGAGCTTGAGGCCGAGAAAACTGCCGATCTCCTCGCGCGTCATGCGCAGGTGGAATTCGGACGGAGAGTAGCCGCGGCGCTGGAAGCGCCTGGACAGGTTGAGCAGGAAGGTGGCCAGGCGCTCCTCGGCGCGCATCGAGCCGAGCAGCATCATCACGCCGTGGTCGCGCACGATCTCGCGCGCCAGCACTGCGTGCAGCCGGCGCTGCAGTGCCGGGATTTCGCGCGACATCTCCTCGATCAGGGCGTAGGGCAGGATGCACGCCTCGCTGTCCTCGAGCGCGATGCCGGTGCCGTGGTAGGCGCCGCCAATGCCGTCCATGCCGAGGAGTTCCCCGCCCATGAAGAAGCCGGTGACCTGCTCGCGCCCGTCGTTGTCGAGGAGGCTGGTCTTGAAAAATCCGCTGCGGATGGCGTACACGGCTTTGAACTCGCTGCCCGCCTTGAACACCGACTCGCCGCGCTTCACGCGGCGGCGCGCGTACACCACGTTCTCGATGCGCTGCAGGTCCTCGGTGCTCAGCCCCGCGGGCAGGCACAGCTCGCGCAGGTTGCAGCTCGCGCAGGTGACCTCGAATTTCTTCAGCGCGGCGGCGGGTTGGCTGGCGTGGATGGCATGCATGGCGTACTCCCTGTTCAAGTTGCGCTGGCGGCGCGTGCGGCGATGAGCTCGCGCACGCGTCCGAAATCGGCGGTTTTGTCGAAGAAATCGCGCGCGCCGAGCCGCAGGGCCAGGTGGCGGTACGGGTCGGAGGCGAAACCGGACAGCATGTAGAGGTCGATTTCGGGCGCGCCCGCGCGCACCGCGCGCAGGACATCGAACCCGCTGCCCTGGGCGAGGCGGATGTCGAGCACCACCACGTCGGGCCGCTTGGCGAGGATCTCGCGGATCGCCTGGTCGGCGCCCGCGGCGCAGCCCACCACGCGCGCCCCCGGCACGGCGTCGAGCATTTCCAGCAGGCGCTCGCGCACCAGCGGGGCATCTTCGACCAGGTAGACTGTTTGCATGCCGCTACTCTGGCGGCGCGCGCGCCGCGGCGCTATCGGCGCCCGCCTGAATCGCGCGTCGGAAAGCGCGCCTGCCGCCTAGGAGGATTCCTACAGCAGCTTGTGCTCCAGGGCGTAGCGCACCAGCTCGGCGGTGCTGCCGACGCCGAGCTTTTCCTGCACGTGCGCCTTGTGAGTGCTCACGGTTTTCACCGACAGGTGCAGCTGCGCACCGATTGCGGTCGGGCCGAGGCCCTCAGCCAGCAGGCGCAGCACCTGAAACTCGCGGTCCGAGAGCGCGTCGTGCGGCGCGCCGCCCGCGCCGGCGGCCAGGCTGGCGAGCGCCGCATCGCTGACATGCACGCCGCCCGCGGCGATCTTGCGCAGGGCGCCGACCAGCTGCTCCGCGGCGCTGTCCTTGTTCATGTAGCCGGAGGCGCCCGCCTTCAGGGCGCGCGCCGCGTACTGCTGCTCGCCGTGCATCGACAGCACCAGGATCCTGAGCCGCGGCTTCTCGGCCTTGAGGCGCTTGATAAGGTCGAGACCGGCAAGTCCCGGCATCGACATGTCGAGCACCGCCACGTCGTAGTCGTTCGCGCGTACCAGCGCGAGCGCCTGATCGCCGTCGCTCGCCTCGCCGGCCACTTGCAGGTCGGCGCTGGCGGCGAGGATGCCCTTCAGGCCGTCGCGCACGATGGCGTGGTCGTCGGCGAGCAGCACGCGGATCACGCGCCGCCCCCCTTGCGCGCCGGCACCTGCGCGCGCACGCGCGTGCCGCCGCGCGGGGCGCGCGCGATTTCCAGCGTGCCGCCGAAGTAGGCGACGCGCTCGCGCATGCCCTTCAGGCCGAGCGAGCGCTCCTTGTCTGCGTCGCCGTCGGCAATGCCCTGGCCGTCATCCTCGACCTCGAAGGTCACCTGGCCGTCGGCGGCGCGCAGCACCACCCAGGCGTGGCGCGCGCGCGCGTGCTTGGCGATGTTGGTGAGCGACTCCTGCAGTGCGCGGTACACCGCGGTGGCCACGGTGCCTTCCAGCTCGGCGAAGTCGCCGTCACCCGACACCTCGATGTCGCACTGCACGCCGGAGCGGCTGGCAAAGTCGCTCACCAGCCAGGCGGCCGCGTCGGCCAGGCCCAGGTCGTCCAGCATCAGCGGGCGCAGATCGGCCGAGATGCGCCGCGTCGAGGCCACGGTCTGGTCCAGGAGCTGGCCCATGCCCTG
>JANMSV010000251.1:0-16678 GCA_031389685.1 Betaproteobacteria bacterium
AAGTAGGTTTCGAGCCGCGGCATCCAGCGCACGAGAAACCGGCGGTCCTGGCAGATCGAGTTGCCGCACATGGGCGAAAGCCCCGCGCCCACGTGCGGCGCGAGGAACTCCAGCATGCGCGCCTCCACCGTCGCCTCGTCCAGGGTCGAGGCCTTCACCTTGTCGATCAGCCCGGTTTTTGCGTGCACGCCCTTGTTCCATGAATCCATCGCCGCCAGCACCTCGTCGGGCTGGTGCAGCACCAGCACGGGGCCTTCGGCGAGCACTTCGAGCTGCGCGTCGGTGACCAGCAGCGCGACTTCGATGATGCGGTCGGAGTCGGGCGTGAGGCCCGTCATCTCCATGTCGATCCAGATCAGGTTGTTCTGGTCCGCCGGCATGCCGTATTCTCTCATGGCGTGACGAATGCTTTTACCTGGACGTTCCTTGCGGCGCTCGCGGCCGCGACGCTGACGCGACTGTGGCTGGCGCGACGCCAGGTCGCACACGTGCGCGCGCATCGCGACGCGGTGCCGCCCACCTTCGCCGAGACCATCGCGCTGCCCGCGCACCAGAACGCCGCCGACTACACAGTGGCCAAGGTGCGCCTGGGCGTGGCCGACCTGCTGCTCGGCGTGGCGGTGCTGCTCGCGCTGACGCTGGGCGGCTTGCTGCGCTGGCTGTCCGGACTGTGGGCCGGGGTGTTCGAGGCGGGCGGCCTGTGGCACGGCGTGGCGCTGGTGGCCAGCCTGGTGCTGCTGCTTGCCGCGCTGGAGTTGCCGCTCTCGGTGGTCCGAACGTTCGTGGTGGAGGCGCGCTTCGGCTTCAATCGCATGACGCCGGCGCTGTTTGTCGCCGACCTGGCGAAGCAGGCGCTGCTCGGTGCCGCGCTCGGCCTGCCGCTCCTCGTGCTGGTGTTGTGGCTGATGCAACGCATGGGCGAGTGGTGGTGGCTGCACGTCTGGCTCGCCTGGATGGGCTTCAATCTGCTGGTCCTGCTGATCTACCCGACGTTCATCGCGCCGTTATTCAACAAGTTCACGCCGCTCCAGGACTCGGCGCTCGCCGGGCGCATCGACGCGCTCCTCGCGCGCTGCGGCTTCAGGTCGAACGGCCTGTACGTGATGGACGGCTCGCGCCGCTCGGCGCACGGCAACGCCTATTTCACCGGTTTCGGCTCGGCCAAGCGCATCGTGTTCTTCGACACGCTGCTCGCGCGCCTGGCACCCGCGGAAGTGGAGGCGGTGCTGGCGCACGAACTCGGCCACTACCGGCGCCACCACGTCTGGAAGCGCATCGCCCTGATGTTCGCCCTGTCGCTCGCCCTGCTGTGGGTGCTCGGCCAGCTGATTCACGCGCCCTGGTTCTTCGACGGACTGAACGCGGGCGCGCCGAGCGCGGCGACGGGCCTGCCGCTGTTCGTGCTGGTGATGCCGGTGTTCACCTTCTTCCTGCAACCGCTCACCAGCCAGTATTCGCGCAAGCACGAGTTCGAGGCCGACGCCTACGCGGCCTCGCACGCCAGCGCTGCCGAGCTGGTTGGGGCCCTGGTGAAGCTGTACCGGGACAACGCGGCCACGCTGACGCCGGACCCGCTGCATTCGGCGTTTTACGACTCGCACCCGCCCGCCGCCACGCGCATCGCGCGGCTGCAGGCCCGCGCCTAGGAGGCAATATGGATGCGCTCGCCAAGAGAAAGTGCAAGCCCTGCGAGGGTGGTACGCCCGCCTACAGCGAAGCGCAGGCGCGCGAGCTGCTCGAGCAGCTCAAAGGCTGGATCCTCGAGGACGGCAAGCTGGTGAAGCTCTACCCGTTCGGCAACTACCATCACACCATGGCGTTCGTGAATGCGCTGGCCTGGATTTCGCACCGCGAAGACCACCACCCCGATCTCGCCGTCGGCTACAACCAGTGCCGCGTCACCTACTGGACGCATGCCGTGGGCGGGCTGTCGGAAAACGACTATATCTGCGCGGCGAAATGCGACGCGTTGTTCGAGCTGTAGCCCTGCGCGTCTTCAGCTCCTACGACCTGTCCGCGGCGCACCACGCGCGGAACCTGCTCGAGGCCCAGGGCATCCCCGCCGAAGTGCGCAACGAGCGCCTGGGCTCCGCGATGGGCGAACTGCCGCCGGCGGAGTGCCAGGTGGAAGTCTGGGTCCTCGACCAGGAAGACGCCGGGCGCGCCGAGCGCCTGCTGCGCGAGGGGGTACGGGCCAGCGGCCCGCCCTGGGCCTGCGGCAAGTGCGGCGAGCGGCTGGAGCCTCAGTTCACGCAATGCTGGCGCTGCGGCGAACTGCGGCGCTAGAAAATGCGCGCCAGGCCGAGCAGCAGGATGAGGAACAACCACACCACCAGCGCGCGCCATACCAGCCCGACCAGGCTGTCCAGGAACAGGCTGTCGGCCGTGTCGCCCACGCCCAGTTCGGGCCGCACCTCCACCCCGTCGATCGCCGTGAGCGGCATGCCCAGGCGCACGCCCATCGCGCCCGCGCCCGCGGCGAGCACCACTCCCGCGTTGGGGTCGGGCCAGGCCGGCGCCTGCGTGCGCCAGCAATAGATCGCGTCCTCGAAATCGCCGACCACCGCAAAGGACGCCGCGGTCAGGC
The DNA here is from genome assembly GCA_031389685.1 of Betaproteobacteria bacterium. Taxonomy (GTDB): domain Bacteria; phylum Pseudomonadota; class Gammaproteobacteria; order Burkholderiales; family SG8-39; genus JAABQT01. Next base: position 2,588 of record JANMSV010000251.1, read on the forward strand.
GCACCGCGGGCCACTCGAGCAGGTAACAGACCCGCTGCGCGAAATCGCTGAATTCGCCCGGGCCCTGCCAGCGCCGGCGCAGGAACAGCGCCAGGCGATACAGGATCGCGCCGCTCGGGCCGGGCAGCAGGAGGAACCAGAACAGCACGCCGAACACGTGCCGGTGCGAAGCCACCAGCGCTTCCTCGAGGGCGAGGCGGATCACCTCCTCGCGGCTGCGGTGCTGCGCCGGCTCGCCGCGCCACGCGCCGATCAGCTCGCGCGCGCGGTCCACGTCCCCGGCGCGAATCGCCATCTGCAGGTCGGTGAAGTAGTGGCTGAACTGGCGGAATCCGAGCGTCAGGTAGAGCGCGCCGATGTTGAAGGCGAGCGCCAGCAGCGGGCTCACCCACAGCAGCGCGTAGTGCAGGGCGACGGAGGCCACCAGCACCGGCAGTACCGCCACCAGCCAGGCGATCATCCCGTGGCGCGAGGCGCCGGCATTGAACGAGCGCTCCAGCCAGTTGGCCCAGTGCGCCAGCACGGCAAAGTAGGTCTTGCGCTCGCCCAGCGGGCGCCATTGCTCCAGCACCAGTGCCGCGACAATGGCGAGCCAGGTCATCGCGGGCTGGCCGGCTGCAGCAGGTGGCGGTACAGGTTGACGAGCATCCCGGCCGTGGCGCCCCAGATGGTGTGCTCGCCCCACACCATGGCGTAATAGTGCACCGTGCGGCCCTGGAACTCGCGCGCGTGGCGCTGGTGGTTGGCGGGGTCGAGCAGGAAGCTCAGGGGCACCTCGAAGGCTGCGTCGACCTCGTGCGCGTCCAGGCGCAGCTCGAACGGCGGCGACACCAGCCCCACCACCGGGGTGACGCGAAATCCGGTGCGCGTGTGGTACTCGGACAGCGTGCCCAGCAGTTCGATGCGCCGCGCGTCGAGGCCGATCTCCTCGCGCGTCTCGCGCAGCGCGGTGGCCTCGGCGCTGTCGTCCCCCGGTTCGACGCGCCCGCCCGGGAAGCTGATCTGGCCCGAGTGCTCGCGCAGGTGCGCGGTGCGGCGCGTGAGAAGCACCGTCAGCGCCTCCGGCCGCGCCACGATCGGCACCAGCACCGAGGCGGGCTTGCGTGCTGCGGCGTGATCGGCGCCGGTGTCCTGGTCGCCGTACAACGTCTCGCCCGGGCTGCCCGCGGCGGAAAAACGGCCGCGCAGCCAGCCCGCGTCCAGCGTCACCGGATTGTCGTCAATCAGCGTCGCCCGCATGGGAATGTAGTCCCCTCGGCCCCTGTTAGCATTGCAACCGGGATGATAGTCTGTCCCGGCAACCCAACCCATCACGGAGGATTACCATGAAGAGAATCGCGTTGCTTGCCACGCTGGCCCTGCTCAGTTCGGCGGCGATGGCCAACTCCTGCCCGAAGCTGATGAAGCAGATTGACGCTGCCCTCCCCTCGGCCAAGATCAGCGCAGAGCAGATGTCGGAAGTGAAAAAGCTCCGTGCCGACGGCGAAGCCTCTCACAAAGCAGGCAAACACGGCGATTCAGAGGCGTCCCTGAACAAGGCGAAGCAGATCCTCGGCGTCAAGTAGCCGCCCTGCGGCAAGGGAAATGAAAACGCCGCCCGCAGGCGGCGTTTTCGTTTTTCGGACCAAAGTCCCGGCTACGGCAGCAGGATCACCGACCCGGTGGTCTTGCGCCCCTCCAGGTCGCGGTGCGCCTGCGCCGCGTCGGCCAGCTTGTAGCGCGCGGTGATCTCGATCTTCACCTTGCCCGATTTGACGATCTCGAACAGCGCTTTCGCGGTCATTTCCAGATCGGCGCGCGACGCCGTATAGGTCGCCAGCGTGGGGCGCGTCAGGTAGAGCGAGCCCTTCGGCGCCAGGATGCCGGTATTGAGCGGCGGCACCGGCCCGGACGCGTTGCCAAAGCTGACCCACATGCCCAAGGGCCGCAGGCAGTCCAGCGAGCCTTCCCAGGTGGTCTTACCCACCGAGTCGTAGACCACCGGCACGCCCTTGCCGCCGGTGATCGTCTTCACGCGCTCGACGAAGTTCTCGGTGCTGTAATTGATGACGTGGTGGGCGCCGTGCGCCTTGGCGATTTTCGCCTTCTCCTCCGAGCCCACGGTACCGATGACGGTGACGCCGAGCGCCTTGAGCCACTGACAGGCGATGAGGCCGACGCCGCCGGCAGCGGCGTGCCAGAGCACCGTGTCGCCCGCCTTCACGGCGTAGGTGCGGTGGATAAGATAGTGCACGGTCATCCCTTTGAGCATCATCGAGGCGGCCTGCTCGTCGCTGACGCCCTCCGGTATCTTCACCAGCCGGTCCGCCTGCACCAGGCGCTGCCCGCAATAGGATCCGACCTGGCCGGTGTAGGCGACGCGGTCGCCCGGTTTCACCAGCGTGACGCCGGGGCCGACTGCCTCGACCACGCCCGCGCCCTCATTGCCCGCGGTCGCGGGCAACTGCATCGGGTACAGGCCCGAGCGCTGGTAGGTGTCGACGAAATTGACGCCGATCGCCGTGTGGCGGATGCGCGCCTGGCCCTGCCCCGGCTCGCCCACCTCCACGTCGTCATACTGCAGCACTTCGGGCCCGCCGGTCCTGTGGTATCTCACTGCCTTGGTCATCGTGAAGATCTCCTCGGTAAAAATGCGATTATTTCTCGGGTTTGTCGGGTGCGGCGGGGTCCGCGGGCGGCGGCGCATTGCCGGCCATCGCCTGCTGCATCACGGTCCACGGCCACAGCATGTTGCCGGCGGCTGTATTGGCGCCGGCGGAAGCGAGTGCGGCCAGCGCCGCCTCGCCGCCGCCCGTGCGCATCGCCACCAGCGCGGCGCGCTGCAATTCGAGCCCCTGGATAGCGAAACGTACCATGTTCAGGTTCATCGCCAGCCACGCTTCCACGGATTTCAGGTCGGCGACGCGCTTTTCCACCTCTTTCGGATCGAGGGTGGGCATCGCCATGCCGGGCACCGGCAGGCCCAGCGGCCCCCACAGGCGGCGGAAGATCTCGACAGGGTCCTGGGGCGGTGTGGGCTCGGCCATCTGCGCTCTCACAGTCAAGTAAAGAATTCCTGCACTTCGGCTGCGCGCGCCTGGGTGTCCTGGTAGCCCAGGTCGATGAGCGCCCGGCAGAACGACTCTTCGAACAGCAGGTAGCTCGCCAGGTTGGAGCCCGAGCGCGACAGCGCGCCGGTCGGCCGCAGGATGAAGCGCACGCTGCGCGGCAGGTCGTGGATGAAGCGCGTGGCGATGCGCTCGATCGGCTCCGACGGGGTGATGAACAGCACCTTGACCGGGCGCAGCATGAGATTGGAGCCTTCGAGCTGTTCCTTCGGGATCAGCCCGACGGTGCGGTTGATGCGCTCCAGGCGCTCGATATCCACCGCCAGGCTGTCGAGGAAGATGGAGTTGAGCGCGTGGCCCGCAATCTGCGCGAGAGACGGGTAGACGTTGGAGCGGGTGCGCGCCTGGTCGCGGGACTGGCGGCCGGTGCCGACGATCAGCACGCGGTCGGCACCGAGGTGCAGCGCGGGACTCACCGGGGCGATCTGGCGCATCGAGCCGTCGCCGAAGTACTCCCGGTGCAGCTTGACGGCAGGAAAGATGAACGGCAGCGAGGCGGAGGCGAGCAGGTACTCATGCTTGAGCATCACCGCGGCGCCGATGCGCTGGTTGCGCTCCCAGCCCTCGAGCCCGGAGCCGCCCTGAAAGAAGGAAACGCTCTGGCCGGAGGTGTAGCCCGAGGCGGTGACGCACACCGCGTACAGCGCGCCGGCGTCGATGTGCTCCTGGATGCGCTCGAACGGCAGGCTTTTCTCCAGCATGTCGCGCAGGGGCGCATTGTCGAGCAGGGAGGCCGGGCCGCTGCGCGACAGCAGCATCATCGCCGCCAGCCAGCGCGCACCGCTCTTCATGATGCTCGGCAGGTCGGTACGGTACACGTGCTCGCAGCGCATGTGCTCCCACACTTCGAGCAGCTTGGCCACCGCGCGCGTGAAATCGTCGGCGAAGACCGCCAGCGTCGCCGCGTTGATCGCCCCGGCCGAGGTGCCGCACAAGATCGGGAACGGGTTCTTCACCGGGTTGCCGAGAATGTCGCGCACCGCCTTCACCACGCCCACCTGGTAGGCGGCGCGCGCGCCGCCGCCGGTCAGCACCAGGCCGGCGCGCGGCTTGGCGCGCGCCTGCGGCAAGGCCGCCACGTTGCTCGCGCCCGCGCTGCTCGCCATGGCCGCTAGAACAAGCCCGGCTCCACGCCCGCGCGCGGCGCGTTCACGTCCACGACGGTGAGCGCGGTCATGTTGACGATGCGCCGCACCGTCGCCGAGGGCGTAAGGATGTGCGCCGCACGCATGGCGCCGAGCAGGATCGGGCCGATGGTGACCCCGTCGCCGGCCGCGGTCTTGAGCAGGTTGAAGGCGATGTTGGCGGCATCCAATGTCGGCATGATGAGCAGGTTGGCCTGGCCCCTGAGGCGCGAGCCCGGAAATACCTTGAGCCGGATTTCCTCCGACAGCGCAGCGTCGCCATGCATCTCCCCTTCGACCTCCAGGTCCGGGGAACGCTCCTGCAGGATGGCGAACGCGCGCTGCATCTTGCGCGCGGAGGGCAGTTCGAGCGAACCGAAATTCGAGGCCGAGAGCAGCGCCACCTTCGGCACCAGGCCGAAGCGCCGCACCTCCTCCGCGGCCAGGATCGTCATTTCGGCGATATGCTCCGCGTCCGGATCGGGCGTGACATAGGTGTCGCAGATGAACACCGTACGGTTCGGCATCAGCAGCGCGTTCATCGCCGCGTAGTGGTGCACACCGGGCTGCAGCCCGATGACCTGGTCGATGTAGTGCAAGTGCAGCGCGTGCGTGCCGAAGGTGCCGCACAGCATGCCGTCCGCCTCGCCCTTGACCATCAACATCGCGCCGATCAGCGTGTGGCGGCGTCGCATCTCGAGCTTGGCGTACTCCGGCGAGACGCCCTTTCGTTCGACCAGCCTGTGGTAGCTGCTCCAGTAGTCGCGGTAGCGGGGATCGTGCTCCGGGTTGACCAGGTCGAAGTCGCGGCCCGCCTTGACGCGCAGGCCGAGCCGCGCGATGCGCTGTTCGATCACCTGCGGCCGGCCGATCAGCACCGGTTGCGCCATCCCCTCGTCCACCACGATCTGCACCGCGCGCAGCACGCGCTCGTCCTCGCCCTCCGCGTACACCACGCGCTTGGGGCGGGCCTTCGCCGCGGCGAACAACGGCTTCATGATCAGGCCCGAGTGGTAGACGAACTGCGCCAGCGAGTCGCGATAGGCCTCGAGATCGGCAATCGGCCGCGTGGCCACGCCGGAATCCATCGCCGCCTTGGCGACCGCGGGCGCGACGCGCGCGATGAGGCGCGGGTCGAACGGCCGGGGTATGAGGTATTCCGGCCCGAAGCTGATCGACTCGATGTTGTAGGCGAGCGCCACCTGCTCCGAGGTCTCGGCCTGGGCCAGTTCGGCGATGGCGCGCACCGCAGCGAGCTCCATCTCGGAGTTGATGGTGGTCGCGCCGACGTCGAGCGCGCCGCGGAAGATGAACGGGAAGCACAGCACGTTGTTCACCTGGTTCGGGTAGTCCGAGCCCCCGGTGGCCATGACGCAGTCCGGCCGCGCCGCCTTGGCCAGCTCGGGGCGGATTTCCGGCTCCGGGTTGGCGAGCGCGAGGATCAGCGGCCGCGCGGCCATCTTCTTCACCATCTCGGGCTTGAGCACGCCGCCCGCGGACAGGCCGAGGAACACGTCGGCGCCGGCGATCACGTCATCCAGCTTGCGCGCCTTGGTGTCCTTGGCGTAGCGCTCCTTGTCCGGGTCCATTTCCTCCTTGCGGCCACGGTAGACGACGCCCTTGATGTCGGTGACGGTGATGTTGGCGACCGGCATGCCCATCTTCACCAGCAGGTCGAGGCAGGCGAGCGCCGCGGCGCCGGCCCCGGAGGCGACCAGCTTCACCTGCGCAATCTCCTTGCCGACCACCTGCAGGCCGTTCAGCACCGCGGCGCCGACCGTGATGGCGGTACCGTGCTGGTCGTCGTGGAACACCGGAATCTTCATGCGCGCGCGCAGCTTCCTCTCGACGATGAAGCACTCCGGCGCCTTGATGTCCTCGAGGTTGATGCCGCCGAAAGTCGGCTCCAGGCTGGCGATGATCTCGACCAGCCGCTCCGGGTCGCGCTCGTTGATCTCGATGTCGAAGCAATCGATACCCGCAAATTTCTTGAACAGCACCGCCTTGCCTTCCATCACCGGCTTCGCGGCCAGCGGCCCGATGGCGCCCAGGCCGAGCACCGCGGTGCCGTTGGTGATCACCGCGATCAGGTTGGCGCGCGAGGTGAGCTGCATCGCCTGCGCCGGGTCGCGCGCGATCTCCTCGCAGGCCGCCGCCACACCGGGCGTATAGGCCAACCCCAGGTCGCGCTGGTTGGTGAGCTGCTTGGTCGGGAGGATCGAGATCTTCCCGGGGCGCGGCAGGCGGTGATACTCGAGTGCGTTCTGCTTGAGCTGCTCGTCCACCATTGCCTCCTCGACGCGGGGAAAAATTATATCAACCTGTCCGTATAATCCCCTGCTTCGCCCGGCTCGCCTTGAACTCTTCCCGCCTGTTGACGGCGCGTCGCGCCGCTGAAATCGCGCCCTTCCAGGTCATGGACGTGCTCGCGCGCGCCCACGCGCTCGAGGCGGCGGGCCGCCGGGTGGTGCACATGGAGATCGGGGAACCCGACTTTACGGCGCCAGACGCGGTGGTCGACGCGGGCGTGCGCGCGTTACGCGATGGCCGCACGGCTTATACCGCGACGCTCGGGCTGCCGGCGCTGAGAGAGGCGATCGCAGCGCACTACGCGCAGCGCTTCCAGCGGCCGCTCGATCCGGCGCGCGTGGCGCTCACCGCCGGCGCCTCGGGCGGCTTGCTCCTGACGCTTGCCCTGTACGTAAATCCGGGCGACGAAATCCTGGTGCCGGACCCGGGCTATCCGGGCTACCGGCATTTCGTGCGCGCGTTCGAGGGCGTGCCACGGCCGCTCGAGCTGAAGGCGCAATCGGACTACCAGCCCACGCTCGACATGGTGCGCGGGGCGTGGAACGCGCGCACCAAGGGGCTGCTGCTCGGTTCACCCTCCAATCCCACGGGAACGGTCGTCGACCCCGCGGAACTGGCACGCATCGCGCAGTTTGTCGCCGAGCGTGGCGGCGTGCTGATCGCCGATGAGATCTACCAGGGGCTGGTGTACGGGGCGCCGCCCGCCACCGCGCTCGGCCTGGCGGGGGAGGTGGTGCTGGTGAACAGCTTCTCGAAGTACTTCTGCATGACTGGCTGGCGCCTGGGCTGGGTGGTGCTGCCGCCTGAGCGCGTACGCGACTTCGAGAAGCTGGCGCAGCACTTGTTCATCTGCGCGCCGAGCGCCGCCCAGCACGCCGCTCTGGCGGCGTTCACGCCGGACACGCTGCGCACTCTCGAGGAGCGGCGCCGCGAGTTCGAGCGCCGGCGCGATTTCCTGGTGCCGGCGCTGGAACGCGCCGGGCTCGCCGTGCCTGCGCGGCCCTCGGGCGCGTTCTACGTCTACGCCGATTGCGCCGGCTTCGGGGCGGATGCCATGGAATTCGCGCTCGCGCTGCTGGAGCAGGAGGGTGTGGCGGCGACCCCGGGCCTGGATTTTGGCGACCACGGCACGCAACGCAGCCTGCGCTTCGCCTATACGCGCAGCCTCGCCGACCTCGAGGAAGGCGCCGCGCGCATCGCGCGCTTCTGCGCCGCGCGCCGCTAGGTCGCGGTGGCCGCGCCCGGCACCAGCTGGCAGCCCGCGACTTTCCATTCGCCGGCCACGCGCTGCATCGTATAAAGCGCCACCCAGACCCGGCCGGCGCGATCGCTCATCTGCACCGGGAAGATCACCGTCCCCTCTTCGACTACCGGGCGCAGGAAAGCGCGCGACGCCGGGCGGTAGACGACCGCGTACTGCTCGCGCACCATGCGCACGAAGGTGGCGGCCGTTCCGAATCGCTGCTGGATCCCCGGCGAGGCCAGGGAAAACGCCTGCTGCTCGTCGTCGCGCGCGAAGGCTTCGAGTTGCGCGTCGATCACGCGCTGCATGGCACCGACCTCGTGGCGCTCGAGATCCTGCGCCGCCGCGCCGACGGCAAACGCGAGCAACGCCGCCCCCAACAGGGACTGCAACAGCCGGATCATGGGAAGCGGGCTCAATCGGGCCTCCGCGTGGAAGCCCACTTTATCAGGCTCTCAGGCCTGGTGGAGGACCCGCGCGAGAAACTGCTTCAAGCGCGCCTTCTCCGCCAGCACCTTGCCCGCGTACTGGGCGGTGGGCTCATCCATGGCGCCACCGTACATCTGCAGGGCCGTTTCGGTGACCCCGAAGCGCCGCATGTACTCGCGCAGGATCTGCGCGCCGACCTGGATGTTCACGTCCGGGTCGAGCAGCGCGAACTCGCCGCCGTGCTCCAGCAGCTTGTCCTGGTGATACTTGGGGATGATCTGCATCAGCCCTTTGGCGCCCATCGAACTTTCGGCCACCGGGTTGTAGCGCGACTCGATCGCCATCACCGCAAGAATCAGCAGCGGATCGACGGCAAATTCACGGCCCGCCCGATACGCCGTCGACACGAAGGCCGCGCTCGCCGCCTCCGCCACGCGGTAGCGCCGGGCGATGAACTCGGCCACCGCGCGCTGCTCGCGCTCCTGCGCCAGCCCGGCCGCCGCGGCCAGGATCGGCCCGGCGGTCGAAACCGACCCGGCCGCGCTGTCCTCGACCTGGGCGGTCGCCGCGGCGAGCTGTCTCATCAACGCCTCGCGCGGCAGCGGCAGCGCCACGGCGAGGACCACGGCAAAGCCGACGAGGGCCAATGTGCCCCGCGCCACTAAGAACAGCCGTACCAGATTGTCGAATGCAAGCATCGTCCACCTCCACGCACCGGGCACCGCGCGCCGCCCCCTGACCTGGACCGACGGGCCCCGGCGACATGGCGGAACGCGTTTGAGATCAGTCCTGGAATCGATGCCGGGAAACCTGGACTCGAGGTCCGGCGGGAGCACGGAATGCTGCAGTGCAATGTACGGCATGATAAGACAAATTATCAAATCTCGTCAATACCTTCTGACATTCAATGAAATCGTATTGCTGCTGTGCATCAGGCCCGGCCCCCGGCCAATGAACTTGGGGTGTTCGTGTTTCCTGCAGCCCGGTAGAATGCCGGTTCGATGGTGATCCAGGCCCCAACGGGCCTTGATCAAAGGAAGCGCGCGGACCGACCCCAGCCTTTGAGTGACGCCCCAATGACGGAGGCGGTCCGCAGTGCTTCGGAGGGCCTGGCGGGGGGCTTGCGCCCCCCGCCACATTCCCGATCAGCGCCCGGTTACGGCCGGGAGCCGGTTGGAAACGGCCAAGCGGCCGCCGGATTCAGCGCGGTTCTCGCGCCAGAAGTCGCGGCGGTCGACGGCGGTACTACTCTATCCGCCATCGTCAATCCCGCAGAGCCGGCCTTAGGTTTAACGGGTTTCGCCTTTTTTTTCTTGGCGGATTTTTTCTTGCTGCCCGCTGCCTTCTTCTTGGATGATTTCTTAACTGCTTTCTTCTTCTTTGATGCTTTCTTCTTCTTCTTTTTCTTGCCGCCTTTTTTCGCTTTTTTCTTCGCCATGACTAGCTCCTTACTGGTAGTTGAACAAAAGAAGCCCGGCCATCTCTGGCCGAACTATTCAACCGCGCCCGGGAATTTCTCCCCGGCCGCGGGCTGAATTCTCTACAGCCGCCCATCAACCTGCGCCTCGCGCCGCCAGATCCTGGTACAGGATGTCCGGGTCGAGCCGGATGCCGCCCTCCCAGGAGACGGTGGCAGTCTCGGGATCCACGCTCACCTTCTCGAACTCGCGCACGTCGCGCCAGAGCTTGAAGGCGCCGATTTCGAGCAGGTTGCCCAGGAACACGCTCCCCTCCAGCCCGTCGTCGAATCTCAACCACAATTTGTAGTCTTCTTCCACTTTGCATGCGGTGACTCGGTGCATGAGGCTCCCCTTAATCCCAGTTCAGCGCGCCGCCGGTCTGGTACTCGATGACCCGCGTCTCGAAGAAGTTGCGCTCTTTTTTCAGGTCGATCATCTCGCTCATCCAGGGGAACGGGTTGCTCGCTCCCGGGTACAGCGTGTCCAGGCCGATCTGCTGGCAACGGCGGTTGGCGATGAAGCGCAGATATTCCTTGAACATCGGGGCGTTGAGGCCCAGCACGCCGCGCGGCATGGTGTCCTCGGCGTAGCGGTATTCGAGCTCGACGCCGCGGCGGAACAGATGGTGCAATTCCTCGCGGAACTGCGGCGTCCACAGATGAGGATTCTCCAGCTTGATCTGGTTGACGAGGTCGATGCCGAAATTGCAATGCATGGACTCGTCGCGCAGGATGTACATGTACTGCTCGGCGGCGCCGGTCATCTTATTCTGGCGTCCGAGCGCCAGGATCTGCACGAAGCCGACGTAGAAAAACAGCCCCTCCATCACGCAGGAGAACACGATCAGGCTCTTGAGCAGCGCCTGGTCGCTCTCCGGCGTGCCGGTCTTGAACCCCGGGTCGGTCAGGGTGTCGATGAACGGCACCAGGAACTCGTCCTTGTCGCGGATCGAAGTGATCTCGTTGTAGGCGTTGAATACCTCGCCCTCGTCGAGGTCGAGGCTTTCGACGATGTACTGGTAGGCGTGCGTGTGGATCGCCTCCTCGAACGCCTGGCGCAGGAGGTACTGGCGGCATTCGGGCGCGGTGATGTGCCGGTAGGTGCCGAGCACGATGTTGTTGGCCGCCAGCGAGTCGGCAGTGACGAAGAAGCCCAGGTTGCGCGTCACCACGCGCCGCTCGTCGGCGGTGAGGCCGTTCGGGTCCTTCCACAACGCGATGTCGCGGCTCATGTTGATTTCCTGCGGCATCCAGTGGTTGGCGCAGGCGGACAGGTACTTCTCCCAGGCCCACTTGTACTTGAAGGGCACCAGCTGATTGACGTCGGCCTTGGAATTGATGATGCGCTTGTCCTCCACCGTGATGCGGCGGAAGGCATTGCCGGCGGCGAAGCGCTCCTGCGCAGCGCCGGTGGCGGGCACGAAGGCGCTCTTGGGCTGCAGCCCCAGGCCGGCGAGGGCGCTCAACTTGTTCTCGTCCTCCAAACTGAGCATTACTGGCAGGCCTCGCACTCGGGGGTGTCAACGGCGCAGAACTTTGCTTCGTCCGCGCCCGACGCCTGCGTTATACCGCCGTCCGAAGACACCGCATTGAGCTGCCCCGCCTTCGAGGTGGATTTCTCGGCGTGCGTGGCGCCCAGCGAACGCAGGTAGTAGGTGGTCTTCAGGCCGCGGATCCAGGCCAGCTTGTAGGTTTCGTCGAGCTTTTTGCCCGAGGCGCCCGCCATGTAGATGTTGAGCGACTGCGACTGGTCGATCCATTTCTGGCGGCGCGCGCCGGCCTCCACCAGCCACCGCGGCTCGACCTCGAACGCCGTGGCGTAGAGTCGGCGCAGTTCGGCGGGCGCGCGATCGACGCGCGCCAGGTTGCCGTCGAAGTACTTGAGGTCCGCGATCATCACCTCGTCCCACAAGCCCGCCTGTTTCAGGTCGGACACCAGGTATTCGTTGGTGACGGTGAATTCGCCCGACAGGTTCGATTTCACGTACAGATTCTGGTAGGTCGGCTCGATCGAGGCCGACACGCCGACGATGTTGGCGATGGTCGCCGTGGGCGCGATGGCCACGCAATTCGAGTTGCGCATACCGTGCTGGCGGATGCGCGCGCGCAGCGGCTCCCAGTCGAGGCTCGAGGAGCGATCCACCTCGACGTAGCCGCCACGCTCGGCGGCCAGCAGGTCGAGCGAGTCCTGCGGCAGGACGCCACGGTCCCACAGCGAGCCCTGGAACGACGAGTAGCGCCCGCGTTCTTCGGCCAGTTCGGTGGACGCCCAGTAGGCACTGTAAGCCACCATTTCCATCGAGCGGTCCGCGAACTGCACGGCGTCGGCCGAGGCGTAAGGCACACGCAGCAGGTGCAGGCAGTCCTGGAAGCCCATGATCCCCAGGCCCACCGGGCGATGGCGCAAGTTTGAATTGCGCGCCTTGTCCACCGCGTAGTAATTGATGTCGATGACGTTGTCGAGCATGCGCATCGCCGTGCGCACGGTGCGCATGAGCTTGTCGAAGTCGAGCCCGGTCGCGCCCATATGCGCCACCAGATTGACCGAGCCGAGGTTGCACACGGCGATCTCGTCGGCGGAGGTGTTCAGGGTGATTTCGGTGCACAGGTTCGAGCTGTGCACCACTCCTACGTGCTCCTGCGGGCTGCGCAGGTTGCAGGGGTCCTTGAAGGTGATCCAGGGATGCCCGGTCTCGAACAGCATCGAGAGCATCTTGCGCCACAGCTGCACCGCGGGAAGCTTCTTGTGCAGCTTCAGTTCGCCGCGCGCCGCCTTGTCCTCGTAACGCAGGTAGGACTCCTCGAAGGCCTTGCCGGTGCGGTCGTGCAGCTCGAGCGCGTCGGAGGGGCTGAACAGCGTCCAGTCCGCATTCTCCATCACCCGCTTCATGAACAGGTCGGGAATCCAGTTCGCGGTATTCATGTCGTGCGTGCGGCGCCGGTCGTCGCCGGTGTTCTTGCGCAGCTCGAGGAATTCCTCGATGTCCAGGTGCCAGGTCTCCAGGTACGAGCACACTGCGCCCTTCCGCTTGCCGCCCTGGTTCACTGCCACGGCCGTGTCGTTCACCACTTTGAGGAACGGCACCACGCCCTGCGATTTGCCGTTGGTGCCCTTGATGTGCGAGCCCAGGGCGCGCACCGGGGTCCAGTCGTTGCCCAGGCCGCCGGCGTACTTGGCGAGCAGCGCGTTTTCCTTGATCGCGTCGTAGATGCCGGTCAGGTCGTCGGCCACGGTCGTCAAGTAGCACGAGGAGAGCTGCGAGCGCTGGGTGCCGGAATTGAACAGCGTCGGCGTCGAGCTCATGAAATCGAAGGTCGACAGTACATCGTAGAACTCGATGGCGCGCGCCTCGCGGTCCTTCTCGTTCAGCGACAGGCCCAGCGCCACGCGCATGAAGAAGGCCTGCGGCAATTCGATCCTGCGGCCGCGCAGGTGCAGGAAGTAGCGGTCATACAGGGTCTGCAGGCCCAGGTAGCCGAATTTGAGGTCGCGCTCCGCCTTGAGCGCGCGGCCAATGCGCGCCATGTCGAACTTCGCCAGTTCCGGGTCGAGAAGCTCGGCCTCGATGCCCAGACGGATGAACTCGGGGAAATAGGCGGCGTAGCGCGCGCTCATCGCCGCCTGACTGACTTCCTCGCCCAGCACCTCCAGCCGGATGGTGTTCAGCAGCAGGCGCGCCGTCACGTAGCTGTAGGCCGGGTCCTTTTCGATCAGCGCGCGCGCCGCGAGGATCGCGGACTTGCGCACCTCCTCGACCGGCACCCCGTCGTACAGGTCGCGCAGCGTCGACTCCAGGATGGCCGCTGGAGCGGTCGCACTTTCCAGTCCCTCGCAGGCCGATTCCAGCAGGCGCTGCAGCGCCGCGAGGTCGAGCGGCAGGCGCGCACCGTTGTCGACCACGTGCAGCACGGCATCCCCTGCGTTGCGCTCGCGCGCCGACCTCTCCAGCGCGCGCGCCTTGGCCCGCTCTTCGCGGTACAGCACGTAGGCGCGCGCGACATCGTGCTCGCCCGAGCGCATCATCGCGAGTTCCACCTGGTCCTGGATATCCTCGATGTGGAACGTTCCACCCTGGGGCTGCCGGCGCTGCAGAGCGCCCACCACCTGCCCGGTGAGCTGCGCCACCAGTTCGCGGATGCGCGCCGAGGCCGCGCCCTGGCTGCCGTTCACCGCCAGGTAGGCCTTGGTCATGGCGACCGAAATCTTGGCCGGCTCGAAGCCGACCACCGCGCCGTTGCGTCGGATGATCTTGTAGTCCGGGAACGCCGAGCGCAGCGCGGAACTGGAGTCGGCAACGCTCTCGCCCGAGACGGGGTTCGTTGCTGCACTCTCCTGCGCGATCTGCATGTTGCTGTCTCCCGTGCCCCTGCGATGAACTGCCTGCTGCGCCCGTTGCGCCCGGCCGTCCCGCCGCAAAG
>JANMSV010000226.1:0-20959 GCA_031389685.1 Betaproteobacteria bacterium
CCAGTTCCTTCCTTAGTGCGTCTACGCGGCGCTTCACGTTGGCGTCCATCGCGATTGGACGTCCCCAGGCGCGGGAAGTTTCCCCCGCCCACTTGTGGGTCGCGTCGATGCCCATCTTCGAGCCCAGGCCCGACACCGGGCTGGCGAAGTCGAGATAGTCGATCGGCGTGTTCTCGGCGATCAGCGTGTCGCGCGCAGGATCGACGCGCGTGCTGATGGCCCACACCACTTCCTTCCAGTCGCGGATGTCGATGTCGGCGTCCACCACCACGATGAACTTGGTGTACATGAACTGGCGCAGGTAGCTCCAGATGCCGAACATCACGCGCTTGGCGTGCCCCGGGTACTGCTTGTTCAGGCTCGCCACCGCGAGGCGGTACGAGCAGCCCTCGGGCGGCAGGTAGAAATCCACGATCTCGGGGAATTGCTTCGAGAGCAGCGGCACGAACACTTCATTCAGCGCCACGCCGAGCATCGCCGGCTCGTCCGGCGGCTTGCCGGTGTAGGTGGAGTGGTAAATCGGATTGCGGCGCAGCGTGATACGCTCGACCGTCAGCACCGGGAAGCGTTCGGCTTCGTTGTAGTAGCCGGTGTGGTCGCCGTGCGGGCCTTCCAGGGCCAGATCCTCGGGATGGATCACGCCCTCGAGCACGATTTCGGAGCGCGCGGGCACCTGCAGGTCGCTGCCGATGCACTTCACGAGCTCGGTGCGCGCCCCGCGCAACAGGCCCGCGAACTGGTACTCGCCCAGCGTATCGGGCACCGGCGTCACTGCGGCGAGCGTGGTTGCAGGATCGGCGCCCAGCGCCACCGCGACCGGGAACGGCTTGCCCGGATGCGCGATCTGGTGGTCGCGGAAATCCAGCGCGCCGCCGCGATGCGCGAGCCAGCGCAGGATGACGCGGTTGGGCCCGATCACCTGCTGGCGGTAGATGCCCAGATTCTGGCGCGGCTTCAAAGGCCCGCGCGTCACCGTCAGTCCCCAGGTGATGAGCGGCCCCGCGTCCTCCGGCCAGCAGGTCTGCACCGGCAGGCGCGCGAGGTCCACGTCCTTGCCCTCCCACACCGTCTCCTGGCAAGGTGCCGACGAAACCACTTTCGGCGCCATGTCGAAGACCTTGGCGGCGAGGCGCGCGAGCTGCGGCAGTTTCTGCGCGACCTCGCGCAGGCCCTTGGGCGGATCGGGCTCGCGCAGCGCCGCGAGCAGGCGGCCGATGTCGCGCAGCGCGGGGCCCGGATCGGTGCCCGCATCGATTCCCATGGCGAGCGCGATGCGCTCCACGGTGCCGAACAGATTGCCCAGCACCGGCATGGGGAAAGCAGTGAAGCCGGCGGGCCGCTCGAACAGGAGCGCCGGCCCGCCCGCGCGCAGCACGCGGTCGCAGACCTCGGTCATCTCAAGGCGCGGCGACACCGGCGCCGCGATGCGCTTCAGCCTGCCCAGCGCCTCCAGCTTGCCGAGAAACTCGCGCAGATCCGCGTAGTGCACGTCAATGCGCGCGCTGCGCCACGCGCTCGGCCAGCAGCTCGGCGAAATCGACCAGCAAGCGGTTCTGGCCGCGCACCGGGAAAGCGCGCTCCGCCGCGGGCAGCATGAGCACCAGCGTGGTGGTGCCGATCCAGCCGAACACGATCATCGCCGCCCCCCCGGCGAAGCAGGCGAAGGCCGCCACGGACAGCAAGCTGGCGAGCGCCTCGGCCGCGCGCAAGGCGCTGCGCAGCACTTCGGCGATGGCCTGCGCTCCGGCGACTTCGGCCGCGGCGCCGGCGGCCAGCTCGCGCAGCGGGCCGGAGACGGCGAACAGCGCGAGCGCCAGCAAGGCCAGCGCCACGCCCCAGCCGATACGCTGCTCGTGGCGCCCGTAGGCCACGCGCACCGCGGCGATGGCCGCCAGCGGCATGCTTTCCATGTAGCCGACGCCGTGGTGCAGCAGGCGCGTGCCGTACAGCGACAGCTGCGTGCCGCGCAGCGGTCCGGAGGCGAAGTCGAAGGAGGCAATCGGGGATTCCGGCGGCATGCTCATCTCATAGCGTACGCGGCGACGATGCCGCCGAACACCGCGGCGCCCACCCAGTTGTTGTGCCGGAAGGCCTTGAAGCAGCCCTCGCGCGAGCGGCCGCGGATCAGGCGGAAATGATGGACCATCATGGCGCCGGCGAGCGCCAGCCCCGCGTAATAGGGCCAGGACAACTGGCGCATCACGCCGGCCGCCGCGAGGAGCAACAGCATTCCCGCGTAGGCCGCCATCACGCCCGCGACATCGAAGCGCCCGAGCGTCAGCGCGGAGGTGCGCATGCCGATTTTCGCGTCGTCCTCCCGGTCCACCATCGCGTACTCGGTGTCGTAGGCGAAGGCGTAGCAGATATTCGCGGCGAGCAGCACCCAGCATTCCGCGGGCAGGCGGTTTTGCAGCGCTGCGTACGCCATCGGGATGCCGAAACCGAAGGCTACGCCGAGGTACAGCTGCGGCAGGGCGAAGAAGCGCTTGCTGAGCGGATAGGTCAGGGCGATGGCGAGCGCGGCGAACGAGAGCGTGAGCGCCAGCCGGTTGAGCATCAGCACCAGGCCGAAGGCGGCCGCGGCGAGCACGCCCGCGAGCACCAGCGCCTCCGCTGGCCGGATCTCCTGCGCGGCGAGCGGCCGCGCGCGCGTGCGCTCGACG
This sequence comes from Betaproteobacteria bacterium, assembly GCA_031389685.1. Taxonomy (GTDB): domain Bacteria; phylum Pseudomonadota; class Gammaproteobacteria; order Burkholderiales; family SG8-39; genus JAABQT01. The sequence continues at coordinate 2,664 of JANMSV010000226.1, forward strand.
TGCGCGTCGAAACGCCGGTCGAAATAGTCGTTCACCGCGCAACCCGCCGAGCGCATCAGCAGCGTGCCGACGCAAAAGATGGCGAGCACCTCCACCGACGGCGTGCCGCGCGCGGCGAACCACAGCGCCCACAGCGTCGGCCAGAGCAGGAGCAGCGTGCCGATCGGCTGGTCCAGGCGCAGCAGCCGCTCGTAGGCGTCGATGCGCTGTTCTACGTTTGCCCAATTCATATTCGCAGTCTAAACCCTAGGGTACTCTGCCCGCGCGCCGAGCCAGCGTTCGATGTGGTGGCGCGCGAACGCCTCGTCGGCGTCGAGCAGTTCCTCGGCCGCGGCACGCGCCGCCACGGCGAGGTCCGCGTCCTCGACCGGGTGCGCGAAGCGCAGCAGCGGCTCGCCGCTCTGGCGCTCGCCCATGAATTCCCCCGGGCCGCGCAGGCGCAGGTCCTCCTGCGCGATGGCGAATCCACCCGCGTTTTCGTAGATCACTTTGAGCCGCGCCCGCGCCGCCTCGGACAGCGGCTCCACGAACAGCAGGATGCAGTCGCTCGCGCGCGCGCCGCGGCCGATGCGCCCGCGCAGCTGGTGCAGTTGCGCCAGGCCGAAGCGCTCGGCGTGCTCGATCACCATCAGGGAGGCATTGGGCACGTCCACGCCGACCTCGATCACGGTGGTGCACACCAGGAGCTGCGTCTGCCCGAGCGCGAACGCCTGCATCGCCGCCGCCTTTTCCACCGGCGGCAGCCGCCCGTGCACCAGCCCCACCTTCAGCGCCGGCAGCTCGCGCCGCAGCTCCTCGAATGCATCGAGCGCGGCCTGCAGATCCCGCATTTCGTCCCCGCGCTTGGATTCCTCGATCACCGGGCAGACCCAGTAGGCCTGCTGCCCGTCGGCGCAGGCGGCGCGGATGCGCTCCAACACCTCGCCGCGGCGCGCGGCCGACACGAGTCGCGTAGTCACCGGCTTTCTTCCCGGCGGCAGCTCGTCGATCACCGAGACATCCAGGTCGGCGTGGTAGGTCATGGACAGGGTGCGCGGGATCGGCGTCGCGCTCATCATCAGCTGGTGCGCCGCGGCCCGCTCGCTCTTGCGGCGCAGCTCCAGGCGCTGCTTCACGCCGAAGCGTTGCTGTTCGTCGACAATGGCAAGCGCCAGGTGCGCGAATTCGACGCCCGCCTGGAACAGCGCCTGCGTGCCGATGGCGATGCGCGCCGCGCCAGCGGCGATGGCCTTGCGCGCCGCTTTGCGCTCCGCCGCAGGCAAGCCGCCGTGCAGCCAGGCGATCTCCACCCCGAGCGGCGCGAGCCAGGCCGAGAACTTGCGGTAATGCTGCTCGGCGAGGATCTCGGTGGGCGCCATCACCGCCGCCTGCGCGCCGGCGTCCACCGCGGCGAGGCAGCAGATCGCGGCGACGATGGTCTTGCCGCTGCCGACGTCGCCCTGCAGCAGGCGCTGCATCGGGTGCGGCTGCGCGAGGTCGCGCAGCAACTCCGCCATCACGCGTGCCTGCGCGCGCGTGAGGCGAAAGGGCAGCTTGCCGAGGAAGCGCTTGAGGAGCGGGCCACCGGCGGGCAGCGCCTGGGCAGTGCGCTCGCGGCGCTTGCGGTAGGCGAGGCGCAGCTGCAGTTGCTGCGCCAGCAGCTCGTCGAATTTCACCCGCCGCCAGGCCGCGCCGAGGTCCGCGCCCGGCGGCGGCGCATGCAGCAGGCGCACGCTGGCTTCCAGCGGCGCAAGCGCATGGCGTTCGCGCAGCGCCGCCGGCAGCGTGTCCTCGATCGCCTCTTCGGCGAGCGCCTCCTGCACGCGCTTTCTCAGGCTCGCCTGCCCCAGGCCCGTGGTGGTCGGGTACACGGGGGTGAGCGTCGCCGGCAGCGGCTCGCCCGGCGCGACGATGCGGTAGCGCGGATGGATCATCTCCGCGCCGAGGCGGCCCGGCCGTACTTCCCCGTAGGCGCGGACCGTCTGGCCGCGCTCGACCGCCTGCTCCAACGACTTCTTCTGATCGGGATAGAAGTTGAGGAAGCGCATCGCCAGTCCGTCGCAATGCGCGATGAGCTGGCGTTTCGGGCGGAACGCCACTTCGACGCGCCGTACCGCGGTCTCCACGAGCACCGGGCTGCCCACGGGCGCCTCGTGCAGCGGCGTGAGCCGCGTCTCGTCCTCGTAGCGCAGCGGCAGGTGCAGCACCAGGTCGCGGCGCGAGCGGACGCCGAGCCGGGCGAGTTTCTTTGCCGTTGCGGCGGACGGCTCGCGCGTCAACCGGCGTGCAGGATGGCGTCGATCTCGACCAGCGCGCCGCGCGGCAGGCTGGCGACGCCGAGCGCCGCGCGCGCCGGGAACGGCTGCCCGAGGTGCTGCGCCATGATCTCGTTGACCTTGGCGAAATGCGCGAGGTCGGTGAGATACACCGTCATGCGCACCGTGCGATCGAGTCCCAGGCCGGCGGCCTTGGCCACCGCGGTGAGGTTGGCGAACACGCGCTGGATTTGTGCATCGATGCCCTCGACGAGCTGCATGGACTTCGGGTCCAGGCCGATCTGGCCCGAAAGGTACACGGTGTCGCCGGCGCGGATCGCCTGCGAGTAGGCGCCGATCGCCGCGGGCGCGTCGGCGGTATGGATCGCGGTTTTCATGTCGTGCCCAGGGTTTAGAATCGCCTCGCCCATCTTAGCCCAAATGACCTCGCCGCTGATCGCCAACCTGGAGAAGCTGCTCGGCACGCCGCGCGACGGCGCGCTGCTGCGCTACTCGCTGGGCACCGAGTACCTGAAGGCGGGAAACCTCGAACAGGCGCTCGCGCATTTGCGCGAGGCGGTGGCGCGCGACGCGAAGTACTCGGCGGCGTGGAAGGCCCTGGGCCGGGCGCTCGCCGACGCGGGCCGCGAGGACGAGGCGCACGCGGCCTGGACACAGGGCATCGAGGCCGCGCGCGCGAAAGGCGACAAGCAGGCCGAGAAGGAAATGGCGGTGTTCGCGCGCCGCTTGGAGAAGAAACGCGGCGCCTAGCGGCCGGCCCCGGGGCGCGCGGCACGCAGCCGCCCCGCCACCTCGTCGGCCGGCACCGGCCGGCTGAACAGGTAGCCCTGGCCCTGGTGGCAGCCGTGGCGGCGCAGGAACGCCGCCTGCTGCTCCGTTTCCACGCCCTCGGCGATCACCACCAGATTGAGGTTGTTGGCCATGTCGATCACCGCACGCACGATGGCGGCAGCGGTCGTGTCCAGGTGCACGTTGCGCACGAAGGCGCGGTCGATCTTCAGCGCCGAGAGCGGAAAGCGCGCCAGGTAGGCCAGGCTCGAGTAGCCGGTGCCGAAGTCGTCCACCGAGATCTTCAGGCCCGCATCGCGCAGCGCACTCAGCGCGCGTACCGCCTCCTCCGGGTTGTCCATCAGGCAGCTTTCGGTGATCTCGAGCTCGATCAGGCGCGCCGGGACGCCGGCGGCGGCGAGCGCGCGCGTGATCGTGCCATCAAGGTCGCGGCGCAGGAACTGCTTGGCCGAGAGGTTCACCGCGACCGGCACCGGCGCGAGCCCGGCCTGCTCCCAGCGCCGGATCTGCGCGCAGGCTTCGGCGATCACCCACTCGCCCACCGGCACGATAAGCCCCGAGTCTTCCAGCGCCGGCACGAACTCCATCGGCGACACCAGGCCGCGCACCGGGTGGTTCCAGCGCAGCAGCGCCTCCAGGCCGCGCAGCGCGCCGCTCGCCAAGTCCACTTTCGTCTGGTAGTGCAGCGTGAATTCGCCGCGTTCCAGGGCGTGCCGCAGGTCCGTGTTCAGCTGCATCTTGCCCAATGCGCGCTGGTTCATCTCCGCGGTGAAGAAGCAGTAGCTGTTGCGCGCCGACTCCTTGGCGCGATACATGGCCATGTCGGCGTTCTTCAGCAGCGTCTCGGCATCGTCGCCGTCGCCCGGGTAGGCGGCAATGCCGATGGAGGCGGTGACGTAAGCCTCGTTGCCGCCCAGGTCGAAGGGCGCGGCGAGCGCGTCGAGGATTTTCTGCGCCACCAGGGCCGCGTCGTCGGGGCGCGCCATGTCGGCGAGCACCACGCCGAATTCGTCGCCGCTGATGCGGCCCACCGTGTCGCCGGGGCGCACGCAGGCGAGCAGGCGCTGGCCCACCTGGCGGATGAGCGCGTCGCCCTGGTAGTGGCCCAGCGTGTCGTTGATCAGCTTGAAGCGGTCGAGGTCCACGAACAGCACGCCGGCATGGACCTGCCTGCGGCGCGCCTGTACGATGCTCTGCCCGAGCCGGTCCTGCAGCAGCGTGCGGTTGGGCAGCCCGGTAAGGGCGTCGAACTGCGCCAGGCGCGCGAGGCGCTCCTCGGCCTTCTGGCGCTGCAGCGCGGTGGACAGCACGTGGCCGACGGCCTCGGCGAAGCGCACGTCCTCCGCGCCGAAAGCGTGCTCCCGCACCGCGTAGACGCACAGCATGGCGATGGGTTTGTCGTCGTCGCGCACCGGCGCGTATACGGCACTGCCCATGTCGTGCACCCAGGCGCGCCATGGCCGGTTGAGCGGCCGGCTGACGAGGTACGCGCGGCCGGCGATGCGCGGCGCGTTTTCGCGCAGGATCTCCGGCCACACGCTGTCGGGCGTCATCGGGCCCGTCTGGCCGAGCGAGGCGTGCGGGCCCTCGCCCTGCGTCGCGCGCACCAGGTACTCGTTGCGTTCCGTGAACATCTCCAACAGGCTGACCGCGTCCACGCCTTCGCAGTGCAGCGCGCGCGCCGCCTCGGTGTAGAGCTCCTCCACGCTGCGCCGGCCGAGCGCGAACTGGCCGAAGCGCGCGATCGCCGCCTGGCGCTCGGCGTGCACGCGCAAGCGGCCCTCCGCGTGCTTGCGCTCGCTGATGTCCATCAGGGCACCGATCATGCGCACCGCGCGCCCGGCCGCATCGTGCATCACCAGCCCCCGGTCGTAGACGTCTACGTAGCTGCCGTCCTTGCGGCGCACGCGGTACTCCCCGACCCAGGCCCTGGCGCCGGTGGCAATGGCGGCGTCCACCTGGGACTTGATGCGGCCGACGTCCTCCGGGTGGATGCGCGCACGCCAGGCATCGGCGTAGGCGCCGATCTCGCGCGACTCGTAGCCGAACAGCGTCTGAAAGTTCTCGTTCCACCACACCTCATCGGTGACCAGGTTCCAGTCCCACACCACGTCGTTGGTGGCGCGCGACACGGTCTCGAAGCGCTCGTGGCTGGAGCTCAGGCGCTCCTCGCTGCGCAGGCGCTCGGTGAGATCGCGCGCGATGCTGACGATGTAGCGCCCTTCCGGCGTGCGCAGCACGCGGCGCGTAACCTCCATCGGCATCAGGCTGCCGTCCTTGCGGCGGTGGCGCGCGCGTACCAGCTCTTCTCCGGTGTCGCGCTCCAGCAGCTGCTCGTACTGCGCGCGCAGGTCCTCCAGCGTACGGTCGGCGAACAGCGCGCCGGCCTCGGCGCCAAGCAGCTCATCGCGCTCGTAGCCAAGGTTGCGCGCTGCAGCGTCATTGAAGTCGATGACGCGCATCGCGTCGACGTCGACGAGGTAGATGGAGTCGGCCGAGATGTCCAGCGCGGCGCGAAAACGCCGCAGCGCGCTTTCCGCTTGTTTGCGCTGGGTGATGTCGCGCCCGATCCCGCGGTAGCCCTGGAAACGGCCTGCGGCGTCGTACATCGGGTAGCCGCTGGCGCTGACGTAGCGCGGCTGGCCGTCCGCACCCGCATAGGAGAATTCGAAGTCGCGGAAGGTGCGCCGCGCCTGCAAGGTCTCCTTGTGCTGCTCCCAGCCGGTGCTGAGCGGCGTCAGCGGCAGCTCCCAGCGCGCCTTGCCGATCACGCTCGGGCGCGGGCCGAACACCGGCGACGCCGATTCGATCGACACGTGGCTGAAACGGAACTCGGCGTCCTGCTCCCAGTACCAGTCCGAGGACAGCTCCGTCAGGCTGCGAAAACGCGCCTCGCTCTCGCGCAGCGCGTGCACCGCCCGCGCGCGCTGCGCCTCGCGATCGATGTTGTCGAGCGCGAAGGAAACGTTGTCCACCATGCGCTCGGCGAGGCCCACCAGCTCCGGGTCGAACCAGTTCGTTTCCGCGGAGTACAGGGTAATCAGTCCGACCACGCTGCCACCGCGGCGCAGGGGAATGCTCGCCGTGGAGGCGATCCCCGACTCGCGCGCCACCCCGTGCCACAGGGCAAGGCTGGGATCGTTCAGGTAGTCGTTATTCACGATGGTGCGGCCTTCCTGCACCGCCTGCCCAGCCGGGCCGTGCGCGTTCGGCAGTTCGCGATCGACCGAAACGCGCGCCTTGGCGAGGTAGGAGGCCGGCTCGCCGGCGTGGGCCACCGACTCGATCCAACCCGTGGCGCGGTCCACCAGCCGCACGGCGGCGAGCTTCAGCCCGGCGTGCTCCACCAGCAACGCGCATACGCTGCGGTACAGCGCTTCGGCGTCGTCGGTCCGGAGGATCGCCTCATTGGTCGCGCTGAGGGCCGCGTACATGCGCCGCACTCTCTGCGCGGCCAATTCCGCGCTCTTGCGCGCAGAGACATCGCGCGTGATGGCGAGCATCAGCGTGCGTCCGCCGGCCTCGCCGCGCATCGGCACCGCGTGCATTTCCATCCAGCGCCGGGTGCCTTTTAAACCGACGATCTCGAACTCGAGGACACCGCGCCCGCCGCGGCACGCGCGCTCGGTGAGTGCCGTGAACGCCGCGCGAAACTCGGGCGCGACCAGCCCGTAGACGCATTGCCCGGCCACCGTCTCGAGGCTGTCGGCCTCGATCATCGCGAGGCCGGCCGGATTCATGTCGAGCAGCAGGCCCTCGGGGTCGAGCAGCTTCACGCATTCGGGTTCCGCGCCGATGATCGCGCGCAGCCTGGCCTCGCTGGCGCGCAGCTTTTCCTCCGCCCGCACCATCTCGGACACGTCCTCGAACGCCGCAATGTCGTACAGCGGCGCGCCTTGCGTATCGCGTTCCAGCGACACCGTGAGCTGAACCCACAGCACCGAAGCGTCCTTGCGCTGGTAACGTTTGCGCATCGTGAACTGCGGAATCTTGCCGGCGCGCAGCTGCGCGCGCAGTGCCGCAGTCGCGTCGAGGTCCTCGGGGTGCGAGAACTCGCGCACCGTGCGCCCGACGAGCTCCTCGCGGCCGTAGCCGAGCATCTCGCACAGGCGCCGGTTGACGATCAGCATGCGCCCGTCGTTGTCGACGTGCGCCAGGCCGACGGCGGCGTGTTCGAACGTGGCGTCGAAGCGCGCGCGCTGCTCCTCTTCGCGCGACAGGTCGCGGAAGCTGCAGACGATGCCGGCCACGTCGGGATCGGCGAGCCGGTTGACCAGCGCGCACTCCAGTACCCGCGGACTGCCGTCCTGGTGCACGAAGCGCACGCGCAGGACCGAGTTCGCGCCTTCGACGGCCGCCAGTTGCCGGAAGGCCTCCCGCGCATTGTCGCGGTCCTCGGCGTGCACGTAAGACAAGCCGTTGCGGCCCTGCACTTCGCTCGACTCGTAGCCCAGTACCCGGCGGATCGCGGCGCTGGCGTACTCGATGCGGCCCTCGGCGTTGAACAGGACCAGGGCTTCGGCGCTGTTCTCGAGCAGCGCGCGGATGCGCCCTTCGGTCGCGCGCAGCGTTTTGCCCGCGTCCTGGTGCAGGGCGGCAAGGCGCAGCACGCGCCGCAACGTGGCGGCATCGAGCTCGTGCTTCGGGATCACGTCGTAGGCGCGGCGCTTGAGCACCTCCTCGACCAGCTTCGGGTGGCCGTTGCCCGAGACCACCACCACCGGTCCCGCGGCCGCGGCGCGCATGAGTTCCAGCGTTTGGAACCCGGCGCTGTCCGGCAGGTCCAGGTCGAGCAGCGTCAGGTGCACGTCCATCGATCGCTGCAAGGCGAGGCCCTCGGCGAGGGTGCGCACGTGCAGGACCTCGGCGCCATCGCGGCAGGCCTCGGCGAGGTAGGCCCGCATCAGTTCGGCGTCGTTCGAGTCGTCCTCGACCAGCAGGATGCGCCGTACCGCGCTGCCTGCGGCCGCGTCCGGCGCGGTCCCCGGCCGCAGCTTGATCACTTTGCTCATTTGCGGTGCATCTCGGGCGCCAAGCGGCTGCGAATCTGCTCGGCGGGCGCCGGGCGCCCGTACAGGTAGCCCTGCGCCTGGTCGCAGGCGTACTTGCGCTGGAACGCGACCTGTTGCTCGGTCTCCACGCCTTCGGCGACCACCGTGAAGCGCAGGTTGTGCGCCATGTCGATCACCGCGCGCACGATCGAGGCCGCCTGCGGATTGGTCATGGCGTCGCGCACGAAGCTGCGGTCGATCTTGAGTGCCGAGAGCGGCAGGCGCGTGAGGTAGGACAGGCTCGAGTAGCCGGTGCCGAAATCGTCCACCGAGATGCGCACGCCCGACCGGCGCAGGCTGCCGAGTAGGCGCAGCGCCTGTTCGGGGTCGTCCATCAGGCTGCTCTCGGTGATCTCGATTTCGAGCAGCGACGGCGCCACGCCCGCGGCGGCGAGCGCGCGCGCCACCACGGCATCGAGCTCACGCAGGCGGAACTGCTTGGCCGACAGGTTGATCGCCACCGGCACCGGCACCAGGCCCGCGGCGCGCCAGCGCCCGATCTGCGCGCAGGCTTCCTCCAGCACCCACTCGCCCACCGGCAGGATCAGGCCGGATTCCTCCAGCGCCGGCACGAACTCCATCGGCGACACCAGGCCGCGCTCCGGATGGTTCCAGCGCAGCAGCGCCTCCAGTCCCTGCATGCGGCCGGAGACCAGGTCCACCTTGGGCTGGTAGTGCAGCACGAACTCGCGCCGTTCAATGGCATGGCGCAGGTCGTTGTTGAGCTGCATCTTTGCCATCGAGCGCTGGTTCATCTCCGCGGTGAAGAAGCAGTAGGCGTTGCGCGTCGACTCCTTGACGCGGTACATGGCCATGTCGGCGTTCCTGAGCAGGTCCTCCGCGTGCGTGCCGTCGCCCGGGCACACGGCGATGCCGATGCTCGCGCTGGTGAAGGCCTCGCTGCCCGCCAGCAGGTAGGGCTGTGCCAGCGCGTCGAGCATCTTCTGCGCGACCAGCGCCGCGTCGTCGGCGTGCGCGAGGTCCGCCAGCACCACGCCGAACTCGTCGCCGCTGATGCGGCCCACGGTGTCGCCCGTGCGCACGCAGCGCTGCAGGCGCCGCGCCACCTCGGCGATCAGCAGGTCGCCGACGAAGTGGCCCAGCGTGTCGTTGACCAGCTTGAATCGGTCGAGGTCCACGAACAGCACGGCCGCCTGGCGCGTGTGGCGCTGCGACTGCGCGATCGACTGCGACAGGCGGTCGTGCAGCAGCGTGCGGTTCGGCAGGCCGGTGAGCGGGTCGAACTGCGCCAGGTGCGCCAATCGGTCCTCGGCCAGCTTGCGCTCGGTGATGTCGGAGATGAATCCTTCCAGCGCGATGACCGAGCCGTCCTGCGCGTAGACGCCGGCGCCGCGCTCCCAGATCCACTTTTCGCGGCCCTCCGCGGTACGGATGCGGTACTCCATGGTGTAGGGCTCGTTGCGCAGCAGCGCCTCCTGCGCCGCGTTCCAGATGCGCTCGCTGTCCTCGGCGTGCACCAGTGCGCCGAACGAGACGCGGCCGTCGACGAATTCCTGCGGACCGTGGCCGGTAAGCGCGCGCGCCCCTTCGCTGATGAATTCGGTGCTCCAGTTGGCGTCGTTGCGGCAGCGGTAGGCGGCGCCCGGGAGGCTAGCGATCAGCGTGGACAATCGGCGCTCGCTCTCGTGCAGCGCCTGCCCGGCCTCCTTGCGCTCGGTGATGTTCCTGCCGACGCCGCGATAGCCCCTGAACTCGCCCGCCGTGTCGAACACCGGCTCCCCGCTGAGCGAAACGTAGTGGCGCCTGCCGTCGTCGCTGGTCCTGACGTACTCGAAGTCGCGGAACGGCTGGCGCGCCTCCAGCGTGCGCCGGTGGTCGTCCCAGGTGCCGCTGAGCGGGAAGCGGTTGGGCTCGTCCCAGCGCCGCTTGCCCAGCAGCTTGTCGGAAGTGGTGCCGGAGCTGCCCGCGAAGCCCTTGGAATGGAACGACATGCGCAGCTCGGCGTCCTGCTCCCAGTACCAGTCCGAGGACAGCTCGGTCAGGCTGCGAAAGCGCGCCTCGCTCTCGCGCAGCACCAGCTCGGCGCGCTGGCCCGGCGTCAATTCGCTCGCCACCGCATGCAGGGACGGCACGGCGCTCATCGCGCGCTCCCGAGACGCGCGAGCGCCTGCGGCAGTTCGTCGGCAAAGAATTCCTTCGCGATCACCGCGTCGATGCCCACGCGCCGCGCCTCGGCCACCAGCTCCGGGGTCGGGAACATGGCGAGGGCGATCACGGCAAGCGCCGGGTTGCCTTCCTTAACGCGCCGCGCCAGGTCGAGGCCGGCGAGTCCCAGGTCCAGAAGCACCACATCGGCGGCAGCGCGCGCGCAATCGGGCAGGCGCTCGACAAAGCGCGTGGCCGCGGCGACGAAGTCGGGATTCGCGTCGAGAACCAGGATGCGCGTCGGCCGTGGGGACGGGGGCATGGCACGCAGCCTAGGGAACCCTGTCGCCCCTGCGCATCAGGCACTTCCCTAAAAGGCCCTGGGGATAAACCTTAGACGCGGTAATGTCTTGAATACGCTTACGTTTCAGGCGGCACCAGGCCCGCCCGCATGGCGTAGCGCACCAGTCCCGCCACGTCACGGATACCCAGGCGCTCCATGATCTGCGCGCGGTGTGTTTCCACCGTCTTCACGGAGAGGTTCAATTCGTAGGCGATCTCCTTGGTGCTGCGCCCCTCGGCGATGCGCTTGAGCACCTCGCGCTGGCGCGGCGTGAGCGGATCGGCCGCGCCGCCCTCGCCCACGCGCTGCACGTAGCCCTCGACCACCTGCCGGGAAATCGCGGGGCTGAGGTAGGTCTCGCCGCGCATCACGCTTTGCAGCGCCAGTTCCAGTTCCGAGGTCGCGGAGTCCTTGATCAGGTAGGCCGCCGCCCCGGCGCGCAGCGCGAGCAGCACGTACTCCTCGCTGGTATGCATGGACAGGATCACGATCTTGGTTGCGGGCAAGCGTTCGCGCAGGCGCGCGGCGGCTTCCAGCCCGTTCATGCCTTTCATCGCGATGTCCATCAGCACCACGTCCGGGCGCTCGCGCTCGGCAAGCAGCAGCGCTTCGGCGCCGTCGCTCGCCTCAGCCACCACTTCGACGCCCTCGATCTCGCGCAACAAAGAGCGCATGCCGGCGCGCACCAGCTTGTGATCGTCGACCAGCAGGACGCGCAGGGCAGCCATTCAGCGCTCCGCCACGGGGAAGGAAGCGATGACCACCGTGCCCGCGCCGGGCGCGGACTGGATATGCAGGCTGCCGCCGGCGAGCGCGACGCGCTCCTCCATGCTCACCACGCCGAGGCTCTCCCCGGCGGCGGCACGGCGCTGCGCCGCCTCCACGTCGAAGCCGCGGCCGTCGTCGCGCACCGACAGCGCCAGGCGCCCACCGGCAGCGAACAAGCGCAGCCAGACGTTGCCCGCGGCGGCGTGGCGCACGATGTTGTTGATCGCCTCCTGCGCCACGCGAAAGCACGCGGTCTCGATGTCCGCGCCCGGCTTCACGGGCACGTCCTGGATCTCGAAATGCGGCTTGAGCCCGCCGAGCGCGGCCTGGCGGTCGAGGTGCGAGCGCAGCGCGGCCGCCAGCCCCAGGTCATCGAGCTGCAGCGGGCGCAGGTTGAGCGAGAGCTGGCGCACGCGCTCGATGGTGTGACGCGCGGTTTCCAGGGCTTCGGCGATGCGCGCCTGCAGCGCCGCGCCGTCGTGCCCGCGCGCCAGCGCCTCGAGGTTCAGCTTGAGCGCGGTGAGCCCCTGGCCGATATCGTCGTGCAGCTCGCGCGCGAGATGCCGTCGCTCGGCTTCCTGCACTTCGAGCAGGCGCCGCGACAGCCTGCGCAGGCGTTCGCGCGCCGCGCCCAGCTGGTCCATGGCCCGGCGCAGTTCGGTGACGTCGCGCCCCACGGACTGGATTTCGGCGAGTGCGCCGCGCGCATCGAAAATGCCGCGCGCCGACCAGTGCAGCCGGCGCTCGGCGCCGCTGGCATCGCGCTCCAGCACCTCGCGCTCGTAGGCAGGGGTTTGCAGAGTGATGTGCGAAAAATCTTGGCGCATGGCCTCGCGATCGTGCGCCGGCATGCTGTCCAGCATGGCGCGGCCGAGGATCTGGTCCGGCTGCAGGCCGAAGTAGCGGCAGTAGGCGCGGTTGACGAACGTCGCGGTGGAGTCCGGCAGCATGCGGATGATCAGCTCGGTCTGGTCCTCCACGATCGCGCGGTAGCGCCGCTCGGAGAGCTCGAGCGCCTGCTGCGTCTCGAGGAGCGCGCGGCCGCGCCGCGCCGCGTCCAGCGCCCGCACCACCACGGGCGCCAGGCGCCCCAGGTTGTCCTTGAGCACGATGTCGGTGGCGCCGGCGTGCAGCGCCTCGACCGCGCGCTCCTCGCCGAGCGCTCCCGTGACGAGGACGAACGGCAGCAGCGCGTCTGCGGCGCGCACGAGTGCGAGCGCGTCCAGGCCCGTGTAACCGGGCAGGCTGTAGTCGGCGAGCACCAGGTCCCAGCCGCCCTGCGCCTGCAGGCGCTCGAACGCCTCGCGCCCGGCGGCGAGCTCGGACTCGCAATCCAGCCCCGCCGCGGCCAGCGCGGCGAGCGTCAGCTCGGCGTCTGACGCGGAATCCTCCAGCACCAGTACGCGCACGCGCCGACCCGTCAGCCGCGCGCCGGCGGCGCTTCGTTGATCAGCGCCCAGAACAATCCGAGTTCGCGCACCGCGTGCAGGAACTTGTCGAACTCCACGGGCTTCACCACGTAGGCATTGACGCCGAGCTCGTAGCTGCGCACCAGGTCCTGCTCCTCGCGCGAGGAGGTGAGGATCACGACCGGTATGACGCGCAATCGCGGGTCCGCCTTCACCGCGCGCAGCACTTCCAGACCGTCCACCTTGGGCATCTTCAGGTCGAGCAGCACCAGCACCGGGTTGCCGCTCTCGCGCCCGGCGTACTTGCCGCGCCGGTAAAGGTAGTCGAGCGCCTCGGCGCCATCGCGCGCCACCTCGACCGAGTTGGCAAGGTTGTTTTCGCCCAGCGCGTTGAGCGTCAGCTCGACGTCCTGCGCGCTGTCCTCAGCCAGCAGTATCCGCGCTGCTTTCATGCGTCGCCTCCATCTCCGCCTGCAGCATGGTAAACGTGAACACTGCTCCCTTGTCCGTCTCGCCTTCGCCCCAGATGCGCTGCTCGTGCCGGTGCACGATGCGCCGTGCGGTGGCGAGGCCGATGCCCAGGCCCTCGAATTCCTCGTCGCCATGCAGGCGCTGGAACACGCCGAACAGCTTATCCCTAAAGCGCGGGTCGAAACCGACGCCATTGTCGCGCACCGAGATCTCGGCGACGCCGCCCTGCGCGGCGCGCGCCTCGACGCCGATGCGCGCCACCGGCCGCGGGCGCGTGTACTTCAGCGCATTGGACAGCAGGTTGTGCAGGACGATGCGCAGCAGCGCAGGATCGGCCATCACCACCGGCAGCGCCCCCACGGTCCACTCCAGCTTGCGCTTGCCGATCTCCGGCGCGGCTTCGCGCACCAGCTCGCGCACCAGGGCGCCCAGGTCCACGCGCTGCAGCTTGAGCTCCTGCCGCCCGGTGCGCGACAGCGTGAGCAGGTCGTCGATCAGCTCGCCCATGCGCTTGGCGGCGGCGGCGATGGTGCCCAGGTAGTGCGCGGCCTTCCCGCCCGGTAGCTGCAATTCCTTCTCCAGCAGCCGCGCGAAGCCGTCGATGTGGCGCACCGGGGCGCGCAGGTCGTGCGAGACGGAGTAGGTGAAGGCCTCCAGCTCCTGGTTCGCCGCCTCGAGTTCGGCAGTGCGCCGGCGCACCCGCGCCTCCAGCTCGCGGGTCAGCACCTCGAGCTGGTGCTGCTCGGCGAATTTGTCCAGCGCGAAGGAGATGTCGTCGGCCATGCGCGTCAGCAGCTCCACCACGGGCTGGTCGAAGAAATCCCTCGCCGCCGAATGCACGGTCAGAGCGCCGATGACCGCGCCGCCCTGAAACAGCGGGAAAGCGGCGGTCGACTTGGACCCGATGCGCTCGCGGATCGGCCGCGCCGCCGCTTTCGCTGGATCGGCATCGACGTCGTTGGCGACCGCGGCGCGCCTCGTGCGCACCGCCGTTGCGGTCACCGTGTGCGCGAACGGGTCCGGCGCATCGAGCGGGTAGGTAAACCCGGCGAGAAATTCGCTGCCGGGCCCCGCGTACACCTGCGGCACGATGCGCCCCCGCGCCGCGTCGACCAGGGCGATCGAGGCGACCAGGAAGCCCATGCGCTCGGCGCAGATGCGGCAGCATTGCCGGAACAGCTCCTCGCGCTCGCGCACGCGCACGATGGTCTCGTTGACCTCCGACAGGGCGGCAAGCAGCTGTTGCGTCAATCGGAGGCGCGATTCGGCGCGCTCACGTTGCCCGATGTTGCGATTCAGCTCCTGCGCCACCGCGGCGATCTCGCGCGGGCCCGATACCGGGATGCGCAGCTCTTCCCGGCCCTCGGCGCGCAAGCGCAGTGCTTCGGCGATCCGGTCTACCGGCCGGGCCAGACGGCGTGCGAGCGCCACCGCCAGCGCGACCACCGCGCCCACCAGCAGCGCCACGAGCAGCGCCAGGCGTACCGAGCGCTCGCGCACCGGTCCCAGCACGTGCTCCGTGCCTATCCCGGCGAGGACCGTCCAATCGGTGCCCGGCACCGCGCGGAATCCCCAGATCCGATCGACCTCCGCCGCGCCGCGCGCGCGCACCACACCTTGCTTTTGCGCGCGCACCGCCTGCATGATCTCGCCGCCTGACACGTCGCGCCCGATCCATGTCTCGGCCTCGACCGAGCGCGCGATCACCACGCCGTTGCTGACCAGGGTGACGATGGTGCCTTCGGGCACATCGGCCGGAGCGGATAACAGGCTCCATTTGAGCAGGTCGATCGACATGCTCACGGTGCCGGCGGCGGCGCCATCGGCGCCGATCACCGGCTGCACCGCGGCCACCGACCAGCGCTTGTTGATGCGGCCCACCACCGGCTGCGAGAGCGCAAAGCGCCCGCTCGCCAGCACCTCGCGCAACACGGCCTGGTCGATGATGCGCACCACGCGGTCGTGCGGCGGCGGGATGGCGCCGCAGAGGATGCGACCCTCGCGGTCGACGACGAGGAAATTGCCGGCGAGCGGGTAGAGCCCGGGCAGGTCCTTCAGGGCCGGGTCGCAGCGCGCCGGGTCCATGGCGCGCACCAACGGCCGCCCGGCGATGGCCTGCAGGGCGGCCTGGGTGTCCTCGATGAAGCGCGCAGCCCGCTCGGCGCCGCTGTCGGCAAGCCGGCGCACCACGCTTTCGGCATCGGCAACCTCGTCGCGTGCGCGGTCGTAAAGGATGAACGCGATGACCGCAACCAGAGGCAGCGCCAGCACGACGGCGAACAGGGCAAGTTCGCCACGGATCGTGCTCGACTGCGCCATGAGGCAGGTCCCGGGTATTGGTGGAGTGGAAGGGGATCGAACCCTCGACCTCCGCATTGCGAACGCGGCGCTCTCCCAGCTGAGCTACCACCCCGTGGGAAGTCGCGGATTTTACAGCACAACCGGGGCCGCGAGCCACGCATTGCCGCGCTGCGGCGCGCCTAGGTTTTCCTCTCGAGCGCTGCGCGCACCGGCACGAAGACCTGCACCGAATTGAGCGCCGAGATCTGCAAGTGGACGTCCCAGTAGTAGTACTGGATGTAGCTCAGGACCAGCAGGCTCAGAAGCGTCAACTCCCGGACTGACTTTCGCCGCCCGTGTTCGTGGTGCGTCTTGGGCAGATTTCCCGCGACTGCACCGAGGTAGGTGAGCACGTCGGCGTGCGACTGCAAGGGCTTGCCCGCCAGTTCCTCGAGATAGCGATGCAAGGATGCGGGCGAGTTGTACGAATCGTCCTCAGGCGCGCCGCCTGAATCGCGCAGCGCGCGACCTGAGCGGCGGCCCGCCTCCTTGAGCCACTGCGCAATTTCTTCTCCCGTGCCGTAATCGCTTTCGCTCATGCCATCCCGAGACCCGTCATCGCCGCCCGGACTGTGGCACAACGCGCTCGAAACAGCTTATCCGTCCGTCCTAAAACCGGCATCTACTCGGCGGCACTCTGCTTGAGCACGCGGCGGATGACGTCGGCGAGGATGTTCTTCGTGTAAGGCTTTGTGATGTAGCCGTCGGCGCCGAGCAGCAAGCCCCTGCCGATGTCCTCGGGCTCGTTTTCCGCGGTGAGCATGACGATCGGCAGCGAGCCCAGCACCGGGTGCCGGCGCATCTTGGCCAGCACGTCGAAGCCGTTGCCGTCGGGCAGCAGCACGTCCAGCAGCAGCAGGTCGGGCGCGCCCTCGTCGAGCATGCTGTGCAAGAACGCATTCACCGTGCCGGCGACGCGCACCTTGTAGCCCGACATGCTCACGCGCAGGTCGGCCAGCGCAAGCTGGTCCGGGTCGTCCTCGACGATCAGCACCACGGAGTCGGCCGGCAACTTGCGCAGCGTGGGGCGCTTGCTGAGGCGGTCGGCAGAAATGTAGGCGCCGGTACGCGCCAGCGCGGCGCCGGCGGTGGCGGATTCCTTGCGCACCTCCGCCTGGTCCAAGGCCAGCGTGCGATCGGCATCGCGGGTCGAAAACGCGGTGCTGGAATTCTCCCCCGTGGACCCCGGCTCGATCAGCCCGAGTTCCTCCATCTCCACCAGCCATTCGTCGAGCACGTTGCGCGGATAGCGGCGCAGCAGGTCGTTGAGCACGGCGGCATGGCCGTGGAAATCCATCAGCCAGAGGATGCGCCGGTAGTCCTCCGGCACCGCGATATCCTGGCTCTCCCAGGCTTCGCGACCGGCCTGGGTCAACTGGTAAACGAGTTCTTTTTCCGCCATGCCCTATCCTACCTAGTCCATTAGGATGCCACCATGGCCGAGGGTAGCCGCGTGATGTCGATTGCAGGGTTCAGCGACCCGGTCAGTTCCCTGTCCCACTTGGCCGGCGCGGCGGTTTTCGCGCTCCTGGCGGTCGTTCTGCTGCGCCGCGGACGCGGCGAGGCCGGGCGCATGGTCTCGCTCTCCGTGTTCGCGTTCTCGTGCGTGCTGATGCTGAGCCTGAGCGGGGTCTATCACCTGCTAGCGCCGGACACCGCGGGCCGGGAGGTGCTGCGACGGCTCGACCACGCCGCCATCTTCGTGCTGATCGCGGGGAGTTTTACGCCCGTGCACGCCATCTTGTTCAGGGGTGCCTGGCGCTGGGGCATGCTGGCGCTCGTCTGGGGCGCGGCGCTCGCGGGCCTGACCCTCAAGACCGTTTACTTCGCCACCCTGCCTGAATGGGTCGGGTTGCTGATGTACCTGGGGCTGGGCTGGCTGGGGGTGATCTCCGCGGTGGCGCTGGCGCGCCGCTACGGATGGCGCCGCATGCAGCCGGTGCTGTGGGGCGCGCTTGCTTACACCGCCGGGGCGCTGATCGAATTCCTGCGCTGGCCGGTACTGCTGGCGGGGATCGTGGGGCCGCATGAAATATTCCATCTCGCCGTGCTGGCCGGCATCTCCTGCCATTGGGCGTTCATCCTCGGCATCGCCTCCGGCGAGCCGAAGTGGGCCGGAGCACAAACTCGCCGCACGCAGTGGTACTTCCAGCGCTACTGAGCGGCTCGCCCGGGGGAAGTTCCGACGGCGCCGCCGCCCGGTGGCTCCATGGCGCGGCAAGGCCCCAACACCGTCAAGACGACCATCGCACGTTGCAGATTCCGCGTGCCTTTCAGGAGCGATCGCGCAGCAGAACGGCGGTGCCGGACTTCTGCGGCGACGAGCGGCGCCGCGCGCACACGCGCCGGCACAGGCAGCGCCACGGGCTGCGGCTCGGCCGCCGGCGCTGTTTGCGCGCTTCCCCAGATGTCCGGAAGAGGCTCGTCCGGCGCAGGCGGTTCAGCCTGCTTAGCTGCCTCCTCCTCCTGCTGCCGCCTGGCGGCGGCGCGCTGCGTCAGGAAGTTGAACAGCAATACGCCGCCGATAATCAGGATATAGATCAGCAGATCGGGAGAAAACTTGTTCACGGTCCCGCCTCCTACTTTCTCGGGGCGGCGGAGGGCTCATCGCCGCTGGCGATCTCTTCGCGCATCACCGTATCGGCCTGCACGTTCTTCATGCGGTAGTAGTCCATGATGCCCATGTTGCCCTGGCGGAAGGCCTCGGCCATGGCGCGCGGCACTTCGGCCTCGGCTTCCACCACCCGCGCCCGCATCTCCTGCT
>JANMSV010000240.1:0-7428 GCA_031389685.1 Betaproteobacteria bacterium
CGACCAGTCGAGCGGCACCCCAAGCTCGTAGCCGTAGATCTTCTTGAACTGCGCCTTCAGGTCCGGCCGCTTGAACCAGTCGTAGCGGAACCAGTAGAGATTGGCGAATTGCTGGTCGGGCAACTGCCAGAGCTTGCCGTCCGGCCCGGTGGTGAAGGACTTGCCGATGAAATCGTTGACGTCCAGCGTCGGCAGCGTCACGTCCTTGCCTTCGCCCGACATCCAGTCGGTCAGGTTGACCGCCGACTGCAGGCGCGAGTGCGTGCCGATCAGGTCCGAGTCGTTGATGTAGGCGTCATACAGGTTGCGGTTGGTCTGCATCTGCGTCTGCACGGCCTGCACCACCTCGCCCTCGCCGAGCAGCTGGTGATTGACCTTGATGCCGGTAATCTCGAAGAACGCCTTGGTCAGAACCTTGGATTCGTATTCGTGCGTCGGGATGGTCTCCGACAGGACGTTGATCTCCAGGCCCTTGAAGGGCTTGGCGGCGTTGATGAACCAGTCCATTTCCTTCAGCTGCTGCGCTTTGCTCAGCGTGGACGGCTGGAATTCCTTGTCGACCCACTGCTTTGCCTCGTTCACGCCCGCGAAACCGATCGGCGCGAAGGCGGTAGCGACCGCGAGAGCGAGTGTCGCCCCCAGCTTCGTGAACCTCGTCATGTTCCCTCCCTTTGTCGAACAGCAAATCCATGCTATGAGCGAAAGCAAACGAATGTCAATAGTTAAAAAACGCCTGATGCGCTGCCGCAAAACGAAAAAATTAGAAAGTCATATTGTTAGTATAGCCATTTGAGGCCAACAGCATGCCGCTCCTAACTCCACGACAGGCGGACATCGTGGCGCTCGCCCGCGACAACGGTCGACTTGACGTCGACGGGCTGGCGAGTCGCTTCGGCGTCACGCCGCAGACCATCCGCAAGGACCTGAACGAGCTGTGCGACCAAGGCGTACTGCAGCGCTATCACGGGGGCGCGATGCTGCCTTCGGGGGTCGCCAACCTCGCCTACGAATCGCGGCGGCAGCTGGCCACCGACGGCAAGCGGCGCATCGGCCTGAAGGCGGCCGAGCTGATCCCGAATGACTGCTCCCTGCTGATCAATATCGGCACCACCACGGAGCAGGTCGCCATCGCCTTGCGCGCGCACAAGGGCCTGATGGTGATCACCAACAACATAAACGTGGTCAACATCCTGCAGGGCTATACGGAGATCGAAGTGATCGTCGCGGGCGGCGTACTGCGCCATTCCGACGGCGGCATCGTCGGCGAGCCGGCGGTCGATTTTCTGCGCCAGTTCAAGGTGGACTATGCGGTCATCGGCACTTCCGCGATCGACGCGGACGGCAGTCTGCTCGATTACGACTATCGCGAGGTGGAGGTATCGCGCAAGATCGTGGAGAGCAGCCGGCGCGCCCTCCTGGTCGCCGACAGCCTTAAATACGGGCGCTCCGCGCCGGTACGCATCGGCCATCTCTCGGACATCGACCATTTCGTCACCGATGCGGCGCCGCCCGAGCCGCTGCTGCGCATCTGCGCGGAGAACCACGTGGCGGTCGACGTCGCCAGCGAGAGCACCGAAGAGGCGGTCCCCGTCGCCCGATGAGCGCGGCGCATCAGCCGGCGCGTCAAGACCTGGCGCGCACGCTCGCGCAGGTCCCTGCCTGGGACCTGGTGGTGATCGGCGGTGGCGCCACCGGGCTCGGCGTGGCCCTGGACGCGGCCGCTCGCGGCCTGTCGGTCGCGCTGGTCGAGGCCGAAGACTTCTCCAAGGGCACCACGTCGCGCGCCACCAAGCGGGTGCACGGCGGCGTGCGCTATCTCGCGCAAGGCAACCTCGCGCTGGTGCGCGAAGCGCTGCGCGAGCGCGCCATCCTGTTGCGCAACGCGCCGCATCTCGTCCAGCCGCTGCCCTTTCTGCTTCCCGTCTACGGCGCCCGGGGCCGCTGGTTCGACCGGTGGTTCTACGGCAGCGGACTGATGGCGTATGACCTACTTGCCGGCGGCCAGCGCCTTGGGCGGACCGAGTTTCTCGACGCCGCCGCCGCGCTGCACCGGGCGCCGGCCTTGCAGGCGCGCGGCCTGGCGGGCGCGCTGCGCTACTGGGACGGTCAATTCGACGACGCGCGCCTGGCGGTTGCGCTGGCGCGCACTGCGATCGCGCACGGGGCGGCGGTGCTCAATCACTGCGCCGCAGTGGGCCTGATGCATGAGGGAGGCCGCATCAATGGCGTGATCGCCGAAGACCGCGAGAGCGGTCAGCGCCTCGCCCTGCGCTCGCGTTGCGTGATCAACGCCACCGGCGTCTGGGTGGACGCTGTGCGGC
Source organism: Betaproteobacteria bacterium (assembly GCA_031389685.1). Classification (GTDB taxonomy): domain Bacteria; phylum Pseudomonadota; class Gammaproteobacteria; order Burkholderiales; family SG8-39; genus JAABQT01. The sequence goes on from JANMSV010000240.1 coordinate 2,322, forward strand.
GTATGGACCGGGCGCCGCGCGGCGACCTGGTGGCGCCAAGCCAGGGCGTGCACGTGGTCGTGGACCGCGACTTCCTCCCGGGCGGCCACGCGATCCTGGTGCCGAAAACCGAGGATGGCCGCGTACTGTTCGCCGTGCCCTGGCTCGGCAAGACCATCCTCGGCACCACCGATACGCCGCGCGACGACCTGCCGATCGAGCCCGAGCCGTTCCGCGAAGAGATCGACTTCATCCTGGGCGAAGCCGCGCGTTATCTGGCGAAAGCACCGACGCGCGCGGACATCCGCTCGGTGTGGGTCGGGCTGCGGCCGCTGGTCAAGCCGCCCAACGAGGATCCCGGCGATACCAAGGCGCTGTCGCGCGAGCATGCCGTGCTGGTGGAACGCTCGGGGTTGGTCACCGTCACCGGCGGCAAGTGGACCACCTACCGCGCCATGGCCGAAGACGTCCTCGCGCACTGCATGGCCAACCAGCTCCTGCCGTCGCGTCCAGCCGGTGCGACCGCCGCCCTGCCGCTGGTCGGCGCCCCCGCCCGCGGCGAGCGCCCGCTGAGCGACGCGCCGGGCCTGCATCTCTACGGCACCGAAGCGCCGATGGTGCAGTCCCTGCCCGGAGCGGACCGCGAGCTGGCGCCAGGACTGTCGGAGGCCATGGTGCGCTTCGCCGTGCGCTACGAATACGCGCGCACAGTGGAGGATGTGCTGGCGCGGCGCTCGCGCCAGTTGTTCCTCGACGCGCGGCTTGCCGCCTCGGCCGCGGGCCGCGTCGCCGCCCTACTCGCGGAAGAACTCGGCGGCGGCTTCGATGCCGGAAAGTCCCTGCGCGAATTCACGCAGCTTGCCGAGCGCTACTGCCGGCTGCCGGCACAGCCTGATCAGTAGAATGGGCTGATGCGTTACATCCTCGCGCTCGACCAGGGCACCACCAGCTCGCGCGCCATCGTGTTCAACGAGGAAGGCGTGCCGGTGGAGATCGCGCAGCAGGAATTCCGCCAGATCTACCCGCAGCCGGGATGGGTGGAGCACGACCCCAACGAGATCTTCGCCACCCAGTGCGAGGTGGCGCGCGAGGCGGTGGAAAAGGCCGGCGTGAATCCGAGCGAGATCGTTGCCGCCGGCATCACCAACCAGCGCGAGACCACCGTGCTGTGGGACCGCCAGAGCGGCGCGCCGCTCGCCAACGCCATCGTCTGGCAGGACCGCCGCACCGCGGCGATGTGCAGCGAGCTGCGCGCCCAGGGCGTCGAGCAGACGATCCGCGACAAGACCGGCCTGGTGCTCGATCCGTATTTCTCCGGCACCAAGATCGCCTGGCTGCTCGATCACCTACCCGGCGCGCGCGCGCGCGCGGAGCGCGGCGAGCTCGCTTTCGGCACCATCGACACCTGGCTAGTCTGGCAGCTGTCGGAGAGCCGCACCCACGTCACGGATCCCTCGAACGCATCCCGCACCATGCTGTTCGACATTCACAAGGGGGACTGGGACCACGAGCTGCTGCGCATCCTGCGTGTGCCGCGCGCCATCCTGCCCGACGTGTACCCGTCGGCGCACGTATTCGGCATGATCGCGCCCTCGGTTCTCGGCGCGCCCGTGCCGATCGCCGGCATCGCCGGCGACCAGCAGGCGGCCCTGTTCGGGCAGGGCTGCCACAAGGCGGGCATGGCCAAGAACACCTACGGCACCGGCTGCTTCATGCTGCTGCATACCGGCGAGCGCGCCGTCGCCTCGGCCAACGGCCTGATTACGACGGCCGCCGCGCAGCTGGGCCACGCGCGCGATGCGCGCGACGCCGACAAGGAGTACGCGCTCGAGGGCAGCGTGTTCATCGCCGGGGCGGTGGTGCAGTGGCTGCGCGACGAGATGCGCTTCTACATGTCGCGCGCCGAGATCGCGGCGCTGGCTGCCAGCGTGCCCGACAACAGCGGCGTGTACCTGGTGCCGGCGTTCACCGGGCTGGGCGCGCCGCACTGGGACCCGCTGGCGCGCGGCGCCATCGTCGGCCTCACGCGCGGCACCGGGCGCGCGCACATCGCGCGCGCCGCACTCGAGTCGATCGCCTACCAGAGCGCCGACGTGCTGGACGCCATGCAGAAGGACTCCGGCGAGAAGCTCAAGGAACTGCGCGTGGACGGCGGCGCCGCCGCCAACGACCTGCTGATGCAGTTCCAGGCCGACATCCTCGGCGTGCCGGTAGTGCGGCCCAAAGTCCTTGAGACCACGGCGCTCGGCGCCGCTTACCTGGCAGGACTGGCGAGCGGGCTGTGGCCTTCGCGCGAGGCGCTCGCCGCGCACTGGGAAGTCGACCGGCGCTTCGAGCCGCAGATGAATCCCGCGCATGCCACGGATCTGCTCACGCAGTGGCGCGAGGCGGTCAAGCGCTCGCTACGCTGGGCGGAGCTCGGCTAGCGGCGCCTGGCTGCAGGGTCAGAAGCGCCAAGTTTTGATTATCTTGTCATACTGACTATATTCAGCTATATTACAGACAAATGTCCATAAGGCCAGCCCGATGAGCGACCTGCAGATGGCACTACTCCGATATCTAGGCGGCCAGAAGGCCGTTGGCATTCGCGACCCGCACAAGCCGCTTGCGTTTCACAAGCTGGTGCTTGAGGGAATACCCGCCCGCTGTGTCGCCTACTTCAAAGTCAACACCGGATTCAGCAATGTGGTCGTATCGGAGCTGCTCGGGGTCAGCGAGAAGACTTTCATTCGATGGCAAGAGCATCCGCAGAAGCCCCTTGATTCGGTTTCCTCTGACCGCCTACTTCGTAGCGCAAAGATCATTGCAATGGCGGAAGAGGTTCTCGAGAGCAGGGAGGAGGCAAAGTCGTGGCTCGTGGAACCACAAGCGTCGCTTGGCAACGCCAAGCCACGCGACTTGCTGACAACTGATAATGGTGCAAAACAGGTGGAGGACTTGCTACTGCAAATGGAATACGGTTACCTGGCTTGATCACCGTTTATCGGGTCACCAAGAAAAAACACTCTAGCGACCCACTAAGCGGAAATGGCGGATTGCTCGTCGGTGGCAGGTGGCACGACAGGGGCATACGCATCGTTTACTGCGCACAGACACTGTCACTCGCAAGCCTCGAGTTTCTCGTCCATTTCGGCAAGCGAAACAAGTCATTGGAGCTGGTGTCGTTCGACATCGCAATACCGCTGGCCATCGTAGAACGTCTCGAGCCCAAGGACCTCCCACCCGATTGGGATGCCGTACCCCATGCGTCGTCTACATCCGCGCTGGGTACGCGATGGCTCTTGGCGAAAAGAAGTGCCGCATTAATGGTGCCTTCGATACACAGCCGGGCCGAGTCCACCTATCTGATCAACCCGGAACATCCCGACTCTGCACTAATAAGGGTACTGGCGACGCACGCGCACCGCTACGACTCCAGAATGTGGAAATGATTGTGCGGAGCGACTCACTTACCTTCCCAGACTCTCTTCCCGAATCCAGGATAGTTTTCCAGAATCACCTGCGCCACCGGACTTCGCAATAGCCTTAACTCCTCGACACTTGGCGCATTTGTCTGCGGGACAACTGCCGGCGCGTCGTAGTCGAATCCCGTATTTGCGCGCACATCCTCGGCGCTCGAGCCGGGGTGCACGCTCTGCAGCAGGAAGCGGCGCCGGTCCTTCTGCCACAGGAACAGCGCCTTGCCGGTGAGCAGCGCGGCCGGCCCGCCGCGGCGCTCGACCCCGGGCGGGCTCCAGCCCGGCGCGGAAATGAACTCAACCTTCGGCACCAGCACCCGCGCGGAATGCTCTTCGCGGAACAGGATTGTCTTCTTCGCCGCGAAGTACATGTAGGCGGAACCGAACGAACCCGGAAAGCGCTTGCCTTCGGCTTGCACCAGGTTGATGTTCGCCTCCCCGTCGATCTGCGCGCCGCCGAGGAAAAACACGTCGACGCGGCCCTGTCCCGCCAGGTCGAACAGCTCGCGCGAACCCTCGGTAAACGGGTTGCCGGTCCGCTTCTGCAGAAGCGATATCCGCAACGCAGGATTCTTCTGTTTCAGCAGGAACGCGCCAGTCGCGGGAATCGGCGAAGCCGCGCCCACCGCGACGTGCCGCGCATCGCCGATCAGCCGCGCGATGGTGACCGCGAGCAATTCCTCCTTCGCGAAGTTCACGCCGCTACGGTCTTGAACACGAACTCGTCGAGGTACTTGCGAAAACCCTCGGCGGTCTTCGCCAGCCGCGCGTAGTGCGCGAGGTGCGCGTCATCGATGCCGTAGGCGCCCGGCACGCCGAGCGGCCAGGCGCCGCGCGGCGCCGGTGCCACGGCGGTAATGTAGACCGAGCCGATGCAGCCAGGCGCGAGCAATTCGTCCTCGATCATGTCGCCCGGCTTCATTTCTTCGTAGCTGACGTAGCAGGCCTTTGACGCGTGCGCGATGGTGGCGAGCTCGCCGCGCCGCCCCACCCACACGTTGCCGCAATCGTCGGCCCAACGCGCATGGAACAGGGCGACGTCCGGCACGATGGCCTTCGCGAGGAGGATCGGGTCGCCCTTGGCGTAAGGATTATCGATGGTTTTCCAGTCGGGGTGATGTTTCACCAGGTCCGAGCCGAGCACGCCGCGCAAAGGCATGAACGGCACGCCTTTCTCGGTCGCCTGCAGGCCGGTGTGGATCATCGGGCAAGTGGCGTCGACGATCTTCAGCGTGCCGGCCTCGGCGGCGGCGGTGAAGCGCGGTGCGAGCCCGGCCTCGCCCAGGGTCACCGCGCTGGTTTCGACTTCGCGCACGCAGCCGGCGCCAATCAGTATGTCGGCGCACAGGCCCAGCACCGGCACGCCCAGGAGCTTCAGGTCCTTGGCCCCGCGGCGCACCAGCGCACGCACCACGGCCATCGCTACCAGCGAATTATCCGGCGGGAGCCCGATGCACGCGCCATCTGGAATCTCGCGCGCCAGCGCGTCGGCGTCGGCAAGAAAGCGCGTTTCGTTCGAGGGCAATGCACTCATGCAGTGCCGCCGACAGTCAAGGCGTCGATGCGCAGCGTCGGCTGCCCTACCCCCACCGGCACGCTCTGACCCTCCTTGCCGCAGGTGCCCACGCCCGGATCGAGCTTCAGGTCGTTGCCGACCATGCTCACGCGCG
>JANMSV010000269.1:0-8944 GCA_031389685.1 Betaproteobacteria bacterium
TGGAAGTCCGTGCAAAATCCTTGCAGACCGAATTGCTCGCCAAGCAGATCGAAAAAACCTTGCTCGAACGCACCGCCCAGGGTCGCGAAGGCGAGTTATCGCGGGTGCGGGCACGCATGCGGGAATTGCGCGGCGCGGACGCAGTGCATCCCGGTTCAGGCAATGAGTAAATCGGCCATGACTCAGGCAATGTTTGGATTTCGGCTTTACCTAGCCGGTGATGCGCAGAACTCTTTGCTTGCAGTGGCGAATCTGCGGTCACTGTGCAGGACCTATCTGTCTGAGTGCCACCAGATCGAAGTTGTGGACGTACTACAGGATCCGAAGCGTGCTTTTGCCGATGGCATCTTCATGACGCCGACTCTGATCAAATTTGCCCCGACGCCAATGCGTCGGATCGTGGGCACCTTGAGCCAGACCACAACAGTGCTGCAGGCGCTTGGTCTTGAAGAGATCAGTAAGTGAACAATGACCACACCACGCCCGCGTCCAGGCTCGCCTCGTAGGGCTTGAGCCCCACCAGCTCCGAGACGCGCAGGCCCGCGGCATAGAGCACCTCGAGCATTGCGCGGTCGCGCAGTCCGCGTGGCGTCGCCACGTCCGGCGCGGCAAGCAAGGCCTCCACGTCATCCTCCGACAGGCTCTTCGCAAAGCGCGGCGTGCGCCGCGGCGGCTCCAGCTTCAGCGTCGGGTCCGCGCCAATCGCGCGCTCGCGCAGGCAGTAGCGGTAGAAGCGCTTCAGCGTGGAGAGCATGCGCGCGGCGCTCGAACTGCGGCCGCGGCGCGAGGCGAGAAAACCGAACAGGTCCTGTTCCCGCGCCTGCACCAGCGCGCGACCCTGGAGGAAGCCGGCGAGCTGCGCCAGGTCGCGCCGGTAGGACTCCAGCGTGTTCTTCGCCAGGCCGTCCTCGAGCCACAGCGCGTCGCAGAACGCGTCGACCTGCCCCGCGTCCGCGTCGCTCAGGACTCGAGTGCGAAGCCGTCCGCCTGTGCCTCGTGCAGCAGCAGCCAACGCTTGGCCTCGATCAGGTAGCCGTCCGTGGAATGCGCGAAGCCGCCCAGACCGCTGGCGGCGATCACGCGGTGGCAGGGAATCACGATCGGCAGCATGTTGTCGCCGCAGGCCTGGCCCACTGCGCGTGCCTCCCCGCCAAGCTTGCGCGCGAGTTCCCCGTAGGTGAGCGCCCGGCCGCGCGGAATCTGGCACAGTGCGTCCCACAGGCGGCGCTGGAACGGCGTGCCTTCGACCAGCAGCGGCAGGTCGAACGTCGCGTCGGGATCCTCGCGATAGCGCTCGAGCTGGCGCGCGGCGCGCTCGGCGAGCGGATTTTCCGGCTCCTTCGTCGGCGCCTCCGGCGGCAGGAAGCGGATCTGCGCCACGCGCTCGCCGCGCGTCGCCAGCGCGACTTTCATTTTCGGAAACTGCAGGATCGCCTCCCAGTGCATCTCAGGCCGCCGCCAGTTTGCCGATGCTCGCCAGCAGCGCGTCGGCCACTTCGATGCCCTCTGCGCGCTGCCTGTTCTCGGCGGCGAAGCGCCTGGCGCCCGGCAGGCGCACACCCTCGTCGGCGAGCATGGCGCGCACCACGGTCTCGACGCGCTCGAAGTATTTTTCCATGCCGGCGAGCGCGCCCGGATCGATGGCGAGGAACGCCTGGCCGATGCGCGGCTTGTTGCCCTGCTCGGAAAAAAACGAGTCGGCTTCCGGCCCGATCGCCGCACCGGTGAGCGCGGCGCACACCAGCTCGAAGGCCAGCGCCAGCATCGCGCCCTTGGTGCCGCCGATGGGAAACAGGCTTCCCTGTTCGATCGCCTCCTTCGGGTCGGTGGTGGGCTTGCCGTGGCGATCGAGCGCCCAACCCTCGGGAATCTTCTCGCCTTTTTGCATCGCCACCATGATTTTGCCGCGCGTCACCGTGGTCAGCGCGAGGTCGACGACGATGGGTTGCGCGCCCTTGCGCGGGAAGGCGAAGGCGACGGGATCGGTGCCGAACAGCGCCTTCTTCCCGCCCCAGGCCGGAATCGCCGCCGGCGAATTGGTGAAGGCCACGCCGACCATGCCGGCCTGCGCCACCTTGAGGAGATGGATGCCCAGCACGCCCACGTGGGCGCTGTTGCGGATGCCGGCAAACGCGACGCCGTTCCGGCGTGCGCGCTGGATCACTTCCTCGATCGCCCAGGCGACGGATTCGTAGGGCAGGCCGTCGGCGTTGTCGATCAGGCAGGCCGCCGCCTTCTCCGCGGCCATCGTCGGGCGGGCCTTGCCGTCGGCGCGTCCGTTCCTCAGCATCGAGCAGTAAAACGGCACGCGCGACATGCCGTGCGTGGGCAGCCCTTGCTCTTCGGCGCGCACCAGGTGCTGCGCCGCGGTCTCGGCCATCGTTTCGTGCGCGCCCGCGCGAAGCAGCGCTTGTCTCGCAAGATGAAACAATTCCTGCGGCTTCTTCTTCATAATGGTGATTCTAACCGCAGGTTTTCCAGGAGGAGCACACATGGGCAGCATGATCGAATTGAAGGCCGCCGACGGCCACCCACTTGTCGCGTACCGCACCCAGCCCGCCGGCAAGGCGCGCGGCGCCGTCGTCGTGATCCAGGAGATTTTCGGCGTCAACAGCCATATCAAGGGCGTCGCGGACGGTTACGCGGCGGACGGCTACCTCGTCATCGCGCCGGCGATGTTCGACCGCGCGCAGCGCAACTACGACACCGGTTACTCGCAGCCCGAGATCCAGGCGGGCGTCGCCGTGATGCAAAAACTCGACTGGAAGCAGACCCTGCTCGACGTGGACGCGGCACTCGGCGCGGCGAAGAAAGCGGGCAAGGTCGGCATCGTCGGCTATTGCTGGGGCGGAACCGTGTCCTGGGTGGCGGCGGCGCGCAGCGCGGGGCTCGCCTGCGCCGCGCCGTACTACGGCGGCGGCATGCCGGAATTCATCGGCGACAAGCCCAAGTGCCCGACGATGTGCCACTTCGGCGAGCTCGACCAGTCGCCCACGCTCGAGCAGTCGAAAGCGATCGCCAAGGCGCATCCGGAGGTCAGCGCGCATTTCTACCCGGGCGCCGGGCACGGCTTCAATTGCGACCAGCGCGGCTCCTACAACGCAGAGGCCTCGAAGCTCGCGCGCCAGCGCACGGTCGAGTTCTTCAGGAAGCACCTCGGTTGAGCAGCGTTTCGCCCGGCCGCACGCGCGTAAAGGCGACCGGCTTCATCTTGATCGAGGTTTGGGCGCCAACAAACCTCGCACTGGTGTATGCGGAACTCTCGAGCGCGCCCGCTTCGGGAAAATCCTCGCGGTAATGCGCACCGCGCGAGTCTTCGCGCGCCAGCGCGGCCTGCGCGATGACGCGGCTGGTAGCGGTGAGGCTCTTCAGGTTCAGCCAGTCGTGCCAGCTGAGGTTGAACGCACGGTTCGTGTCGGCGATGCCGCAAGACGCCAGTTCAGCGCCGATCGCATCCAGTTCCGAGAGCGCCGACTCGAGCCCGGCGCGATCGCGGATGATGCCGACTTTTTGCCACATCACCTCGTAAAGCCGTTCGCGCAGCGGTTCCAGCGCGCCATGCGCAGCGGACTGCTTCGGTTCGCAACGCGCAATCGCGGCGATGATCGCCGCCTGGTCCGGCTCGCGCAGGCCGCCCTCTTTGCCCACCCACGCGGCCATCGTGTCGCCGGCCACCGCGCCGAACACGGTGGAATTCGCAACGCCGTTGCCGCCGAGCCGGTTCGCGCCGTGCACGCCGCCCGCGTCCTCGCCGGCGACGAACAGGCCCGGCAGTTCGGTCGTGCAGTCGGGCTGGAACTCCACGCCGCCCATCATGTAGTGCGCCGTCGGCACCACTTCGACCAGGCCTCCGGCCAGGTCGAAGCCGCAATCGGCGCAGCGCTCCACCATGCCCTTGAAGTCCCGCGCCACCTTCTCCGGTCCGAGGTGCGCCATCGAGAGGTAGAGGCCGCCGTTCGGCGTCACGCTGCCCTTGCGCATCTCGATGACCATCGCCCGCGACACAAAATCGCGCGTCGCGCGCTCGGCGAGCGGGTCGTAGTTCGGCATGAAGCGCTGTTTGGCGCCGTTCAGGAGGTAGCCGCCCGCGCCACGCAGGCCTTCCTCCAGCACCGTCCCGGTCATGCGCGTGTGCGCCCCGGCGAGCAATCCCGTCGGGTGGAACTGCACCATCTCCATGTCGCGTAGGGGCAGCCCCGCGCGCAGCGCCATGGCAAGACCGTCGCAGCTCTTGTCGCCCGAAGGCGTGTGGTAGCGGTACATGGTGGGCCCGCCGCCGGTGGCGAGCAGCACCGCCTTCGCGCGCACGAACAGGTACTCGCCCGTGCGCATGTCGATCATCAGGACGCCGGCTATCGTGCCACCATCACGCGTCTTTACCAGCTCCACTGCCCGATGCTCTTCGAGGCGATTGATCTTGCGCACCCACACCTGCTCGGCGAGCCGGTTCATGATCTCGATGCCGGTGAGGTCGCCCTTGTGCACCGTGCGATCGAAGGTCGGCCCGGCGAAGGCCTTCTGGTGGACCGTGCCGTCGGGATTGCGGTCGAAGAAGCAGCCGAGCTCGTTTTCCAGCTCGCGCACGCGTTCCACGGCGAGCGTCACCAGCTTCCAGGCGAGATCCTGGTCGGGCAGCCACTTGCCGCCTTCGATGGTGTCCATGAAGTGGCGCTCGACCGAGTCCCCCTTCGCCAGCGCCACGTTGTAGCCGCCCTGCACCATGCGCGTGCAGCCGCACTTGCCGAGCAGGCCTTTGACGGCGACGGTGATCGAAAGCGAGGGATCGGCCGCGTGCGCGTGCAGGGCGGCGAACAGGCCGGCGCCGCCCGAGCCGAGGATCAGGATTTCGGTCGATTCCTGGCGCATACGGCGGCTACGCCGCCTTGCGCAGCTTGTACCCCTGGATCAACACATCCGCAGGAAGGTCCAGCCCGGCGCAGAGCCGGCGGATCATTTCGATGGTCAGGGGCCGTACTCGATTCATTACTTCGGCCACGCGGGCGCGCGAGCCGATATACGGCTCGAGATCCTTCCGGGTCAGGCCGCGCGCCTCCATCACATGCGAGAGAAGATCGATCGGGTCCGGATCCGGAATCGGGAAATGCTCCCGCTCATACGCTTCGATGAGCAGCACCAGCACCAGGAGACGATCCTCCTCCGCGGTGCCTTTGCGGGCGTTCCAGAGCGACTCCGCTTCCTCGAGCGCCGCCGCATGCTCACGCTTGTTTCGAATCGGGCGCAATTCCATGTGCGTTCCCCTAGACGGTTGCTGCATCGATTCTGTCGTACTCGCGGTGCGTGCCCACAAAGCGCACGAACATCAGACCGCGGTTGTAGTGCACCGCCACCACGAGGCGGTAGTCGTTGCCCTTGATGTTGAAAATCACACGGTTATTCGCGGCAAAACTCGCGCTGCGGTATGCCGCCTTGACCTCGGCGGGCCGCCGCCAGAGCGCGCGCCGCGCAATGGCGTACCAGGTCCGCAACGACACTTCGGCGTCAGGATGCTTTTGCCAGCACTCGCGTAGCGTGCTTAACGCGATGACCCGCACGCGTCAAGCTACCATGCTCCCGCGACGGGAGCAAGCGGGAGAAGCTTGGGGTGCGAAGCCGACTGCGCTGCTCAGCCCGCAGTTTGTTCCCGGCGCAGCCACTGCGACGCCAGCACCACCGCCACCAGCACGAAACCGATGATGTCGAACAGCGTCTTCGGGTAGACCAGCAGGACTCCGGCGACCCCGAGCATCAGGCGCTCGGGCCACGGCGTACGACTGAACAGCCACCCCTGGAACGCGCCGGAGAGCGCCATGATGCCCACTGCCGCGGTGAAGGTGACGACCGCGATCGAGCCCCAGTTGGCAGTGGCCAGGGTCTTGAACGAGCCGGTGAGCAGCAAGCCGGTGCCGCTCGGATCGAGCACGAACATGAACGGCACCAGGAACGCGGGCGTGGTGTACTTCCAGGCCTGCAGCGTGGTCTTGTACGGGTCGCCGCCGGTGATCGCCGCGGCCGCGAAGGGCGAGAGCGCCGTAGGCGGCGAGACCTCCGAGAGCACCGCGTAATAGAAGATGAACATGTGCGCCGCGAACTCCGGGACCTTCAGCGCGATCAGCGCCGGCGCGGCGATCACCGCGCAGATGATGTAGGAGGCGGTGACTGGCACCGCGAGGCCCACGATCCAGACGATGAGCGCAGTGTAGATGGCGGTGAGCAGGAGCGAGTTCCCCGCGTAGGCGAGCACGATCGAGCTGAATTTCAGCCCCAGGCCGGTGAGCGTCACCACGCCGACGATCAGGCCCGCCCCGGCGCAGGTGGCGGCGACGTTCAGCACCGCGCGCGTGCCGCCGTCCAGCGCCTTGAAGAATGGCGCGCCGAAAAAACCGCGCAGGAACGGCTCGCGCCCGCGCAGCAGGTCGTAGGAGAACATCGCGCAGTCGCGGTGCAGGAAACTGGTGACGAAGGACACCACGGTGGCCCAGAACACCGACAGCTCGGGCGAGAAGCCCAGCAGCATGAAACCGACGATCGACACCAGCGACAGGAAGTGGAACCAGTATTTCTTCGTCAGGCTCCAGGCCGACTCGACGCTCTCGAACACCACGTTCTTCATGCCGAACTTGCGCACGTCGATCTCGACCATCAGGAACAGGGTCAGGTAATACAGGCAGGTCGGGATCACTGCCATCAGCAGCACGTCGAGGTAGGAGATCTTGAGGAACTCCGCGATCAGGAACGCCGCCGCGCCGAGCACCGGCGGCGAGATGATCGCGCCCAGGCCGCCTGCGGCCAGCAGGCCTCCCGCCTCGTTCTTGCCGTAGCCGACCTTGGCCAGCATCGGCGCCGCCACCGCCCCCAGCGTCACCGTCGTCGCGACGCCGGAACCGGAAGGCCCGCCAAGCAGGAAGGAAGACAGCACCACCGTGCGCCCGGCGCTGGTCGGCTTGCCGCCCATGGCGGAGAACGAAAAGTCGATGTAGAACTTGCCCGCGCCCGAGAACTGCAGGAAGGCGCCATAGATGGTGAACAGGATGATCAGCGTGGAGGACACGTTGATCGCCGTGCCGTAGATGCCTTCCAGCGTCATGTACATGTGGCCGACCAGGCGCGGCAGTTCGTAGCCCTTGTGCGTCCACGGGGCCGGCAGGTACGCGCCGAAGAAGGCGTAGAGCAGGAAACAGGTGGTGACGATCGGCATCACCCAGCCCGTGGTACGGCGCATCGCCTCCAGGATCAGCACGGCAAGCCCCACGCCGAACACGATGTCCCAGGTGCGCGGCACGATCGAGCGGTCGAAGAAGTCGTCGCCGCCCGCAATCAGGTAGGCCGCGGAGGCGATGGCGGCGAACGCCAGCGCCCAGTCCCACCACATGACTTGATTCCTGTAGCGCCGCGCCAGCGGGAAGATGAGAAAGGTGAGGAACAGCACCAGCGCGACGTGGATCGCGCGCAGGTGCTCGGGGCGCACGATGGCGTAGGCGGTGTAGAGGTGGAACAGCGAGGAGCCCACCGCCAGCGCGGTGACGAAGGCGGCGAGCCAGCCCGAGAGCTTGTTGTGTACGCCCTCTTCGCGCTCGATCATCTCCTCGGCGCGCGCGAGCGCTTCTTCGCTGACCTCCTTGGCGGGCTGGTGCAGCCGCGTGACGTCTTCGCTCATCGCTCTCCCCCGCAAACGAAAAGCCCCGCCAGCAGGCTGGACGGGGCTTGGGTGCGGCGCAGCCTCAGTTGATCTTGATGCCCTGCTCCGCGAAGTACTTGATGGCGCCGGGATGCCAGGGAATCGACGAAGCGGCGGCCTTCTGGTTCTCGAGCTTGATGTTCTCCGCTTCCTTGTGCACCCGGATCAGCTCGTCGCGATGGTCGAACACCGCCTTGGTGATGGCGTAGGCCGTCTTGTCATCCATGCTCTGGTGCGCGACCAGCAGGTTGGTCACCGTGGCCTGGGGGTTGTCGGCCTCCATGCCCTTGTACGTGGCCTTCGGGATGACGTCCTGAACGTAGATATTGCCGTACTTCCTGGTCATCGCCGGCACCAGGTCGGCGATATCGATCATCTTGATCTTCACGCCGGGCGAGTTGGCAAGATCCATGACCGCCGCGGTGGGCAGCCCCCCGACCCAGAAGAAGGCGTCGATCTTGCGGTCCTTCAGCGCGTTCACCGATTCGGCGACGCCGAGCCGCTCGCGCTTCATGTCCTTGTCCTTGTCGAGGCCCGCCGCCTCGATCACGCGAAATGCAAACACCTCGGTCGCGCTGCCGCCCGAGCCCGTAGACGCGCGCTTGCCCTTCAGGTCGGCCATTTTCGTCACACCGGTGCCCTCGATCGAGACCACATGCATGCGGTTGGGGTACAGCACCACGAGAGTGCGCACCGGCACGGGCTTGCCGGCGAACTTGTCCTCTCCCTTGACTGCGTCAATCGCCGCATCGGCCTGGGTCAATGCGATGTAGGGTTTGCCGGTGCCGATCAACTGCAGGTTGGCGACCGAGCCGCCGGTCACTTCGGCGGTGGCCTGCATGCCCTGCACGTACTTGGAAAGCACCGCCGCCATGCCGCCGCCGAGCGGGTAATACACGCCTCCGGTGCCGCCGGTGGCGATGGATATGTTCTGCGCCTGGGCCGCGGCGGCAAAGATGCCGGCGGCGAGTGCGGCGACGCGCACGAATTGCTTCATGGGGACTTCTCCTGGTGGGTTACGCGGGGCAAATTCTACCGCACGCCGAGGCGGCGCAAGACCTCGGCGCGGCGGCCTTGCGCGGCCGCATTCACTCTTGCGTACAGGCTTGCGCCATGGCTGTCCATCGCCACCAGCAGCGGCCCGAAGCCGCGCACGCGGAACTTCCACAGCGACTCGGGATTCAGGTCATCCAGGTCCACGTCCTCGATCGCCTCGACCCAGGTGGTCTCGAGCGCCGCGGTGCCGCCGATGATCGCGAGGTAGGCGCC
>JANMSV010000103.1:0-12192 GCA_031389685.1 Betaproteobacteria bacterium
GACCGCAAGCAGGTGTCGGTGATCCAGCTGGTCGCCGAGTACCGCTTCCGCGGCTGCCTGCTCGCCGACATCGATCCGCTCAAGCGCCAGCAGCGCCCGCACATCGCGGAGCTGGAGCCGGCCTATTACGACCTGGCCGACGCCGACATGGACACGGTGTTCAACACCGGCTCGTTCATCGGCCCGGAACAGGCGACGCTGCGCGAGATCATCCAGGCGCTCAAGGAGACCTATTGCGGCACCCTGGGCGTGGAGTACATGTACCTGTCCAGCCGCGTCGAGAAGCGCTGGATCCAGGAGCGGCTCGAGCCGGTGCGCGCCAAGCCGAGCTTTTCGCCCGACACCAAGAAGCACATTCTCGAGCGCCTGAGCGCGGCCGAGGGGCTGGAGCGTTTCCTGCACACGCGCTACGTCGGCCAGAAGCGCTTCTCGCTGGAGGGCGGCGACACGCTCATTCCGATGCTCGACAACCTGCTGCAGCGCGCTGGCGCGGCGGGCGTGCAGGAGCTGGTGCTCGGCATGGCGCACCGCGGCCGGCTGAACGTGCTGGTCAACATTCTGGGCAAGATGCCCAAGGACCTGTTCAGCGAGTTCGAGGGCAAGCACGACGACGCGTTGCTCGCCGGGGACGTCAAGTACCACCAGGGCTTCTCTTCCGACATCAACACGCCGGGCGGGCCGATGCACCTGACGCTCGCCTTCAACCCCTCGCACCTCGAGATCGTGAATCCGGTGGTGGAAGGCTCGGTGCGCGCGCGCCAGCACCGGCGCAAGGACCGCAAGGGCGAGCAGGTGCTGCCGGTGCTGATCCACGGCGACGCCGCGGTCGCGGGGCAGGGCGTGGTGATGGAGACGCTGAACCTGTCGCAGACGCGCGGCTACGGCACCGGCGGCACGGTGCACATCGTCATCAACAACCAGATCGGCTTCACCACCTCGGATCCGCGCGACAGCAGGTCCACCCTGTATTGCACCGACGTCATGAAGATGGTCGAGGCGCCGATCTTGCACGTCAACGGCGACGATCCCGAGGCGGCGGTGATGGCGATCGAGATGGCGCTGGACTACCGCAACACCTTCAAGAAGGACGTGGTGGTGGACCTGGTGTGCTTCCGCAAGCTCGGCCACAACGAGCAGGACGAGCCGATGGTGACGCAGCCGCTGATGTACAAGATCGTCAACGCGCACCCAGGCACGCGCAAGGTCTTCGCCGACAAGCTGCAGGCGCAGGGCGTGCTCGAGGCGGGGGAGGCCGATCAGCTGGTCGCCACCTACCGCCAGGCGCTGGAAGGCGGCACCCACACGAATAGCACGATCCTGTCCAACTTCAAGCCGCCGTTCGCGGTGGACTGGTCGAAGTACAGGAATACGAAGTGGAACGAGAACGACGACACCGCGCTGCCGCTCGCCGACCTGCAGATGCTGGCCGAGCGGCTGACGACGATTCCGCCCGACTTCAAGCTGCACCCGCGCGTCGAGAAGATCATCGCCGACCGCCGCCTGATGGGCCAGGGCAAGCTGCCGGTGGACTGGGGCATGGCGGAAAACCTGGCCTACGCGTCGCTGCTCAAGGACGGCTACGCGGTGCGCATCTCCGGGCAGGACAGCGGCCGCGGCACCTTCTTCCATCGCCACGCGGAGCTGCACGACCAGAACCGCGAGAAGTGGGACGCCGGCAGCTACATCCCGCTGCAGCACATCGCGCCCAACCAGGGCGATGTGGTGGTCATCGACTCGGTGCTCTCGGAAGAAGCGGTGCTGGGCTTCGAGTACGGCTACTCGACCTCCGAGCCGAACGAGCTGGTGGTGTGGGAAGCGCAGTTCGGCGACTTCGCCAACGGCGCTCAGGTGGTAATCGACCAGTTCATCGCCTCGGGCGAGGTGAAGTGGGGCCGCATCTGCGGCATGGTGCTGATGCTGCCGCACGGCTACGAGGGTCAGGGCCCCGAGCATTCCTCGGCGCGCCTGGAGCGCTTTCTGCAGCTGTGCGCCGACTACAACATCCAGGTCTGCGTGCCGGCGACGCCGGTGCAGATGTTTTTCCTCCTGCGCCGGCAGATGATCCGCCCTTTCCGCAAGCCGCTGGTGATCTTCACTCCCAAGAGCCTGCTGCGGCACAAGGAATCGGTGTCACCGATCGAGGAATTCGCCGCCAGCAAATTCAAGCCGGTGAACGCGGAACGCAACGAGGACATCAAGCCGGAGAAGGCGAAGCGCGTCGTCTTCTGCAGCGGAAAGGTGTTTTTCGACCTGATCGCGGCGCGCAAGGGACTCGGCCGGGACGACGTAGCCATCGTGCGCATCGCGCAGCTCTATCCGTTCCCGCACGACGACTTCCAGGCCACCATCGATTTGTACGCCAAAGCGAACGAAGTGCTGTGGTGCCAGGAGGAGCCGGGCAACCAGGGGGCCTGGCACCGTATCCAGCATTACCTGCTGCGCCACATGCGCCAGGACCAGGTGCTGGCGTTCGCCATGCGCAAGTCCTCGGCCTCGCCCGCGGTGGGCTACCTGTCCCTGCACGTCGAGCAGCAGAAAGAACTGGTGGCCACGGCCTTCGCGCCGCTGACCGACAACCTGGTGCTGCCGGTCCAGGGCACCGCGAGAAGGGGTGGTTCGGATGTTGATTGAAGTGAAAGTGCCGCAGCTCTCCGAGTCGGTCGCCGGGGCGACGCTGCTCGCCTGGCACAAGAAACAGGGCGAGGCGGTGAAGCGCGACGAGACCCTGATCGACATCGAGACCGACAAGGTGGTGCTTGAGCTGCCCAGCCCCGCCGACGGCGTGCTGGTGAGCATCCTCAAGGGCGACAAGGGCACGGTGGTGGCGGGCGAAGTGATCGCGAAGATCGACACCGACGCCAAGGCTTCGGTTGGGGTTGGGGGTATTACGATCGCGGCTCGCGCCGCCGCTCTTGCGGCGGGAGCCGCGAAACCAGCCTCCGCTCCCGCCGCAGCGCCCGCGGCCCGCAAGCTCGCCGCAGAAAAAGGCATCGATCCGTCAACGCTGCAAGGCACCGGCCGCGACGGCCGCGTGACCAAAGCCGACGTGCTGGCGCAAACGGCGCCGCCCGCAGCTAAAGCCCCGCTGCCGCAACCCCCGCTGCCGGCGGGAGTGGCGCAGGCTCCGTCGGGCCGGTCCGAGCAGCGCGTGCCGATGTCGCGCCTGCGCGCGCGCATCGCCGAGCGCCTGCTGCAGTCCCAGTCCACCGCCGCGATCCTCACCACCTTCAACGAAGTCAACATGCAGCCGGTGATGGACCTGCGCAAGAAGTACGCCGAGCGCTTCGAGAAGGAGCACGGCGTGCGCCTGGGCTTCATGTCCTTCTTCGTCAAGGCGGCAGTGCACGCGCTGAAGAAGTACCCGGTGGTGAACGCCTCCGTGGACGGCAACGACATCGTGTACCACGGCTATTACGACATCGGCGTCGCCGTGGGCAGCCCGCGCGGCCTGGTGGTGCCGATCATCCGCGATGCCGACCATCTGGGCTTCGCCGGCATCGAGAAGCAGATCGCCGAGTTCAGCCAGAAAGCGCAGGACGGCAAGCTCGCGCTGGAGGAACTCACCGGCGGGACTTTCTCGATTTCCAACGGCGGCGTGTTCGGCTCGATGCTCTCGACACCGATCATCAACCCGCCGCAGTCGGCGATCCTCGGCGTGCACGCCACGAAGGAGCGCGCGGTGGTCGAGAACGGCCAGGTGGTGGTGCGGCCGATGAACTACCTCGCGTTGTCCTACGACCATCGCATCATCGACGGCAGGGAGGCCGTGCTCTCGCTGGTGGCGATGAAGGAGGCGCTGGAGGACCCGGCGCGCCTCGCCCTCGAGATCTGAGCGGTGGCCCAGCCGTTCGACGTGGTGGTGATCGGCGGCGGTCCCGGCGGCTACATCGCCGCGATCCGCGCCGCCCAGCTGGGAATGCAGGCCGCCTGCGTGGACGATTGGCGCGGGGCGGACGGCAAGCCGGCGCTGGGCGGGACCTGCACCAACGTCGGCTGTATCCCCTCCAAGGCGCTGCTGCAGTCCTCGGAGAATTTCGAACAGGCCGGGCATGGCTTCGCCGAGCACGGCGTCAAGGTGAAGGGGCTGGAACTCGACCTCGCGCAGATGCTCAAGCGCAAGGACAAGGTCGCGAAGGCGAGCAACGACGGCATCGCCTATTTGTTTAAAAAGAACAAGGTGGCCTTCTTCCACGGCCGCGGCAGCTTCGCCGGCTCGGGCGGCGGCTACTATATCGCCGTGGGCAAGGAATCCATCGGCGCGAAGCATGTTGTCGTCGCCACGGGCTCAAACGCGCGCGCGCTGCCTGGGGCGGAGTTCGACGAAAAGCAGATCCTCAGCAACGCGGGCGCCCTTGCCATCGCCGAGGTACCGAAGCGCCTGGGCATCGTCGGGGCAGGGGTCATCGGGCTGGAGCTGGGCAGCGTATGGCGGCGCCTGGGGTCGCAGGTCACGATCCTCGAAGCCCTGCCGACGTTCCTCGGGGCGGCCGACGAGCAGATCGCGAAGGAAGCCGCCAAGGTCTTCGCCCAGCAGGGCCTCGACATTCAGCTCGGGGTCAAGATATCGAAGGTATCTACTTCAAAGAAACTCGTTACAGTTCAATATAATGCGTCAGATACCTCGTCAAAAACATTGGAGTGCGACAAGCTCATCGTGTCGATCGGCCGGGTGCCGAACACCGACGGGTTGAACGCGGCGGCGGCCGGGCTGAAGCTCGCCGAGCGGGGCTTCATCGCCGTGGACGAGGACTGCCGCACCAACCTGCCCAACGTCTGGGCGATCGGCGACGTGGTGCGCGGGCCGATGCTCGCGCACAAGGCTGAAGAAGAAGGTGTGGCGGTCGCCGAGCGCATCGCCGGGCAAAAGCCGCACGTGGACTTCAACACTGTGCCATGGGTGATCTACACCACGCCCGAGATCGCCTGGGTCGGCAGGACCGAGCAGCACCTGAAAGCTGAAGGCGTCGAATTCCGCGCGGGCAACTTCCCGTTCTCCGCCAACGCGCGCGCACGGGCGCTCGGCGATACCACAGGCCTGGTCAAGGTCCTGGCCGATGCGAAGACCGACCTGATCCTCGGCGTGCACATCATGGGCCCGTTCGCCGGCGAGCTGATCGCCGAGGCCGTGGTGGCGATGGAGTTTCGCGCCTCGAGCCAGGACATCGGCATGATCTGCCACGCGCACCCGTCGCTGTCCGAGGCGATGAAAGACGCGGCGCTGGCGGTGGACAAGCGGGCCCTGAACATCTGAGGGCCGAGCGCGGTGGACCCCGCGCAAGGGAGACCCCCGCCGCCCGCCATGCCATATGTACGTTGGCACACGGCGCTTGAGCGCGCGCCGGCGGACAATGTGGCCTATGAGGTGATGCCATGAGCCCGGACACAGGAATAGCGCGAATGAAGGACAGGCGCCAGGCGGCGCCGCTGGCGGAGCGATCGCGCCACGATGCCCCGCACGATGCGGTGACCGACCTGCCGAAGCCGACGCTCTTCAATGACCGACTGCACAATGCCCTGGCGCAGGCGCAACGCCACGACTGGCGCCTGGCGGTGATGTTCATCGAACTCGATGCGCTCAAGAGCATCATCGACAAGCATGGACACGATGTCGGCGACCGGGTCCTGCAACTGGTGGCGCGGCGCCTGCAGGCGTTGGTGCGCGGCGGCGATGCGGTCAGCCGCCGCGGCGGGGGCGAGTTCCTGTTCCTCATGCTGGAAGCCAAGGACGAGGCCAATGTCTTGACCTTCGCCGGCACGATCATCGAGCGCATCGCCCAGGCGTGCGAGGTCGACGGTGCGAGCCTCACGGTGAAATCCGGCATCGGCATCGCGCTCTATCCCGAGGATGGGCGCTCGGCCTCCGAGCTGCTCAAGCGTGCCGACCTTGCGATGTACGCGGCCAAGCAGCAGGGAAAGGACGCGGTATTGCACAGCCAGATGCCGCAGCAGTAGCGGCGGCGTCCGGACGCACCGGCGCTTACGCGACTATAGTGTCACCCTCGGGGACCCGAATACGGGATTCATGACCATCGGTTACGGTCACGATGTCCATCGTCCCCGGCACGAACGATGCCCCCGGCTTGTTCTCCACCTCCTCGGCGTGCACGTCATGGGGCCGTTCGCCGGCGGTGAGCTTCACGGTCCACGGCAATCAACCGGCCGTGCACGAAATTTGACGATAGTTCCCGCCGCCGGCACTCCCGCCAAGTCGCCTTCGATTGCACGCCCCCCGAATGCCTGGCCGACAGCCCATGACAAGCCAAATCCGTCGCGCACCGACCCCGCGCAACGCAGACTCCCGTCGCGCGAGAACCATGAGCATGCAGCGGGCCGATGAGTTGTCCTATCGTTTGGCTGCAGATCTTCAGGGACAACGCCCTGCAGTTCTACAAAATCGCCCCCCTGACAAGGGGGAGCGAGCGTAGCGAGCGGGGGGTTCCCGCGCCGCGAGGCATAGAATAAACCTCGCCTCCCCATGGACCCGGCCCGCCAGCAGATCCGCTTCTGTACCACCAGCGACGGCGTGCGCATCGCCTGGGCCGCGGCGGGAAAGGGGCCGCCGGTGGTGCGTGTTTCGCACTGGCTCACGCACATCGAGTTCGACTGGACGAGCCCGGTGTGGCGCCACTTCCTTGCCGAGCTCGCGCGCGGCCGCAGCCTGGTGCGCTACGACTCGCGCGGCTGCGGCCTGTCGGACTGGGACGCCGCCGATCTCTCGTTCGACGGTTGGGTGCGCGACCTCGAAGCGGTGGTCGACGCGGCGGGCCTGGAGCGCTTCGCGCTGTTCGGCGTATCGCGCGGCGGCGCGATCGCGGCCGCGTACGCCGCGAAGCACCCGCAACGCGTCACGCACCTGCTCTGCTACGGCGCCTTTGCGCAGGGCGCATTTCTCTGCGCGCGCTCGCAGGCGCAGCGCGACGAGCACGAGAGCGCGATCCGCCTGCTCGAGCTCGGCTGGGAGCGCGAGAACCCGGCGACGCGCCAGATGTTCGCCACGCTGATGCAGCCCGACGGCACGCCGGAGCAGCACCGTTCCTTCATCGAGATGATGCGCCTCGCGACCTCGGCGAAGAATGCCGGGCGCCTGCTGCGCGAGACCGCCGCGCTCGACGCGCGCTCGTTCGCCCCCAAGGTGACGTGCCCGACGCTGGTCCTGCACGCGCGCGCCGACGCGCGCGTTCCGCTCGAGCAGGCACGCCTCCTCGCCTCGCTCATCCCGGGCGCGCGCTTCGTGCCGCTCGACAGCGCAAGCCATATCCTGCTCGAGACCGAGCCGGCCTGGGCCGAATTCACGGCCCAGTTGCGCAACTTTCTTCCGCACTTGGAGAACGCTACGTACGGCGAGCTCTCCGCGCGGGAGACCGAGATCCTCGAGCTCATCGCGCAGGGCCTCGCCAACCGCGACATCGCCGCTCGCCTGGGCGTAACCGAGAAGACGGTGCGCAACCACATCAACAGCGTTTTCGCCAAGCTCCAGGTGCGCACGCGCGCGCAGGCCATCGTACGGGCGCGCGAAGCCGGCTTCGGCAGCGCAGGTTAGGTCCGCAGGCCTACCGGCCGCCGCTTTCTCTCGATCCAGGCAGGCCCCTGGCCTCATGACGCCGGGTCCGCCGGCGCGCACACTCGAATCATGCAGCGCAGTGTTTTCGCCACCGTCGCCGCCGTAGCGCTCGAGCACCTTCAGCTGGCCCGCGACGCGCGCGCGCTCGTGGTCGGCAACGGGGCCAGCGTGGCCGGCGCGCAGCCGCCGCTCGATGCCCTGCTGTGCGTCGAGCCGCGCGGGCCGCTGCGCTTCACCCAGCTTGCTCGGGTTCTCGCGCCCGAAGGATGGATCGCGCTCGCCGCGCTCGACCCCGCCAACCGGTTTCACGCCGCGCTCGCCGAAGTCCTGGGCGGTGCGTATGAGGACGCCCCTTTTTACCGCCTCGCGGCGCTAGCCGGCACGCTCGAGGGCAATGGCTTCACCGACGTCGAAGTCGTGGGCGCCAGCGAGGAGCTTCGCGTACTGCCGACGCAGGATTGGCTGCTTCGCAATGCCGTCACTCCCGCGCTCGCGGACAAGGCCCCGTTCGAGCGCGCGGCGCTGCTCCGCGAGCTCGCCGCCCGGCTGAAGGACCTGTGGTACGAGGACGCTTTCCGCGTCCCCGTCGCAATCCGCTGTGTCTACGCCCGAAAGAGGAGAATCGTCTCATGAAAGCACTGAGAACCCTGCTCGCCCTCGCCGCCGCTCTCCTAGCCGCTGCCGCGCCGGCGCAGGATTTTCCCGCCCGGCCGGTGCGCATCATCGTTCCCTACACGCCCGGAAGCGGCACCGACATCTTCGCGCGCGTGGTGAGCCAGAAGCTCGGCGAGCTCTGGTCGCAGCAGGCCGTGGTCGAGAACCGGCCGGGCGCCAGCGGCTCCATCGGCTCGGCCGCGGTCGCCAAGGCGCCCGCCGACGGCTACACGCTGCTCTGGAACAGCAACGCCTTCCTGTCGAGCTCCGCGGTCTACCGCCTGCCGTACGACCCGGTGAAGGACTTCGTCGCCATTGCGCCGGTCATGCGCCAGCCCTTCGCCCTCGTGATCGGCTCGGCCGCCGGCGTGCGAACGGTCGGCGAGCTCGTCGCCGCGGGACGCGCGCGCCCCGGCCACTTGACCTACGCCTCCGCAGGCACCGGCACCGCCACGCATTTCGTCGCCGAAAAGTTCAGGCTGGCCGCCGGGATGGAAGCGGTGCACGTGCCCTACAAGGGCGGCCCCGAGGCGCACAACGATGTCATCGCGCAGCGCGTGAGCTACTGGTTCGCCCCCGTCGTGATGGCGTCTGCCGGCGTGCGCGAAGGCCGCGTGGTCGCGCTCGGCATCACCAGCGCGCAGCGTTCCGCGCTTCTTCCCGGCGTTCCCACGATGAGCGAGGCCGGCTTGCAGGGCGTCGACTACTCGCTGTGGAACGGATTGTGGGCGCCCGCCGGCACCCCCGCGGCCGTGGTCGAGAAGATCTCCGCCGACGTCGCCCGCGCCCTGGCCTCGCCGGATCTTCGCGAGAAGCTCGCCAAGCTCGGTGCCGAGCCCATGCTCATGGCGCCGTCCGACTTCGGCCGCTTCGCGCGCAAAGAGATGGAGGAAGCCCTGCACATCGCCCGCGTCGCGGGCATCAAGGCCGAATAAATGGGGTCAGACCCCTGACAGGCCGTTGAAGAATGGCTTGTGACTCGCACT
This sequence comes from Betaproteobacteria bacterium, assembly GCA_031389685.1. Classification (GTDB taxonomy): domain Bacteria; phylum Pseudomonadota; class Gammaproteobacteria; order Burkholderiales; family SG8-39; genus JAABQT01. Next base: position 9,202 of record JANMSV010000103.1, read on the forward strand.
TTACTGCGGCTGGTACTCGAGCCGCAGCCGCGGGGCGCGGGCGGCGAAGACTGCCGTTTCGACCAACGCCGCCAGCACCGTCACCGAGGCTCTGAGCGAGTACGTGCAGCGCGCCAAGGCCGCCTGGGCGCGGTTGATCCGCAAGGTGTATGAGGCCGATCCGCTCCAATGCGCGAAGTGCAAAGGGCCGCCCGCGCTCGCCCCTGAGCGCGGCTGCGCTTGCCTGAACGGGGCAAACGCGGGCAGCATCCGTCCTCACGTTCCCTTGCGGCCCGAGTCGCCAGCCGCTAGTCTCAACGCCGTAGATACATCACGGGGCGGGACCGAGCATGAAGACCAAGGCGCAGAAGTGGGGCAATAGCCTGGCGGTGCGCATCCCGCGCGGCGTGGGCGAGCAGGCGGGTCTCAAGCCCGGCGATCTGGTCGAGATCCGGGTGGTGAAGAACCGCATCGTGCTCACCCCGATCGCGCCGCAGCCGACGCGCTATGAACTCAAGGACCTGGTGAAGCGCATTACTCGCGCAAACCTCTACAAGCAGGAGGAATTCGGCAAGCCGGAGGGGCGTGAAGCGTGGTAGCGGCGCTGCTTTCCTGACCACTTGAGTTCCGGCGTCGTCGCGCTGTACGAGCAAAGCCTCGCCAGGCGCGGCTTCGCGTCCGATCCGTCCCAGCGGAACGCCGTGCAGCGCCTGCAGCGCCTGTACGAGGAATGGAGCGCCTACAAGGCGCGCCGCTCCAGCGCCCTCAGGCGCCTGCTGGTGAAGCCGCCGCTGCCCAAGGGGGTCTACCTGTGGGGCAGCGTGGGGCGCGGCAAGAGCTTCCTGATGGATGCGTTCTATCTGTGCGTGCCCCTGGTGAGGAAGCGCCGCGTGCATTTCCACCACTTCATGCGCGAGATTCACCGCGAGCTTGACCTGCTGAAGGGCACGGAGGATCCGATCGCGGCGGTGGCGGAGCGCACCGCGCGGCGTTGCCGCCTCATCTGTTTCGACGAGTTCCACGTGGCCGACATCGCCGACGCCATGATCCTGGGGCGCTACCTGGAGCAGGTGATGGTCCGGGGTGTGGCCTTCGTCATGACCAGCAACTACCACCCGGACCAGTTGTACCCGGACGGATTGCAGCGCGAGCGCTTCCTGCCGGCGATCGAGCTGCTGAAGAACCGGCTCGACGCGCTGCAGGTGGACCACGGCACCGACTACCGGCGCCTGAAGATGGAGCGGCTCAAGGTGTACCACGTCGGCGCGACGGCCGAGGCCGAGCTGGCGCGCATCTTCGCCGCGCTGAGGGACGTCGAGGAGGAGAAACAGCCGCTGGACGTCGAGGGCAGGAAAATCCCCTACCGCAAGCGCGCCGGCGGCCTGGTGTGGTTCGATTTCCAGGCGCTGTGCGGCGGCCCGCGTTCCTACGCCGACTACCTGGACCTGGCAAAACGCTTTCACACGGTGATCCTGTCGGGGGTGCCCCGCCTGTCGCCGAAGCACGCGGATGCGGCGCGGCGCTTCACTTGGCTGGTGGATGTGTTTTACGATTGCCGGGTGAACCTGGTGGTCTCGGCCGAGGCGCCGCCGGAAGGACTGTTCACCGGGGGCGAGCACAGCGCGGAGTTCCAGCGCAGCGTGAGCCGGCTGCACGAAATGCAGTCGGCGCAGTACCTGAAGAGCGAACGGAGGAGGACCGGTGGAGACATTCAAAGCCTACAAGCTGACTGAAGTCGAGAAGAAGATCCGCGCCGAATTCGTCGACTGCACGCTCGAGGAGCTCGACCCGGGCGACCTGGTGGTGCGCGTCGCGTACTCGGACGTGAACTACAAGGACGCGCTGGCGGCCACCGGCAAGGGCCGCATCCTGCGCCGCGCCAGCTGCATCGGCGGCATCGACCTCTCGGGCACCGTGGTCTCCTCGACGGACGCACGCTTTGCCAAAGGCGACGCGATCCTCGCGGCAGGCAAGGACCTCGGAGTGGCGCACCACGGGGGTTATGCGGAGTACGCGCGCATCCCCGCGGCCTGGGCGGTCAAGCTGCCCAAGGGGCTGACGCTGTGGGAGGCGATGGCATTCGGCACGGCCGGATTCACCGCGGGCCTCGCCATCCAGCGCATGGAGCACAACGGGCTCAAGCCCGCCAACGGCCCGGTGGTGGTGGACGGCGCGACCGGGGGCGTGGGCTCGATCGCGCTCGCCGCGCTGGCGAAGATGGGTTACGCGGTGACTGCGCTCACCGGCAAGGAAAGCGAATCCGGCTGGCTGAAGACGCTCGGCGCGAAGGAGATCCTGCTGCGCCAGAGCCTCGAGCTCTCGAAAATCAAGCCGCTGGACAAGGCCACCTGGGCGGGCGCGGTGGACAACCTCGGCGGCGAAGTCCTCGCCTGGATGGCGAGCACAATGAAATTCAACGGCGTCATCGCCTCGATCGGCCTGGCGGCGAGCCCCAGCCTCAACACCACGGTGCTGCCGTTCATCCTGCGCGGCGTCAGCCTGCTGGGCGTCAATTCCACCGATTGCCCGACGCCGGAACAGGAGCGCATGGTGTGGCAGCGCCTGGCCACCGACATGCGCCCGCCGATGCTGAAGGAGATGGCGCGCACGGTGCCGTTTGCCGACCTGCCCGGGGTGTTCGACGATTTCATCAACGCCAAGGTGACCCGGCGCGTGGTCGTGGACCTGAACGCGTGACCACCTACAAGGAATTTCATCGCCGCTCGATCGAGGACCGCGAGGGCTTCTGGGCAGAGGAGGCCAAGCGCATTTACTGGCACAAGCCCTTCGGCAAGGTCCTGGATTACTCGCGTCCGCCGTTCGCGAAATGGTTCGTGGGTGGCGAGACCAACCTGTGCCACAACGCGGTGGACCGCCACCTGGCGGAGCGCGGGGAGCAGAAGGCGCTGGTGTGGATCTCCACCGAAGTGGACCGGGAGGAGAGCTGCACCTACCGCCAGATGCATGCGCAGGTGCAGCGCGTCGCGGCGATGATGCGCTCGCTCGGCGTCG
>JANMSV010000116.1:0-13586 GCA_031389685.1 Betaproteobacteria bacterium
GCGGGCAAGAGCGCGCAGGACCTCGCGCGCGAGCGCGGCCACGACGAGGTGGCGCGCCTGTTCTAGGCCAGTCCGAAGGCGCCGGCGAGCAATTCGTAGGAGCGCAGCCGGGTGGCGTAGTCGCCGGTGATGGTCAGGACCATCAATTCGCCGGCGCCATAGCGCTCGAGCAGCGCGCTGAGTTCGCGGCGGCATTTCTCGGGGCCGCCGATCACCGCGCGCTCGCGCTGCCCGAGCACATAGCGGCGTTCCTCTTCGGTGTACACGTGCCCGGCCGCCTCCTCGATCGTGGGCACGGGGGTGTCGAGGTTCAATGCCATGTGCAGCCGCCGCAAATCGATCGAGGCCGCAAGGCGCTCGGCTTCAGCGTCGTCTGCGGCGCAAATCACGAACACGCACACGATCGCGGCCGGCGAGGTCTCGCGCGTCGAAGTCTGGAAGCGCTCCAGGTAGCTGCGCGTCACGGCGTCGCCGCCCTTGGGATTGATGAAATGCGCGAACGCGAATCGCAGGCCCAGTTGCGCCGCGAGCGCCCCGCTGTAGTCCGAGGAACCCAGCAGCCAGACCTCGGGCGCCGTGTCGCCGCCGGGCTGCACGCGCACGCGCCTATGCGGGTGGTCGTCGGGCAGCGTGCCGTCCAGGTGCGCCACCAGCGCCCAGACGCGCTGCGGGAAATCGTCCGCCGTGGGGAATTGCCCGCCCGCCACTGCGTGCGCGGTGCGCGCGTCGCCCCCGGGCGCGCGCCCGAGGCCCAGGTCCACGCGCCCCGGGTACAGGGCTTCGAGCATGCGGAACACTTCCGCCACCTTGAAGGCGCTGTAATAAGGCAGCAGCACGCCCCCGGTGCCGATGCGCATGCGCCTGGTTTCCGCGCCCAGGCGCGCGAGCAGCACCTCGGGGCAGGGGTCGGCGAGGGCCGCGATGGCGTGGTGCTCGGCGAGCCAGTAACGGTGGTAGCCGAGCCGCTCGGCGTGGCGCGCGAGTTCGAGCGTGGCGTGCACGGCTTGCGCCGGCGTCTGGCCCGAAATGACCGGCGACTGGTCGAGGATGGAGAGCTTCAGGGGCACCCCCCATTATCCCGCCCTGGGTGTAAGCCCGGAGCCGGCCGTTTCGACCCAAGCACCGCCCTCTTGGCCCCCGGGCTAGGGGCGCCCAAAGCTTCCCTGCGGGGGTCGGCGGCCTTCGGTATGATTCGCCCGGACTCGATAGTTGGGGCGACCCGCCCGGAGGCAGTAGACGTGCTCGCGACTCAGATTCGCCAGAAGGACGGGATTTTCTATTTCGTCAGCTACCCCGCCAAGGAGTTGCTGGCGAAGGTGCGCTTCATCAGCCGCTTCTACGGCGATGGGGAGCAGATCCCCGCATCGCGCATCGCCAAGGACGACGACATCGCGCAGTTCATCGCCCGCATCGAGCGCACCGACGCTGCGTTCCAGCGCGGCCTGTCCCAGGCGAAGGTGCGCCAGCTGCGCAATTTCTACGAGACTGCCGTGACGCAGCCGCCGATCCCCGGGACGGTGCTGCTGTTCACCTCCGAGATCCTGCGCTACCAGTCGGCGGGCGACGGCATCGGCCACCTGTCCGAGCCCGGCGTGAAGTTCCTGATCATCGACGGCCAGCACCGCCTGGCGGCGTTGTACTTCTACATGCAGGACAAGCCCGCCGAGGCCGCCACCATCCGCGTGCCGTGCATGATCTTCGACGGCCGGAGCGAGGACTTCTCCACCGAGATGTTCGTGATCATCAATTCCACGCCCACGCGCATCAACAAGAGCCACCTGGTCGACCTCTACGAGAGGGTGTCCTGGGCGGCGCCGGACCGAAAGTTCGCGGCGCGCCTGGTGGACCGGCTCTACCGCGAGGGCGACAGCCCGCTGCGCTATCGCATCAACCGCCTGGGCGGCCGCAGCCAGCGCGACAAGTGGATCCTGCAGGCGGAACTGTTCAACGAGCTGCACCGCTGGGTGCGCACCGATTGGCGCAAGATCCAGGTCTCGGGCGGCAGCGCGAAGAACGTGGAGCGCTATTACGGCGCGATCCGCGATTTCCTGAAAGCGGCGAAGGCCGCCTTCGGCGACACCTGGGGCAAGGACAACTACATGGTCACCAAGCCCGTGACCCTGAAGGCGATGATCCGCGTGTGCACCGCGCTCGCGCGCGAGGATGCGGACCCGGCCGACGGGCGCCAGGCGCGCTGGGAGAAGCGCCTCGCTCCCTGGGGCGAACTGGTGCGCGAGTTCCGCGAAGAAGGTTTCTACGAGCGTTTCGCCGCCAAAGGCGAAGTGGAGCGCGTGGCGCGCGTGCAAAAGGACCTGGCGCGCGCCGCGGGCGTCGAAGTCAGGAAGACCTAGCGCTTTCTGCACCCTTTGTCATACAGTATACTAATCTGTATGACAACTCCTCGCTGCCTGCTTTCCGTCCGTCTGGAGCCAGGACTGGCCGTGTCCTTGGAGCGCCATTGCGCGCAGACCGGGCAGACCCGCAGCCAGGTGGTGAAGCAAAGTGTCGCCCAATTCCTGGCAGTGACAGTTGGCCCGACCCTCGGCAGCCTCGCCGAGGGTGTTCTGCCGGCCTTGCCGGACACGCCAGGGGCTCCGCGCACGCCGCGCCAGCAGCGATTCCGCGAGCACGTGCGTGCGAAGCGTCGTCGTTGATTCCGGTTTCCTGATCGGGCTGTTCGACGAGCAGGACCCGCTACACGCTCGTTGCCGCGAGTTTCTGCGCGACTACCGCGGCCGGTTTCTGACCACCGAGGCCGTTCTCGCGGAGACGCTGGCCCTGCTTGCGGTCCAGCAGCAGTTGCGCTGCCTGGACTGGCTGGGCGACGCCGCCCAGGCCGCGCTCCTGGCAGTCGATCGGATGCCGATCGATTTCAGGGCGGTTGAGAAGCTGGTGCGGAAATATTCGGATCAGCCGATGGACTTCGCCGACGCTTCCGTCGTGCTCCTCGCCACGCGCACCGGGGTGAAGGAGATCCTCACGGCGGACCAGCGGGATTTTTCTGTCTACCGGCTGGGCGCCCGCACGCGCTTCATCGACGTGCTGAGGGGAATCTAGATCGCTTTGTTGGCGGCGAGTCGCTCGATGTCGTCCGCCGCGTAGCCCAGTTCCGCCAGGACTTTGCGGCTGTGCTCGCCAAGCGCGGGAACGGCCGTCATGCGAGGCTCGAACTCCGACAGGTTGAACGGCGGCTTCATTGCCCGGATGGCGCCGGCCGGCGTATCGACCTCGGCCCAGCGCCCGCGCGCGGCGAGTTGCGGGTGGTCCCAGAATTCCTGCATCGTGTTGAGGCGTGCGTTGGCGATCCCGGCGCTATCCAGGCGCTGCTCCACCTTCGCTGCAGTGAGCCGGGAAAACACGCGCCCGATCTCCGCGTGCATAGCGTCGCGGTTCTGCACGCGCGCCGGACTCGATGAGAATCTCGCGTCCTTGGCGAGTGCGGCGTCGCCCAGCACCTGGTCGCAAAAGCGGGCGAATTCGCGCTCGTTCTGGATACTGAGGAACACCGACTTCCCGTCGCCCGCGTGAAACGGGCCGTAGGGGATGATGGTGGCGTGGTAGGCCCCCGAGCGCGGCGGCGCCTCGCCACCGTAGGCGGTGAAGTAGGCGGGAAAGCCCATCCATTCGCCGAGGGACTCGAACATGGTGATGTCGAGGGTAGCCCCCACCCCCTCACGCTCGCGACGCAGCAGTGCCGCGAGGATCGAGGACAGGGCATACATGCCCGCGGCGATGTCGGCGACCGGGATGCCCGCCTTGGCGGGGGCCTCAGGCGAGCCGGTCACCGAGAGCAGCCCCGCCTCGCATTGCACCAGCAGGTCGTAGGCTTTCTTCTCGGCATAGGGGCCGGAAGGCCCGTAGCCGGAAATTCCGCACCACACGAGCCGGGGGTGGCGCGCGCGCAACTCGGCGGCGCCCAGGCCGAGGCGCTCGGCGGCGCCGGGCGCCAGGTTCTGGACGAAGACATCCGCCGTGGCGAGAAGCCGGGCGAGGATCTCCTTCGCCTGCGCGTGCTTCACATCCAGCGCCAGGCTTTCCTTCGATCGATTGGTCCACACAAAATGCGAGGACAAGCCTTGCACGGTGCGATCCATTGCGCGCGCCGCATCGCCGCCGTCCGGGCGCTCGATCTTGATCACCCGCGCGCCGAGCTCGGCGAGCTGGCGCGTGCAGAACGGTCCGGCGATCACCTGCTCCAGCGCCACGACAGTGACGCCGTCCAGCGGCCGCTTCACCTGAACGTTACCGTGAGGCCGGGAAGGGGCAAGCCCGAGTAGGCCGTACTCCAGGTGTCCCCCGGTTTCACCGGGTGGGCGTCGGTCCAGGTGCCGGTGGTGACGATCTCCCCGGCGTGCAGCTGGTCGAACTCGGGCTGGATCGCCAGCACCTCGACCAGGTGGGCCAGGGCGTAGAGCGGGCTGTCGAGCACATTGGCGCCGGCGCCTTCGTCGACCGTCCTGGCGCCGCAGCGCAGCGCGACGCGCGCCGCCGGGAGCCGCGCCTCGAGATCCGGAATTTCGCTGACGGGAAACTGCGCGCCGAGCACCAGCCGCCCGTGCAGGCCGTTGGCCGCGGTGCAATCGGGCAGCGCGACTTTCCAGTCCGGGTGAAAGCACTGCACGATCTCGCAGGCATGCGCCACCCAGTCGATGGCCGCGAGTATCGCGTGCGCATCGTGCGAGCGCGGCGGCGGTGCTTTGAGGCCGAAACAGATTTCGGGCTCGATGCGCGGCTGCGCGAGGCCCTCGAGCGGGACCTCGGCACGGTTGCCCGCGGCGCGGATCAGCGTATGGACGTACACGAAGCCCCAGATCGGCTCGTGCACGCCGTAGCGCTTCCAGATCGTGCGGTTGGTGAAGCCGATCTTGCGGCCCAGGGGCTTCCAGCCGATTGCCAGCCGGTGCTGATGCAGGCGCCGCATGGCGCGGTAACCCATGTCGGCGTCGAGCTTCGGGTGGCGAGCGCTGAACGGCGGCGCCATGTGCCCGCTCGCCGACAGCTCGATGAGCTCCTCCGAAACCGCGCGCAGCGTGGATTCCTGCATGGCAAAAATTCTACCCCCCGCACGCGGTTGCGCCCGGGCGTTTCACGTGCAAAATACCCGCCATGGACGCCTACCTGGCCTGGCTGCTGCTTGGACTGGCGCTGGTGATCGTGGAATTGATTACCGGCACCTTTTATCTGCTCGTCCTCGGCGTGGCCGCGTTCGGCGCCGGTGTCGCGGCCTGGTCCGGTGCGGCGTTTCCGGTGCAGGTGATCGCAGCCAGCGTGGTGGCGGGCGTCGGCGTGTACTTCGTGCATGCCTACCGTGCGCGCAACACGGCGCAACAGATGGCGCCGATCGACGCCGGCCAGCCGGCGAATTTCGAGGGCTGGGTGGACCAGGCGGCCGGCCTGGCGCGCGTGCGCTACCGCGGCGCGAGTTGGGAGGCGCGGATCGAGGCGGGCGAGGCGCCGCAACCCGGCGCCCTGCTGTACGTTCACGCCACCGAGGGCAATACACTCAAAGTCAGCGCGCGCCGCCCCGCTTGAGGCGCCGGCGCAATTGTGGAGGAGGCACATGCTCGCCAAATTGATCATCGCAGTCGCGCTGGCCGTCGGCACCGGGGTCATGACCTCGAAGCCGAGCTACGCGGTGTACGTGTTCCTGATCGCGGCGGTGGTCGCGTTTGTGCTGGAAGGGGTGCGCGTGGTGCCGCAGCAAAGCGCGTTCGTGGTCGAGCGCTTCGGGCGTTTCAGCTCGGTGCTCGAACCGGGCCTGAACTTCATCGTGCCGGTGTTCGACCGCGTCGCCTACCGCCATTCGCTGAAAGAGGTCCCGCTCGACGTGCCCGAGCAGGTGTGCATCACCAGGGACAACACCCAGCTCGGCGTCGACGGCATCCTGTATTTCCAGGTCACCGACCCGCGCCTCGCCTCCTACGGCTCGTCGAACTACATCGCGGCGATTTCGCAGCTGGCGCAGACCACCTTGCGCAGCGAGATCGGCAAGATGGAGCTGGACAAGACCTTCGAGTCGCGCGAGGAGATCAACAAGCAGATCGTCGCCGCGCTCGACGAGGCGGGGCGCAACTGGGGCATCAAGGTGCTGCGCTACGAGATCAAGAGCCTGACACCGCCCGAGGCGATCCTGCGCTCGATGCAGCAGCAGATCACCGCCGAGCGCGAAAAGCGCGCGCTGATCGCCAAGTCCGAGGGCGAGCGCCAGCAGGAGATCAACGTCGCCGACGGCGAGAAGCAGGCCGCGGTGCTCAGGTCGGAAGGCGAGAAGCAGGCCGCGATCAACCGCGCGCAAGGCGAGGCCACGGCGCTGCGCCTGATCGCGGAGGCGAACGCGGCGGCGGTGCGCGCGGTGGGCGAGGCGATTTCGGACAAGGGCGGCATGGACGCGGCCAACCTCAAGGTGGCGCAGGAGTACGTCGCCGCCTTCTCGGAGCTGGCCAAGAAGTCCAACACGCTGATCGTGCCGGCAAACGCGGCCGACATCGCGGCACTGGTCACCACGGCGATGACCGTGCTGAACACGACGCGCCAGACGCAGGCAGCGGCCAAGGGGGGCTGAGATGACCGTCACCTCGCTCGACCACTGTACCGTCCTCACCGACGACTTGCCGGCGACGCTGGCGTTCTACGAGGAGCACCTGAACCTGAAGCCCGGCGCGCGCCCGCCGTTCAATTTCCCGGGCGCCTGGCTGTACGCCGACGGCGGCAAGGGCCCGCATCCGATCCTGCACATCGTCACCGGCAAGAAGGCGCGGGTGGCGGGGGTGATCGATCACGTGGCGTTCGGTGGCGCGGGTCTTGCTGAGGCCGCGGCAAAACTCAAGCGCAAGGGCATCGATTACGAGGTGCGCAGGCTGCCTGCCTATGGCACCTGGCAGCTGTTCTTCAACGATCCCAACGGCGCAAAAGTCGAGATCGATTTCGACGCCGCCGAGCCGGCGCCGGCTTGAACATTCTTCAGCGCATTGCGGGCGCGGTGCTCGGCGTCGTCCTGTTCGTCGCGGCGTTCATTTTCGCTTCCGTGATCCTCGCCGTGGCCGGCGCGATTGCGTTGCTGCTGTGGGGCTGGCTGTGGTGGCGCACGCGCGAACTGCGCAAGGCCGCGGCGCAGGCTGAAGGCAGCGTGATCGAAGGCGAGTACCGCATCGAGCGCGAGACGCGGCGCATCGACGACGACACGCGCTAGCGCGCCACCGCGGAATCAGGCCCGGGGGGGCGTGGTGGACTTTCGGCGGCGCGGCGCCGTTCGACAATCTGCGTCCCCATGACCATCGCCAGCAGCACGATGCCGATGAGCGAGCTGACCAGTTCGGGCGCGATCAGCAGCAGCGCGGCGACGAACAGCACCCCGCGCTGCCACATCTTCAGCTCGGAGACAAGGTATCCGTGCAGGCTGGCGGCGAGCGTGATGACCCCGATCACGGCGCTGACAAACGCGAGCAGGGTGACGTGCCAGGGCCCGATCATCAGCAGCGCCGGCTCGTAAACGAACATGAACGGCACGATGTAGCCTGCAGCACCGATGCGCATCGCCGCCCAGCCGGTGTCCCACATGTCGGCCTTGGCGAGGCTGGCGGCGGCGAACACCGCGAGCGCGACCGGCGGCGTGATCGCCGAAAGGATGGCGAAGTAGAACGCGAACATGTGAGCAGCGGGCGTCACCACGCCGAGCTTGACCACCGCCGGCACCAGCAGCGCGACCATCAGGATGTAGGAGGGCGTCGTCGGCAGGCCCATGCCGAGCACGATGCCGGCGAGCGCGGTGAGTGCGAGCGCCAGCACCAGCGAGTTCTGCGACAATTCGAGCACCACCTGCGTGAAAACGATGCCCATGCCGGTGATGGTGGTGGCGCCGATGATCACCCCTGCGCAGGCGCAGGCGATCGCCACCGAGAGCGTGTTCTTGGCGCCGTCCTCGAGTGCCTCGAACGCCGTCCTCCAGGTGATGCCTGCGCGCGTCGTCTTGCGCAGCATCGCTACCGGCAGGCAGGCGAGGGTGGCGACCAGGGCGCATAGCGGCGCGCTGTAGCCCATGATCAAACCAATGAACACGATCAGGATCGGGATGAACAGGTGCCCGCGCTCGGCCATCACCCGTGACAGGCGCGGCAGCTCGGACTTCGGCACGCCGAGCAGCCCGACGCGCTTGGCCTCGAAGTGCACGGCGAAAAACACCGCAACGTAGTAGAGGATGGCGGGAATCACCGCCCAGAGCGTGACCTGGAAGTACGACACAGCGAGAAACTCGGCCATCACGAACGCCGCCGCGCCCATCACCGGGGGCATGATCTGACCGCCGGTCGAGGCAGTGGCTTCCACCGCCGCGGCGAAGTGCGGCCGGAAGCCGGAGCGCTTCATGAGCGGAATGGTCATCGGCCCGTCCACCATCACATTGGCCACGGCACTGCCCGAGACGGTGCCGAACAGGCTCGAGGAGATCACCGACACCTTGCCGGGGCCGCCAGCGGTGTGCCCGGTGATCGAAAGCGCGAAGTCCATGAACAGCTGCCCCGTGCCGCTGCGCTCCATGAACGCGCCGAACACCACGAACAGCATGACGTACGAAGCCGACACCCCGAGCGTCGAGCCGAAGATGCCCTCGGTGGAAAGGTAGAGCTGCTCCAGGAGCACCGGGATCGCGACCTTGCTGAAGAACAGCGGGTAGGCGAGGAAGGCGAGCGCGGTGAGGGGCAGCGCCCAGCCCAGTACGCGGCGCGTCGCCTCGAGCACCAGCGCAACGGCCAGCACCGCCTGGATCTTGTCGAGCCCGGTAAGCGTGTCGATGTAGATGGTGCGGTTGGTGACGTAATCGACGTTGATCAGGATGTGCAGGACGAAGCCCCAGCTCCCGGCGATCAGTACCCAGTCGGCGATGCGCCAGCCGAGGCCGCCCCCGGGCTTGAGCGGGTACAGCAGGAAAATCAGTGTCATCGCGAAAATCAGGTGAGTGCCGCGGAAGAAGTACACCTCCGGCGGGCCGAGCGCCGCGACGTACATGTGATACAGCGACATCGCGATCGCGATGAGCGCGACCAGCGTCTTGAGGATCCCGCTCTTCGGTGCGGTTGCGGCGACTTCCTCTTCCAAGGCTTGCCCTCCCTAGAAAAAAAGGGCGGCCCCAGGCCGCCCTTCTCTTTCCATCGGTGCCGCTAAATCGCGCCGGCTTCCTTGTAGAACTTCGCCGCTCCCTTGTGGAACGGCACGCCGATGTCGAGCGCCATGTCCTTCGGCTTGATGCCCTCGATCGACTTTACGACCGCGGCCATGCTGTCGACGTTTGCCGCCATGGTCTTTACCATCTGATACACGGTGTTTTCCGGAAGATCGCAGGCGACGACCAGGTGAGTCGAATAACCGATCACCGGTACGTCTTTGTCCTGCTTCGGATAGGTGCCGGCCCTGACGACGAGCTTGTTGTAGCCCGGGTTCATCTTCTTGAACTCGGCCATCGTCCTGTCGTCCACCGGCACCAGGTTGATGTCGCGCGCGCTGGCCAGGTCCATCACGGCCGCCGCGGGCGCCGTGGTGCCGAGCGTGAACACCTGAACATGGCCGTCCTTCATCATGCCGACCGCGTCGGTGTAGCTCTGGAAAGTGATCTTGGAGAGCGACTGGTAGTTGAGCCCGTTGATCTTGAGCACCAGTTCGGTGACCAGCTCCCCGGTATTGCCCTTGGTCTGGGTCACCAGGGCCTTGCCCTTGAGGTCGGCGAACGAGTTCACCTTCGCGTCGGCCAGCGCAACGACCTGGAAATACTGCGGATAGAGATTGGCGAGCTGGCAGACGTTGGTCACCTTCTTGGGATACGGTGCCCGCCCCTCGAGCCCATCCACCGTGGTGCTCGAGTTGGCGAGGCCGATGTGCGCCTTGCCCTCGTCCACGCCGCGCACGTTGGCGATGCCTGCGCCTGGCGTCTGCGTGATCTGCAGCCCGGTGACCGACTTCTCCCACATGCCCTTGAGCGCGCCGCCCAGCGGGATCCACGAGCCGCCCTGCGGGCCGGTCATGAACGTGACTTGCTGGGCCGCCGCGGGCGCGGCGATCACGGCGCCCGCCGCAAGGGCGAGCAGGGACAGTCTGATTTTCATTGCTCCTCCTTCGTTGGACTGCTTGAAAAATCTCTGATGCGCAGCGGGAATGATAGCGCGAGTCCTGCGCGAGGCAATGCTGCGCTGCGCAAAAACTCTCTTCAAACCACCCGGGTCAGCACCGGCTTGCCGGCGAAATGCGCGATCAGGTTGTCCACCTGCAAGTTGCCCATCGCGGTGCGCGTTTCGGTGGTGGCGCTGCCCACGTGCGGAAACAGCACCACGTTGTCCAGGGAAAGAAACGCCGGCGGCACGCGCGGCTCGTCGGCGAACACGTCCAGGCCCGCGCCGGCGATTTTCTTATCCTGCAGGTATTTCAGCAGCACCGTCTCGTCGATCACCGAGCCGCGCGCGATGTTGACCACATAGCCCTCCGGACCCAAGGCATCCAGCACCTTGGCATTCACCAGCTTGTCCGTGCCGGCGCCTCCCGGGGTGACCACCATCAGCACGTCGGAATTTTTCGCCAGGGCCACCGGGTCCGCGTCGTAGGGGTAGGCGACGTTCTTCTTGCTGCGGTTGTGGTAGCGGATCTTCATGCCGAAGGCTTGCGCGCGCGCTGCGATCGCCTCGCCGATGCGCCCGAGTCCGAGGATGCCCATGGTCTTGCCGCCGAGCGAGGTGGAGAGCGGGGTGCCGCCGCGCGTCGCCCAGGCGCCCGTACGCAGGTAGGCATCCGCTTGCGGGAACTTGCGCATCGCGTTCAGCGCCAGCGCCATCGCCGTGTCGGCGACGCAATCGTTCAGCACGTCTGGCGTGTTGGTGACGATGATGCCGCGCTTTTTCGCCGCGTCGAGGTCGATGGCGTCCACGCCGACGCCGAAGTTGGAGATGATCTCCAGCTTGGGCAGCGCGTCCATTAGTTTCGCGTCCGCGCCCGCCGGGCCGAAGGTGGCGAGGGCGCGCACGCGCGGCGCCAGCCCTCGCAGGAACGCGCCGCGCTCGGCGGCCTCGTGCAGCTTGTGGCAGGTGAACTCCTGGTCCAGGCGCTGCTGGGTAGGCGCGAAGATCTTGGTGGTGACGATGATCGCCGATTTCATGGCTTGAACTTTGCAAGCAGGTTTTCGGCGCCGCGCGCGAGCAGCCCGACATCGGCGCCCACGGCGACGAACTGCGCGCCGGCGGCGAGCATCTGCTTCGCGTCCGCCTCCACCGGCGACAGGTAGCCCGGCGCCTTGCCGGCCTTGCGGATGCGGCGCATCGCTGCTTCGATCAGCGGCAGCACCGCGGGATTTGCGGTTTCGCCGGCGTAGCCCATCGAGGCATGCAGGTCCGCCGGACCGATGAAGATGCCGTCGACGCCGTCGATCGCCGCCACGTTCTCGATTTCCTCCAGCGCCGGTTTGGTCTCGAGCTGCACCAGGACACAGAGTTCCTCGTGCGCACGCCTGGCGTAGTCCTTGACGCGGCCGAAGCGCGTGGCGCGCGTGGTGCCTGCAACGCCGCGTACGCCCGCGGGCGGGTAGCGCGTGTTGGCCACGGCCGCCTTTGCTTCCGCGGCGTTCTGCACGTAAGGAATCAGCAGGGACTGCGCGCCGGCGTCGAGCACGCGCTTGATGGCCACCATGTCGTTCCAGGGCACGCGCACCACCGGGTGGGTGGGATAGGCCGCCGTCGCCTGCAGCTGCGAGAGCAGCGATTCCAGGTCGTTCGGCGAATGTTCCATGTCGAGCAGGATCCAGTCGTAGCCGGCGCCGGCGATCACCTCTACCGAGTAGTTCGACGACAGGCTGGACCACAGCCCGATCTGGTTCTTGCCCTCGCGCAGCGCGCGCTTGAACGGATTCTGCGGCAAGTCGACCTTCATTCGAACTTGGCCCCCGACTCTTTCACCACCTTGGCCCAGCGCGCGGTCTCGTTGCGGATGAACGCGCCGAAGGAGGCCGGGGTGTCGGCGCGCACTTCGGTACCTTGCGCGGCGAGGCGGTCCTTGATGTCCTGCGCGTTGAGGATGCGGGTGAACTCCGCGTTCAGCTTCGCAACGATTTCGGCCGGCGTGCCGGCGGCGGCGACCACGCCCTGGAACGAACCGGTCTCGAATCCGGGCAGCGTCTCGGCCACCGTCGGCGTACTGGCCGCCGAGGCCACGCGCTGCGCGCTGGAGATGGCGAGCGCCTTGAGGCGGCCGCCGGTCACCGACGGCCAGGTGGCGAGCATGCCGTTGAACAGCACATTGGCCTGGCCGGCGACCACGTCGACCACCGCCTGTGAGCCGCCTTTGTACGGGATATAGGTCCAGCTGACGCCGGCGCGCTGCGCGAACTCGATGCCGGCGAGGTGCGGCGCGCCGCCGATACCGGAAATCGCGAAGTTGAGCTTGCCCGGGTTCGCCTTGGCGTAGTCGATCAGCTCCTTGACGGTGTTCACCGGCACCGAGGGGTGCACCGCCAGCACGTGGGGCGAGTAGCTCACCATGACCACCGGCGCGAAGTCCTTCGTCGGGTCGAAGGGCAGGTGCGGGAACACGCTCGGGCTGATGCATAGCGCGCCGATGTCGGCGAGCAGCAGGGTGTAGCCGTCGGGCGCGCTCTTGGCGACGAAATCGGCGCCGACATTGCCGTTGGCGCCGGGCTTGTTCTCCACCACCACCGGCTGGCCCCAATGCTCGGTGATTTTCGGCCCGATCTGGCGCGCGAGGATGTCGGAGGTGCCGCCCGCGGCATAGGGCACGATGATGCGGATCGGTTTGTTCGGGTAGGTCTGCGCACTGGCGGCGCCGGCAATGGCGGCGAGCGCGGCGACGAGCATGGCATGAAACGCACGCATGGTCCCTGTCTCCCTGGTTTGAACTGTTTGATTGATTCTGGCTGCGACGCGCCGATTGTACGTCGGGCGACATCCCCTCGGCGGCCGGCAGCCCGGACTGGCGAAGGGTAAACCTGACAAGCTATTACACGAAATGCGGGGCCCGCCAAGGGGTAAGCGCCCGGCCCGGATTGCGTTGCACGATGCGCTCGTCTAGCATGCTCCGAGGTCCTCGCAGGGCTCGAATCGCAGGGGGGAAACGTGGCTCGGTTCTGGCGCATCGCCATTTTCGCAATTGCTTGGTCGATTGCCGCTGCATCTTGGGCCCAATCCGATGCCGAGATCGTCGCGCAAGGAGAAACGCTGGTGCGGGCCGGCCGCTATGCCGATGCCTACAAGTTTCTCGAGCCGCTCGAAGACCGGCTCGCCGGCAATCTGAAGTTCGATTACCTGCTGGCCCGCGCCGCCCTGGAAAGTGGCCAGCCCAGCAAGGCAAGCTTCATCTACGAGCGCATCCTGGCAGTCGAGCCGAACTTTGTCGGCGTGCGGCTGGAGATGGGCCGAGCCTACCTCGCGCTGGGTGACTATGCGCGGGCGAAGCTCGAATTCGAAACGGTACTGCGTTTCGATAACCTGCCGGCCGATCTGCGCCAGCAGGCGCAGATCTACGGCAACGCGGCCGACCAGTACATCGCCGGCAGGAAGACCGTGGGCATCGCCTATCTTGAGTACGGCTATGGCTACGACTCG
>JANMSV010000159.1:0-2503 GCA_031389685.1 Betaproteobacteria bacterium
CGCTTCCCCCGCGCGCGCCATGCTGATGAAGTTGACGGCCTCGGCGCGCTGCAGGCCGCGGCGCTCGATCTCGTCGGCGATGTCGCGCTTCCACGGCTGGTCGGACACCAGCACCAGGTCGGCGCCGAGCAGCTGGTGCGCGTCCCGCACCAGGGCGCGGCTCACTCGGTCGGCGAAGAAGGAGACGCTGGTGACGCTCGCCACCGCAATCACCAGAGCCGCCGCGAGCACGCGCACTTCGCCCGCGCGCCAGTCTCGCGCCAGCATGCGCAGCGCCTGGCGCATCACGGCACGATTCTCCCCGCGTTCAGCCGCACCATGCGCGTGCAGCGGCCCGCAAGATGCTCGTCGTGGGTCACCAGCACCAGCGTGGTGCCGGACTCGCGATTCAACTGGAACAGCAGCTCGATCACGGCTTCGCCGGACTCGGCGTCGAGGCTGCCGGTGGGCTCATCCGCCAGCAGGAGCTTGGGCCGCACCACGAAAGCGCGCGCCAGCGCCACGCGCTGCTGCTCGCCGCCCGAGAGGTGCTTCGGATAGTGGTGCAGGCGTTCGCCAAGACCGACGCGCGCCAGGATCTCCCGCGCGCCGCTCTCGGCGTCGTCGCGGCCGGCGAGCTCCAGCGGCAGCATGACGTTCTCCAGCGCGGTGAGCGAGGGCAGCAGCTGGAAGGACTGAAACACGAAGCCGACCGCGCGCCCGCGCAGCTCGGCGCGCGCGTCCTCGTCGAGCTCGAACAGGTTCGCGCCGTCGAGTTCGACCGTGCCGGCGGTGGGCGTGTCAAGGCCGGCGAGCAACGCGAGCAGGGTGGATTTGCCGGAGCCCGAGGCGCCGACGATGGCTACCGCCTCCCCGGGCATGACCGCGAGCTCGATATCGCGGAGAATGACGAGATCGCTATCGCCGCTTTTCACCGTCTTGCCGATGCCGCGCGCCGCCAGAACGTTTTTTGCCTGCCTGTTCATCTGCTTTTCTTCCGGGGCCTGGGGGAAAACGATCCTCGTCTACGGGGACAGCCTGTCGGCGGCCTATGGCATCGCCGAGAAGCGCGGCTGGGTGGCACTGCTCGGCGAGCGCCTCAAGCGCGAGCGGCTCGATTATAACGTCGTCAACGCGAGCATCTCGGGCGAAACCACCAGCGGTGGACTGAATCGCAGCGCGAAAGTCCTCGCGCAGCACAAGCCGTCCGTGCTGATCCTGCAGCTCGGCGGCAACGACGGTCTGCGCGGCCTGCCGGTGGCGGAGATGAAGAACAACCTGTCGGCGATCATCCAGCAGGCGCGCAAAGCCGGCGCGCGCGTGCTGCTGGTCGGCATGCGCATGCCGCCCAATTACGGGCCGGACTACACGCGCGCGTTCGAGTCGGCGTTCGCCGAACTCGCGAAGCGGCACCGCACGGCGCTGGTGCCTTTCGTTTTCGAAGGCATGGGGGACGACCTGAGCAAGTTCCAGCCGGACCGCATCCACCCGACGGAGGCCGCGCAGCCGATCATGCTCGAGAACGTCTGGAAGGCGCTGCGGCCGATCCTCAAATAACCCTGAGGCGAGGCGGGCCCGCGGACAGGCGTCCGATCGTGCATGCCTCGGCGAAACCCCGCTTGGCGAATTGCGCCAGCACAGCCTGCTCGGCCTGCGGCGCGCAGGCGACCAGCAGGCCGCCGCTGGTCTGCGGGTCCGAAATGAGCTTGCGCATCCATTCGGGCGCACCGGCGGGGAGTTGCACCTCGGCGCCGTAACCGTTCCAGTTGCGCTCCGACGCGCCGGTCGCCACGCCCTGCTTCACCCACTCGAGCGCCTCGGCCATCACCGGAAGCGAATCGAACCTCACCTCGCCGGCGAGTTTCGAGCCGCGCAGGATCTCGAGCAGGTGACCGGCGAGGCCGAAGCCGGTGACGTCGGTCACCGCGTGCACGTCGGGCATGTCCGCGAACGCCTCGCCGGGCGTATTGAGCTGGGTGGTAGCGGCGATCATCGCGCGATAGCCGGCGTCGGAGAGCTTGCCCTTCTTCAGCGCCGCGGACAGGATGCCCACGCCGAGCGGCTTGCCCAGCACCAGCACGTCACCCGCGCGGGCGGTACTGTTCTTCTTCACCTTGTCCGGATGTACGAGGCCGAGCGCCACCAGGCCGTAGATCGGCTCCAGCGTGTCGATGGAATGCCCGCCGGCGATCGGAATGCCCACCGCCGCGCACACCGACTCGCCGCCCTCGAGGATTTTCTGGATCACCGACACCGGCAGCTTTTCCAGAGGCATGCCGACGATGGCGAGCGCCATGATCGGCTTGCCGCCCATGGCATAGATGTCCGAGAGCGCGTTGGTGGCCGCGATGCGCCCGAAGTCGTAGGGATCATCCACGATCGGCGTGAAGAAGTCGGTGGTAGCGACCAGCGCCTGCGCATCGTTCAGGCGGTACACCGCCGCATCGTCGGAGGTCTCGGTGCCGACCAGCAAATCCTTCGGCAAACCGCGGATCGGCGTCGAGGCGAGGATCTCGGACAGCAC
>JANMSV010000179.1:0-24779 GCA_031389685.1 Betaproteobacteria bacterium
CTTGCAACGCCGCGGTTGCCGGCAAGGCCGGGGACCCGGAGACTTTCCAACGCTCCGGCGTCCCGTGATGACGGCCCTGCCGCAGCGGCGCTTCTCCGGCGCCGCCGTGGCTACTCCCCTTTGGAGATGCGCTTTGCGGAACCCCTCGAGAATCAGCCCCGCGCGCGCATGGCCTTTTACCACGGCCATTCTCCACGCGTCAAAACAGCGGCGCCGGTGCCGATTCAAGCGGGCGTGTGCTTGCGCAGCCTGACCGCGTCCCGGCGGCGCGCGCGCATGCGGATGTTGAGCATCTCGACGGCGACCGAGAACGCCATCGCGAAATAGATGTAGCCCTTCGGTATCGGGTAGCCCCAGCCTTCGGCGATCAGCGCCATGCCCACGAGGATCAGAAAGCTCAACGCGAGCATTTTCACCGTGGGGTGCCGGTCGACAAACTCGCCGATCGGTCCGGCCGCGAACATCATGACGCCGACCGCCGCAACGATGGCGATCACCATGATCGGGACCTGCTCGACCATGCCGACGGCGGTGATCACCGAATCGAGCGAGAACACGATGTCGATGATCGCGATCTGCACGATCACGGCGGCGAAGCCCGCGCGTACCGCGGCCGCCGCGTGTTCGTCCGCCTCGCCTTCGAGGGAGTTGTGGATTTCATGAACGCTCTTCCACAGCAGGAACAGGCCGCCGCCGATGAGGATCAGAGCGCGGCCCGAGATTTCCTTGCCGATCAAGGAGAACAGCGGCTCGGTGAGCGTCATCACCCACGCGAGCGAGAGCAGCAGCGCGATGCGCGTGAACATGGCGAACGCGAGCCCGAGCATCCGCGCGCGCTGCCGTTGGTGTTCCGGCAGGCGGCCGACGAGGATCGAGATGAAGATGATGTTGTCGACGCCGAGCACGATTTCCAGCGCCGTGAGCGTGAAGAGCGCAATCCATGCCTGCGGATCCGACAGCCATTCCATAAGCTAATTTACCGGACTTTCGCGTTGCTCGATCAAGCGTTCAGAACAACCCGACCACCTTGCCGTCCACCAGATCGATTTTCTCCGCCGCGGGCACCTTCGGCAGCCCCGGCATGGTCATGATGTCGCCGCAGATCATCACCACGAACTCGGCGCCGGCGGCCAGGCGCACTTCGCGCACGTTCACCACGTGGTTGGCGGGCGCGCCGCGCAGCGCGGCGTCGGTGGAAAACGACGATTGGGTCTTCGCCACGCATACCGGGTAGTGGCCGTAGCCCGACTCCTGCAACTGTTTGATCTGGCTGCGCACCTTGGAGTCCGCGGTCACCTCGGCTGCCCGGTATACCTTTTTCGCGATCTTGTTGATCTTGTCCCATAGCGTGTCCGCGTCCTCGTAGACGAAGGCCGGCCGCGAGGGCTGGTCGCACAACCCGACGACGATCCGCGCCAGCTCGGCCGCGCCCTTGCCGCCGTCGCTCCAGTGCGTGGCGAGGACCACCGGAACGCCCAGCTTCTTCATGCGGGCGTCCAGCAGCTCGAGTTCGGCCGGCGTATCGAAGGTGAAGCGGTTGATCGACACGACGCAGGGCATGCCGTAGACCTGCGTCACATTCTCGACGTGGCGCTCGAGATTGACCAGGCCCTTTTCCAGCGCGGCGACATTTTCCTTGTTCACTTCCTTGACCTCCACGCCACCGTGGTACTTGAGGGCGCGGATGGTGGCGACGATCACCGCCGCGTCCGGGCGCAGCCCGCTCTTGCGGCACTTGATGTCGAGGAACTTCTCCGCGCCCAGGTCGGCGCCGAAGCCGGCTTCCGTCACCACGTAGTCGGCGAGCTTGAGCGCGCTTTGCGTCGCGATCACCGAGTTGCAGCCGTGCGCGATATTGGCGAACGGGCCGCCGTGGATGAACGCCGGGTTGTTCTCCAGCGTCTGCACCAGGTTCGGCGCCAGCGCGTCCTTGAGCAGCACGGTCATCGCGCCATGCGCATTGAGATCGCGTGCCGTGACCGGCTGTTGCTCGCGCGTATAGGCGACGACGATGTTGCCCAGGCGCTTCTTCAGGTCCTCGAGCGAGGTGGCGAGGCAGAAGATCGCCATCACTTCGGAGGCCACCACGATGTCGAAGCCGTCTTCGCGCGGGTAGCCGTTGCCCGGCCCGCCGAGCGAGACCACCACGTTGCGCAGCGCGCGGTCGTTCATGTCGAGCACCCGCTTCCAGGCGATGCGCCGCACGTCGATGCCCAATTCGTTTCCGTGGTGGATGTGATTGTCGAGCAGCGCCGCCAGCAGGTTGTTGGCGAGCTGGATGGCGCCGAAGTCGCCGGTGAAATGCAGGTTGATGTCCTCCATCGGCACCACCTGCGCGTAGCCGCCGCCGGCCGCGCCGCCCTTCATGCCGAACACCGGGCCGAGCGAGGGTTCGCGCAGGCAGATCACCGCCTTCTTGCCGATGTGGTTGAGCGCGTCGCCCAGGCCCACGGTGGTGGTGGTCTTGCCCTCGCCGGCCGGCGTGGGCGTCATGGCCGTCACCAGGATCAGCTTGCCGTTCTTCTTCGCTTTCAGCGTGTTCAGGTATTTCAGCGCTACTTTGGCTTTGTAGTGGCCGTAGGGCTCGAGGTGCTCCTCTGCGATGCCCAGCCGCTCGAGCGCCACTTTGCTGACGCGTTGCAGCTTCGCCGCCTGGGCGATTTCGATATCCGAAGGCATGTGCAGGTCTCCCGAGAGTTGCGCGAATTCTCACCGCACGGCGAGCGGCGCGGCCTTGACTGAAGTCAAGCGCCTCACCAGAATCCCCGCCGGGAGGTTCTGAGAATGACGTTGACACGCGCGGCGGCGGCGATGCTGTGGGCGATCCTGCTGGCGGGCCCGCAGGCGCAGGCCCAGCCATTGCCGGGACTGACCGCCACGACGCTGGTGATCGGGCAGTCGGCGCCACTCACCGGCGCCAACGCCGAGCTGGGCAACGACATCCGCAATGGCGCGCTCGCCTATTTCGCCAGGGTGAACGCCGCCGGCGGGGTGCACGGCCGCCGGATCGAACTGCTGACGCTGGACGACGCCAACCAGGTGCCGCGCGCGGAAGCAAACACGAAGCAGCTGGTGGAGGAGACCGGCGTGTTCGCGCTGTTCGGCTATGCCAGCGCCACCTTGTCGCGGCCCGCGTTGCCCATCGTGGCCAGGCACGGCGTGCCGTTCCTGGCGCCGTTCACCGGCGCCGATCCGATGCGCGTGTTCAACAAGCACGTGTACAACATGCGCGGCAGCTACGCCGATGAGCTGGAGAAGGTGGTCGAGCACTTCGTGCCGCTCGGCGTGAAGCGCTTCTCCATCGTCTACTACGACGACGTGGTGGGGCGCGAGAACCACGCGGCGGTCGCGCGCGCGCTCAAGCAGCGAAATCTCGACACGGTCTCGGTGGCCTCGTTCAAGGACCGGGCCAAGCCGGACATCGCGGCCGGCGTGCAGGAGGTCGCCGCGGGCAACCCCGACGTCGTGATCCTCACCACCCTGTACAAGGCAAGCGCCGATTTCATCAAGCTCGCGCGCCGCTCCGGGCTGGGCGCGCAGATGGCGAGCAATTCCTTCCCGGGCGCGAGCCCGCTCGCCAAGGAACTCGGCAAGGACGGCGCGGGGGTCATCGTGGCGAGCGTGGTGCCGCCGCCAACCAAGCGTTCGCTGCCGATCGTGATTGAATACCAGGCGGCGATCGAGCAGCAACTCGGCAGGAAAGATTATTCCTTCACCTCGCTCGAGTCCTACATCGGCGCCAAGGTGACGGTCGAGGCGTTGCGCCGCGCCGGGCCGCGTCCCACGCGCGAGCGCCTGATGCAGGCCCTCGACGGCATGCACAGCTTCGATGCGGGGGGCTACGCGGTGGGCTTTTCGCCGACCAACCACAATGGCAGCTCCTACGTCGAGCTGATCGTGATCGGCCGGGGACTGAAGTTCAACTATTGAGCAGGCCGAGCGTGCGCCCCTTGCCGTAGCCCGGATCCGCCGGGCGTGGGCCGCCCTTGGTCAGCTTGACCGCGCAGTACTTGAACTCCGGAATCTTGCCGACGGGGTCGAGCGCCGGGTTGGTGAGCAGGTTGGCGGCCGCTTCCTGGAACGCGAACGGGATGAACACCGCGCCGCGCGGCGTGCCGGCGTCGGCGCGCGCATAGAGGGAAATCCTGCCGCGGCGCGATTCCACCGTCACCACCTCGCCGGGTTGCGCCTTGAGGGCCGCGAGATCGAGCGGATGGAGCGACGCCACCGGCTCGGGCTCGAGCGCGTCGAGCACGCCGGCGCGGCGCGTCATCGCGCCGGTGTGCCAGTGCTCGAGCTGGCGCCCGGTGATCAGCACCATCGGGTATTCGCGGTCCGGCCGCTCATTGGCCCAGATCAGGTCCGCCGGCACGAACTTGCCGCGCCCGGTGGCGGTAGGGAAATGCGTCTGGAACACCACCGGCTCGCCCGGATCGCCTTCGTTCTCGCAGGGGTAGGTCACCGAGGACTCGCGCTCCAGGCGCTCCCAGGTGATGCCGCGGATCGAGTCCATGCAGCCGCGCATCTCCTGCCACACCTCTTTCGGCCCGGCGTAGTTCCACTGCAGATCCATGCGCCGCGCCAGCTCCTGCGTGATCCACAGGTCGGGGCGCGCATCGCCGGGCGCATCCAGCGCCTTCCTGCCCAGCTGCACCATGCGGTCGGTGTTGGTGACGGTGCCGTCCTTCTCCGGCCAGGCGGTGGCGGGCAGCACCACGTCGGCGAGGTAGGCGGTCTCGGTCAGGAAGATGTCCTGCACCACCAGGTGCTCGAGCTTCGCCAGCGCGGCGCGCGCATGCGCGAGGTCCGGGTCCGACATCGCCGGATTCTCGCCCATGATGTACATGCCGCGGATCTTGCCGTCATAGGCCGCATTCATGATCTCGACCACCGTGAGGCCGGGCTTGGGATCGAGCTTGGCGCCCCACAACTTTTCAAATCGTTGCCTGGCCTCCGGGGCCGCGACGCGCTGGTAGTCCGGGTACATCATCGGAATCAGGCCCGAGTCCGACGCGCCCTGCACGTTGTTCTGGCCGCGCAGCGGGTGCAGGCCGGTGCCCGGGCGCCCGACCTGCCCGGTCATCAGCGTGAGCGCGATCAGGCAGCGCGCGTTGTCGGTGCCGTGCACGTGCTGGCTGATGCCCATGCCCCACAGGATGATCGACGCTTTCGAGGTCGCGTAGAGCCGCGCCACCTCGCGGATGGTGGGCGCCGGGACGCCGCAGATCGGCGCCATGATCTCGGGCGCGTAGTCTTTCGCGTTTTCCTTCAGCGCTTCGAAACCGCTGGTGCGGTCCTTGACGAACTGTTCGTTCACCAGGCCCTCGTCGATGATCGTGTGGATCATCGCGTTCAACAGCGCCACGTCGGTGTCCGGATTGAACTGCAGGTAGTGCGCGGCATAGAGCGCCAGATCGGTGCGGCGCGGGTCGGCGACGATCAGCTTGGCGCCGTGCTTCGCCGCGTTCTTCAGCCAGGTCGCCGCCACCGGGTGGTTCGAGGTCGGGTTGGCGCCGATGAGGAAGATCACCTCGGAGTTCGCCACGTCGTTGACCTGGTTGGACACCGCGCCCGAGCCGATACCTTCGAGCAGCGCGGCGACTGACGAGGCGTGACACAGCCGCGTGCAGTGATCCACGTTGTTCGAGCCGAAGCCGGTCCGCACCAGCTTTTGGAACAGGTAGGCCTCTTCGTTCGAGCCCTTCGCCGAGCCAAAGCCGGCGAGCGCGCCGCGATCCTGATCGCGGATGCGCCTGAGGCCCGCTGCGGCGAGGCCCAGTGCCTCCTCCCAGGTCGCCTCGCGGAACACCTCGCCCCAGTTGCCCGGGTCCACCTTGAAGTCGGCCGACTTCTTCACGCCCGGCCTGCGGATCATCGGTTTCGTCAGCCGGTGCGGATGGTGCGCGTAGTCAAAGCCGTAGCGCCCCTTCACGCACAGGCGCCCGTGGTTCGAGGGGCCGTCCTTGCCGGTGACGAACTGGATCACGTTCTCTTTTACATGGTAGGTAAGCAGGCAGCCCACGCCGCAGAACGGGCACACCGAGTCCACGGTCTTGTCGATAGGCTGCAATCCGACTTCGCGCGCCGGCATCAGCGCACCGGTCGGGCAGGCCTGCACGCACTCGCCGCAGGCTACGCAGGTGGAGGCGCCCATCGGATCGTCGAAATCGAACACGATTTTCGCGTGCTCGCCGCGCGAGGCGTAGCCGATGACGTCGTTCACCTGCTCCTCGCGGCAGGCGCGCAGGCAGCGCGTGCACTGGATGCAGGCGTCGAGGTTTACTGCAATCGCGGGATGCGAGAGGTCCGCCCTGGGCTGGTGGCGCGCCTTGAAGCGCGGCAGTCCGACCTCGAGTTTCTGCGCCCACTGGTCGAGCTCGGAGTCCTTGCGGTACTCCTTCTCCGGCATGTCGGAGAGCAGCAGCTCCAGCACCATCTTCTGCGACAGCACGGCGCGCGCGGAGTCGCTGGTGACCTCCATGCCTTCCTGCGGAAAGCGGCAGCAGGAAGGCGCAAGCGTGCGCTCGCCCTTGATCTCCACCACGCAGGCGCGGCAGTTGCCGTCGGGCCGCAGTCCCGGCATGTAGCACAGGCGCGGGATCTCGACACCATGGCGCTGGGCGGTCTCGAGGATGCTCTCGTCGGGGCGCCCGACCACCGTCTTGCCGTTGAGCTTGAATTCGATCGGCAG
This sequence comes from Betaproteobacteria bacterium, assembly GCA_031389685.1. Classification (GTDB taxonomy): domain Bacteria; phylum Pseudomonadota; class Gammaproteobacteria; order Burkholderiales; family SG8-39; genus JAABQT01. Next base: position 6,692 of record JANMSV010000179.1, read on the forward strand.
CGTCGCCAGTTGCCGGGTGCTTACCCGGTCCATCACGCCACCTCGTGAGGGAAGTACTTCATGACGCACTGTACAGGGTTCGGCGCCGCCTGGCCCAGGCCGCAGATGGAGGCGTCCATCATCGCCTGCGAGAGTTCAGACAGCAGCGGTTGGTTCCAGCTCTTTTCGTGCATCAGCGCGAGCGCCTTGGCCGTGCCGACGCGGCAGGGCGTGCACTGGCCGCAGGACTCTTCCTTGAAGAACTTCATCAGGTTCTTCGCCGCCGCGGCGGCCTTGTCGTGCTGCGACAGGATGACGATCGCCGCCGAACCGATGAAGCAACCGTGCGGTTGCAGCGTGTCGAAATCGAGCGGGATGTCGCCTTTCGCAGCCGGCAGGATACCGCCCGAGGCGCCCCCCGGCAGGTAGGCATAGAACTCTTGGCCTTCCAGCATGCCGCCGCAATACTCCTCGATCAGTTCCTTCACCGTGATGCCTGCGGGGGCGAGGTGCATACCCGGCTTGTTCACGCGGCCCGACACCGAGAAGGCGCGCAGTCCCTTCCTGCCGTGCCTGCCGTGCGAGGCGAACCACTGCGCCCCCTTCTCCACGATCTCGCGCACCCAGTGCACCGTTTCCATGTTGTGCTCGAGCGTGGGGACGCCGAACAGGCCCACCTGCGCCACGTAAGGCGGGCGCAGGCGCGGCATGCCGCGCTTGCCCTCGATCGATTCGATCATCGCGGACTCTTCGCCGCAGATGTAGGCGCCGGCGCCGCGCCGCAGATGGATCGGCGGCAGCGCGCAGGGCAGGTTGTTCTTCAGCTTTGCCAATTCCCGCTCCAGCACCGCGCGGCAGCCGGCGTATTCGTCCCGAAGGTAAACGTAGATTTCGCCGACGCCCGCGCACCACGCGGCGATCAGCATTCCTTCCAGGAACCGATGCGGATCGCGCTCCAGGTACCAGCGGTCCTTGAAGGTACCCGGCTCGCCTTCGTCGATATTCACCGCCATCAGGCGCGGTTCGGGCTCGGCGGCGACCAGGCGCCACTTGCGGCCAGCGGGAAAGCCGGCGCCGCCCAGGCCCCTGAGGCCCGAGTCTTCCATGAGCTTGGTGAGGTCATCGCGCCTGCGCTCGCCCGCAAGGCATTCGGCGAGCAGCTTGTAGCCGCCGCCTTTCCGGTAGCCGGCGTAATCGATATATGAAGGCTCGGGACACTGCAGAGCCTTCTTCTCGACTTCCGCCCGCACCTTGTCCACCGTGGCGTTGCCCACCGGGTTCTGGTGCACCACTGCGCAGGGCGCGACTTCGCAGCGGCCCACGCAGGGCGCCGGGATCACGCGCACGTCCTTGCCGAGGATCGCGGGCAGCTTGTTCAGCAGGTCCTGCGCGCCCGCCATCTCGCAGGCGATGGAGTCGCAGACGCGCACCGTGAGCGCGGGCGGCGGCGTTTCGCCCTCCTTCACCACGTCGAAGTGGTGGTAGAAGGTCGCCACCTCGTACACTTCGGCGAGCGAGAGGCGCATCTCCTGCGCGAGCGCCGCGAGGCGCGCCGCCGAGAGGTGGCCGTAACGGTCCTGGATCCGGTGCAGGTGCTCGATCAGCAGGTCGCGGCGGCGCGGTTCTTCGCCAAGCAGCGCCCTGACCTCCTCCAGCGCCTGCGGATCGACGCTGCGTCCCTTGGGCGTTCCGCGTGCTTTCATCGCATCCCCATGTTGCCGAACATTATCCGGCAGCCGGGCAGGCCACTTTCTTGACTGCGGTCAAGCGCTTGGGGACTATAGTCAAACCATGTCCTACGCGGTAAAGGAAATCTTCTACACGCTGCAGGGTGAGGGCGCCAATGCAGGCACGCCCGCCGTGTTCTGCCGCTTTGCGGGCTGCAACCTGTGGTCCGGGCGCGAGCAGGATCGCGCGGGTGCGGTGTGCAAATTCTGCGATACGGAGTTTGTCGGCACTGACGGGCCGGGCGGCGGTCGCTTCGGGACCGCCGACGCACTCGCTCACGCGATCGACGCAGCGTGGCCGGCGGATGCCGGTTCGGGCAGGTTTGTCGTGTGCACAGGCGGCGAGCCGCTGCTGCAACTCGATGAAGTGCTTGTCGAATCCCTGCATGCGCGCGGCTTCCGCGTGGCGGTGGAGACGAACGGCACGCAGGCCGTGCCGCGCGGCATGGACTGGGTGTGCGTGAGCCCCAAGGCGGGCGCCGCGCTCCGGGTGGAATGCGGCGACGAACTGAAGCTGGTATTCCCGCAGGCCGGTGCCGAACCGGAACTATTCGAGCGCATGCGATTCAAACATTTCTTCCTGCAGCCGATGGACGGCCCGGTGCGCGCGGCGAATACGCGGCTGGCGGTCGACTACTGTCTCGCTCACCCGCGCTGGCGGCTGAGCCTGCAAATCCACAAGCTCCTCGGCATACCATAGAGCGATGGAAATCTGTTACCGGTTCGGCTTCGACGCTGCGCACTACTTCGGCAGCTACCCCGAAGGCCACCTCTACCGCGGCATGCACGGACACTCGTTCCAGGTCGAGGTGGCGCTTGAGGGTGAACCCGATCCACGCACCGGCTTCGTCGCGGACTTTGGCGAACTGGAGAGCGCTTGCGCAGACCTGCGCGCGGCGCTCGATCACCGGCTGCTGAACGAGGTCGAGGGCCTCGCCCAGCCGAGCCTGGAGAATCTTGCACTCTGGCTATGGCGGCGGCTCGCGCCGCGCTTTGCTCCGCTCGCGCGCGTCACGGTGCGGCGCGATTCGTCCGGCCAGAGCTGCACCTATCGCGGCCCCGGGAGCCGCACGGTTGGACACTTGACAACGGGGCAGTAGACGAACCATGTGCCGCGCCCTGCTCTACCTCGGACAGCCCGTGCTGCTGGACACTTTGCTGTTCCAGCCCGACTCGGCCCTCATCCGTCAGAGTTATATGCCCAAGATGCTGCACATGCTCAACCTTGCGGGCTTCGGCCTGCGCGCGTGGGACGCTTCCTCGCACGCGCCGGAGAAGCCCTTTGCCTACGGCTCCCCTTCGCTGCCGGTATTCGACCGCAATCTCAAGAACCTGGCAGAAAAGGTCCATGCGGTCTGCGTTCTCGGCCACGTGCGCGGTGTCGCATACTCCACCACGGTGGACATCTCCCTGCAGAACGTCCACCCGTTCCAGTTCGAGGGCCTGCCCTGGTGCCTGGCGCACAACGGCGACCTCGCCGGTATTGCGCAGATGAAGCCGCTGCTGGCGCGGCACATGAAGACGGAGTTCCTGGCGCAAATCCGGGGCACCACCGACAGCGAATGGATCTACGCGCTGTTCGTGTCGCAGCTGCCCGATGCCTTGAAACCCGCCACCGAGAAGTCGGCGTTCGAGGCGATCGAGCGGACCTTGAGCATCCTTCGCGAAGCCCGGGCCGAACTGGGCATCGATGTGTCGTCTTCGGTGAACCTGTTCATCGCCAACGGCAGCCAGCTCGCCGCGGTGCGCTACTGCTTCGATTTCGGGCGCTACCGCACCGAGGACCCGTCGAAGCTGCACGAGGCGAACCTCAGTTTCCTGTCGCTTTGGTACACCCTCGGGCGCGTCTACGCGCTGCGCGACGGCGAGTGGAGGATGTCGGGCGGCGCCGAGAACGCGGACTCCATCATCGTCGCCTCGGAGCCGCTGACCAAAGACACCTCCGCGTGGGTCGAGCTGCCCGAGTACGGGGCACTCTTCGCCGAGATCCGCCACGGCCGGCCTCGTGTTGCGGTGCGGTTGCTTGATTGATGGGTAAGGCGTCCGGGCCGATCCCGGCCTGGCACTCGCCCGCGACACTGCGTTGCGCTAGAGCACATCTCATCCGTGCGTTCTATTCCACGGGTCGGCAAGTATTCCGCCCGCCAAATGTTCCTTACCGCACCGAGCGTCCGCCGCTGGGTGGCAGATAGTCCTTTGATAGTTTGCGGAAAGGATTTCCATGAGACATCGAGCGATTTTTCCATTGGCGGTTGCCATTCTGGTCGGGCTTCCCCTCCTCATCGGGCCCCTATCGAGTGCCGAGGAACGGGAAAATGCTCAAGCGCAAGCATCCAGGCGAGCGCACGAAGAAGGCAGGCAGATCTTCCGCTACGACACCTTCGGCGACGAGCAGTTGTGGACCGATGTATTGCGGATGCACGAAGTTATTGCAACGGTCCCCCCGGCGACCGCGCTGGCGGTGGGCCTCAAGGTCGATGTCGAGGCCTTGCCACGGAACATCATCGCCGCGTTGCGGGCCGGTGAGGTCGACCTGACCAACCCCGCTGTGACCGTCGAATTGTTGCGGCTGAATGCGGTCGTCGGGGTGCAGGGCAAAGTCAACAACACGGGGCAACTCACCAGCGTCGGCATCACGTGCGCCCTGTGCCACTCCTCGGTCGACAACTCCTTCACCACGGGAATCGGCCGGCGGCTGGACGGATGGGCGAACACTGATCTGAACGTGGGGGCGATCGTGGCACTCTCGCCGGCGCTGGATGCGGCCACCAAGGCAGAGTTCAACGCCTGGGGCCCTGGCAAATATGATCCCCGCCACCATGCGTTCGACGGCACGAACCTCGTGTCACTGAACACTCCGTCGCTGCCGGTTGTCCTTCCGCCGATCTATGGGTTGAAGGGGGTCGGCTTCGAGACGTTCACCGGCGATGGGCCCATTTCGTACTGGAACAGCTACGTGGGCGTGTCGCAGATGGGCGGGCAGGGAAACTTCAGCGATCCACGCATCGGACTCTTCATTACGCAGACGCCGGATCTCGTCACCCCGAAGCTGGCGGCGTTGCTGGAGTATCAACTGAGTCTGCGTACCCCGAAGCCTCCGAAAGGAAGCTTTGATCGCGCGGCAGCCGATCGCGGCAAACGCCTGTTCCGCGACGAAGCCGGATGCGCCATGTGCCATCGGTCGCCGAACTTCACGGACGTTCTGAGCGGACCCACTCGGACCGTGCCATTCCTGCACGATCCGGCGGAGGTCGGCACGGATCCAAGGTATGCTGCCCGGACCGCCACAAAAAAATATCGGACGACGCCTTTGCGAGGACTTTGGCAGCATCCGCCGTATTTTCATGATGGCAGTGCGCCGGATCTCCCGGCGGTGGTCGATCACTATAACCGTCTGTTCAAGCTGAAGCTCAAAGCCGCACAGAAAGCCGACCTCGTCGAATTCCTGAAGTCGCTCTGAGTCGACCAGATCACAAGGAGCAACCAGAATGAGTACTCGAACGTTCGCGCTCGTCTTGGGCGTCGTATTCCTGCTTGCCGGCGCCAGTGGCTTCGTTCCGGGAATGCTGCATCCGGTTCCTTCAGGCGCGCCGCCGCTCACAGTGACCATGGGCTATGGGCTGGTCATGGGATTGCTGCCGGTGAATGTGCTCCACAATCTCGTGCACGTTCTATTCGGCATATTTGGGCTTGTCGCGTACGGTGGTTTGTTTGCGCCGCGCGTTTACACGCAGATCGTGGCGGTCGCATACGGCCTGCTGGTAATTCTGGGGCTGCTGCCCGCAACCAATACGCTGTTCGGCCTGATCCCGATTTACGGCAACGACGTCTGGCTGCACTTCGTGCTCGGAGTCGCAGCCGCGTATTTCGGTTTCATGACCCCCGCTGAGGCCCCCGCTCAGCGAAATTAGTCCCTATTCGTCTGCCCGCCCGGCTCAGACGAGCGCAATCAGGAGGCCGGCAATGATGGCCGCAGCAATGGTTGCGCTCAATATGCGTTGATAGAGGTCCGCAAGCCAGCGCTTTGGGTCCATCGGCCAACGCATCGCGCGCGAGGCAGAGGTCACTTCCTGCGGCGTCGCGAGCAGCCGCAGGGCGGCAGAAGAGTCGAAGCGGCGCGATAGCGCGAACTGCATCGTCTTCATATTGGCAAGTACGGTAGCCCCGAGCTTTTGCGTCTTGTCGGTAACGACCTGGGTCTTTGCAAGCTCGAGGTCCACCGGCGCACTCCCGCTTACTCCGGTCGTGGCACGCTGACCGGAAAGCTCGGCCCGGCAGGCGCGCAAGTCGACCGCGAGATCGCGCGCGTTCTGGTAGCGGCCGTCCGGAAGTTTTTCGAGGGCCTTGGCGACGATCAGGTCGAACATGCCGGGCACCGCCGGATTGACGGAGCTCGGCGGGCGCGGAGCGGCGGTCGACAACTGGAACATCAACTGCGCGAGATCGTCCGCCGAAAACGGCGGTACGCCGAGCACCATCTCGTAAAGCGTGACGCCGAGCGAAAAAATGTCCGATCGATGGTCCGCCCTCTGCCCGTTCGCCTGTTCCGGGGACATGTACTTCGGCGATCCGAGCATCGAGCCGGCCTGCGTCAGCGCGTCGGACAGACGCATCCTGGCAATGCCGAAATCCATGATCTTCGCTTGCCGGCCGTGCACGATCATGATGTTGGCGGGCTTGATGTCGCGGTGAACCACGCCGTGCTCGTGCGCGAAAGCGAGCCCCTCCGCCACCTGGGCCCCGATGTCGAAGGCGAGAGCGAGCGGCAGGCCCCCGCGTTTCATGAGCGCGCGCAAGTCGACTCCGTCCAGCAGCTCCATCGCCATGTAGGCGACGTCCCCCTCGCGGCCGATGTCGTGAATGGTGACGATATTGGGATGGTTCAGTCCGCCGGCCGCCTTCGCTTCCTGATTGAAGCGGGCTTCGTATTCGGCGCGTTCCTCCGTTTCGGCCGCCATCAGGATGGTTTTGATGGCGACCGTGCGGTTTAGCGAGGGATCCTCTGCCCTATACACCACTCCCATCGCCCCGCGGCCGAGCTCCGCGATGATCCGGTAACGGCCGAGCTGGGGGATGGACGGGGCGCTCACGCGTTACAGACCGAGCCGCCGGCGCCAATCGTCGACGAACCTTTCGACTTTCCTGTCTATCCGGCCTTTCTCGGTCTTCTTCGCGGTGGCGAATTCGTGCGTCACCCTAATTTCCTCTGCCGGCTTCAAGTTCATCTCGAGTCGAAGCGGGGGATAGCCCGCGCTGCGGACCTCGATCGTGTGGACGCCGGGACTCACCTCGAGCCGCGTCAGCGTCGGACTACTGCCTTTCAGCTCGCCGTCGACGAAGATGTCCCCTTTCGGCACAATCTGGAATCCGATGATCGCGGGGCGGCTCGCGTCGCTGCGCACCACCCGAACCGCCACGCCCGCGCCTACAGCAGCGACTACGGCGAGCGCCCCGATCATGATCAGCCGCCGCTTTCGCGCGACTCGCGCTGCGGGGTCGAATGTGAAAAGCTCGTGCGTCCGCACATTGTCATCGGTCACGACCCCGACCGAACTGAACTCGGCCGCCCGGTGCGGCGCGAAGGCGGCGAGCGCCTCGCGAAACGAGCGCGAAATCAGGAAGCGCCCCCGGGTCGCAAGGTTTGACAGAGTCACGGCACCGACGATGCCGTCTCCGATGAGCGTGTGCCCGCCGCCCGGATCCGAACCCAGCTTCACGGGCCCATGATTCACGCCGATGCAAAGCGGCAGATCCGCCGCGCCCGCTTGCGCACGCTCGGCGACCTGCAACGCGTCTTCCGGGCTGCCGAGGACCGTGACCACCAGCCCCTCCGGCGCCTCCAGGACGACACGATCGGCCGCCCCCACCGACTGGATCGCGATGGCCGCCAATGCCTCGAGTTGCGCCTTGAGTCTCGCCTGGTCCGCGACGGGCTGGCGAGCGAATTCCCTGATGGTGAGGCCAATCACACTCACGTCTGCCGGCGTCGCCATCATGTCGTTCATGCGGTGTCCGTTATCGGCGGCTGCCCGTAGCCTAGGGCGTGACTGCTACTGCTTGCCAAACTGCGCGCAAATGTTGCCGAGCTCGGTCTCCACCTTTTCCTTCACTTCGGCATCCTCGGGGTAACACAACACCCAAAGGTCCGGGAACCGGCCCTTGATTTCCCTGGCTCCGCCGTGCATGACGAGATCGAAAGCGGCGTCCGTCAGCGTGCGCGAATTGGCCAATTTCCCGAGGCCGCGCCAGCGAAACGCGAGGCTCGAGTCGCCGCGGTACGCCGTGTCGCGCACCAGCATGGCAATCAGCTGCCTCCTGATCAGCGCCAATCCTCGCGTGCGGCGCTCGAGGATCTTCGCCCCCGAAACCTTCAGGCCGAGCTTGATCTGCTTGACGTATTCGAGTTCTTCCGTCATCGCTGTGTGAGCATTCGCCCTTCGTCTATACGAGTCAGGTCAGGTTCCGTGACATAAGTCCGCTTCTGCGGCGCGAACTTAACACGCTGTTACAGATGTTGCACTTTCTGCGTACACGGCGGGCGGCGATGCGCGTGAAATGACGCAGGCACATTTCAACGGGAGCTTGCCATGACGCTGAAAAGACTATCCATCGCAATGCTCGCAGGTAGCGCGCTGCTCGCCGCCGCCCCGGTGCTTGCGGACGACGATGACGACGACCGGAAGGAGCACCGCCGGCATCAGCACAAGAAAAAGCCGAAAGGAGAACTACACCACCCTCAGTACTACTACCAGCCGCCGGTGGTGATTTATCGCCATGCTCCTCCCGCACCGCCTGTGTACCGCGATTCACCGGCCCCGCCGGCGGAAAAACCCGCAGGCAAAGTGGACCCGCGCTTCCCAACGGAGTCCATGACGGAGCGCTCGCTTGCCAGGGAACGCCAGCGCGAGATCCTCGAAAAGGAGTTGGCGACCGAACAGCAACTGCTCGCCGAGGCAAGAAGGGAACTTACCGAGCAGGAAGCGATGCGCTCTGGCGATGAGCGCGCCTACGCTCGCTTGCAGCCGTACAAGGACAGCGTTGAACTGCACGCGAATAACATCGAAGCGCTCAGGCGCGAGATGAAGAACCTCAACCGTTGAGCCCGTGCCGCATTAGGCTGTTGGCGCACAACTAACGAAGCTTGATCGAAGGCTCAAATAGGCAAACGTCTTGCCTCGGAACGAGGCTGCCTCCAGTAGAGGAGCCGAGCCAGTGGATGCGCACCCGCCCGCCGGAGAAGGGCATGCCCGAACTGCCCGTCGTCAAAGTACCTTCATCCAAGTGTCTTGTCCGAACGCCACATTTGCCCGTGCAACGCCGTTTCCAGCTCTTTCGCCTTCTCGCTCGCCGCGCTCAGGCGGTCATGCGCGATCAGCCGCGTGAGCAGGGTGTTGGTGCGCGCCAGGGACTTCAGCAGGCTGCGCTGGAAGGCGTGCTGCAGGCTCACTGACACAGCCGAGGCGCCGTTGTAGATCTCGAGCAGCGCCTCGCGCGGAAACTCGAGCAGCGCCGCCGACTCCCGCACGCGCGCATTTCCGCCATGCGGCGCTCCATCCAGCGTCGCCATGTAGCCCACGAGTTCGCCCGGACCGGCGATCGCCACGCGCCGCTCGCGGCCCCTGGTTTCGGTGAACACCTCGGCCGCGCCGCGCAGCACCAGGAAGCAGGTCGGCGCGGGCTGGCCCTGCGCGAACAGCCACGCGCCGCGCGGAAGTTCCAGCACCTTGGCCGAGGCAATCAACTCATCCGCCTCGTCGGCATCGAAGCCTTCGAAGAACGGCAGGATCGGCAGAAAGGCTTTCCAGTCGAACGAAGCCCGATTCGACCGCTTCACTTTCGCCAGCGGATCGCCCGCGGGCGGCGCTTCCCGCACCGGCCGATCTTCCTGCGCCGGGTGCTCGCGCACTTTCGCATTCAATGCCCGCAGCCGCTCCGCGAGCGTGCGCGTGATCGCGCGCTGCACTTCGAAAGCCCGCGCATCGCGGCTCGCCACCAGCGCGCGGAAATCGTCGCGCCCGACGAACCAGCCCTCCACGTTGGTCTTCGCCACCACCGTCGCGGAGCACACGCCGCGCTCGATCAGCGCCATCTCGCCGAACATCGTGCCGGGACCAAACGAAGCGACGCTCAGCATGCCACCGCCCGGCAGGCTCACCTGCGCCTCGGCCTCGCCGGAGCGGATCAGGAACGCCCCGCGCGCCGCCTCGCCCTGGCGCGCGAGGCGCGCACCTTTCATGAACGACACTTCGCGCGCCACCGCGAGCAGCGGTGCGAGCGCGGATTGCTGCAGCGCGTCGGCGGACATGCTGCGCACGAGTGTACACTCGCCACGCCATGCATCAGGCCGCCGGCGCGATCGACGCGAACAAGCTGCTCAGCGTAGTGCAAGCGGTAGCGCGCGAAGCGCGTCCCAGCGTCGAGCCCCACGTCGCGCTCGACAGTTCGCTGGAAAGGGAACTGGGCCTCGACAGCCTGGCGCGCGTGGAACTGGTGCTGCGCCTGGAGCGCGAATTCGGCGCGAGCCTGCCCGAACAGGCGCTCGCCACCAGCGAAACCCCGCGCGACCTGCTGCGCTTCCTGCTGAGCAGCGCCGGCCACGCGCCGCGCGCCGCGGACACCAGCGTCGCCAGCCTCTCGCAGTCCACCGACGTGCGCCCGCCTCTGCAGGCGCAGACGCTCACCGAAGCGCTCGAGTACCACGTCGAGCGCCAGCCCGACCGGCTCACGGTGCACCTGTACGAGGAAGGAAAAGAAACCCCGCTCACCTACCGCCAGCTCTACGACGGTGCGCTCGGCTACGCCGCGCGCCTCGCGCAGGCGGGCCTGCAGCCGGGGCAGATGGTGGCGATCATGCTGCCGACCTGCAAAGAGTACCTGTACTCCTTCTATGGCGTGCTGCTCGCGGGCGGCGTGCCGGTGCCGTTGTACCCGCCGGCGCGCCTGACCACCATCGAAGACCACATGACGCGGCACGTCGGCATCCTGAAGAGCGCCGGCGCGACGATCATGATCACCGTCCCGGAGGCGAAGGCGCTGGCCTACCTGCTGCGCGCGCAGGTGGAAAGCCTGCGCGCCGTGCTGATGCCCGCCGACCTGGAGGGCAGCGGCGCGGGTTTCGTGCCGGTGCGCAGAAAAGGCGGCGATATCGGTTTCCTGCAGTACACCTCGGGGAGCACCGGCAATCCCAAGGGCGTGGTCCTGTCGCACGCGAATCTGCTGGTCAACGTGCAGGCGATGGGCAAGGCGGTGAGCGCGGGACCCGGCGATGTGTTCGTGAGCTGGCTGCCGCTGTATCACGACATGGGCCTGATCGGCGGATGCTTCGCCACCATGTTCCTCGGCTTTCCGGTGGTGCTGATGTCGCCGCTCGCCTTCCTGTCGCGCCCCGGGAGCTGGATGCGCGCCATCCACCGCCACCGCGGCACCCTTTCCGGAGGACCCAATTTCTCCTACGAGCTGTGCCTGCGCCGCATCACCGACGAGGAGATGGAGGGCATCGACCTGTCGTCCTGGCGCTTCGCCTTCAACGGCGCCGAGCCGGTGAGCCCGGAAACGCTGCTTGCTTTTGGCGACAAGTTTTCAAAATACAAATTCAGGAAAACCTCCTTCTCCCCCTGCTACGGCCTCGCGGAATGCACAGTGGGCGTGGCCTTCACCACGCCAGGCGAACCCTGGCGCATGGACGCGCTCGACCGCGAGAGCTTTTCGAAGACCGGCGAAGCGGTGCTGGCGCAGCCCGACGACCCGGCGCCACTCAAGGTGGTCGGCTGCGGCCACGTCGTCGAGGGCCATGACCTGCGCGTGGTGGACGCGGCGGGCCTCGAGCTGCCCGACCGCCAGGAGGGACTGCTGCAGTTCCGCGGACCTTCGGCCACCTCGGGCTATTACCGCAATCCGGCGGCGACCAAGAACCTGTTCGCCGGCGAATGGGTGAATACCGGCGACCGCGCCTACCTCAAGGAGGGCATGGTCTACATCACCGGCCGCGAAAAGGACATTATCATCCGCGGCGGCCGCAACATCAGCCCCTACGAGCTGGAGCAGGCGGTCGGCGACCTCGCCGGCGTGCGTCGCGGCTGCGTCGCGGTGTTCGGCAGCAGGGACGCGGCCACCGGCACCGAGCGCGTGGTGGTGCTGGCCGAGATGCGCAATCCCGACGCCTCGCGCCACGAGAGCCTCAAGCGCATGATCAACGAACTCGCGCTCAGCCTGATCGGAGCGCCCGCCGACGACATCGTGCTCGCGCCGCCGGCCACCGTACCCAAGACCTCGAGCGGCAAGATCCGCCGCGTCGCCGCGCGCGAGTACTACGAACGCGGCCCTTCGTCCGTGCGGCCGCAGGCAGTGTGGCTGCAATTCCTGCGCCTGGTGCTGGCGGGCGCCGCGCCGCAAATGCGCCGCAGCTGGCGCGCCGCCCTCGGCGCGCTCTACGCGCTGCGCGTTTACCTGGCCTTCGGCCTCCTGTTCCCGTTCGCGCTGCTCACCGCGGCGCTGGCAAAGCCGCCGGCCACCTGGCGCGTCGGCGGCGCCGTCTGCCGCATGTTCCTGCGCGCCGCGGGAATCCCGCTCGTCGTGCGGGGTGCAGAGCGGATTCCGGCCGGACCGGCGGTGCTGGCGGTGAATCACACCAGCTACCTCGATGCCGTGGTACTGGTGGCGCTGCTCGGGCCGCGGCCCTACCGCTTTGTCGCCAAGAGTGAGTTCCAGGAAAATCCGCTGATGCGCGCATTGCTTGCGGGCTTCGGCACGCTGTTCGTCGAACGCTTCGACGTGCAAAAGAGCGCCGAGCACGCAGACGTGCTGGTGGATGCGGCGCGCGGCGGCGCCTCGATCGTGATTTTTCCCGAGGGGACGCTGACCCGCAGCACGGGATTGATGGCGTTCCGCGCGGGCGCGTTCCAGGTGGCGGCGCAGGCGGGCGTGCCGGTGGCGCCGGTGGCGCTGCGCGGCGTGCGCTCGGTGTTGCGCGACGGCACCTGGTACGCACGGCGCGCAGCGGTCGTGGTCACGGTATGCGCGCCGATCGCGCCGGACGGCACGGACTGGGCGGCGACGCTGCGACTGCGCGACCGGGTGCGCGCCGAGATCCTGCAGCATTGCGGCGAGCCGGATCTCGCGCCCGCCGCGAAAAGCGACGACGCGGCTAGCTGACGGCCTGCTCGAAGAACCGCTCCAGGGCGCGCACCGGCTCGGTATCGCCATACAGCTTCGCGCGTGCCGCGAGCATGCGCTCGCGCACACTGCCCCACCACGCCGCATCCTGCGCCAGCCGCACCGCTATGTCCGCATAGGCCTGCGGCGTGTCCGCCACCAGTTCGTCCAGGCCCATGCGCCGCAGGATGCCGCTCGCCAGGCGCCCGCGCAGGTAACGTCCTTCCCAGGCGGCAATGGGCAGGCCGGCCCCGATGGCCTGCAGCGCCGTGTAGAAGCCCGAGAAACCGATGGTGTCGAGTAACACGTCGGCCTGCGCGAGCAGCCCGCGAAAGCGCGCGCCGCTTTGCCAGGGAACGAACAACCCAAACTGTGCGAACTTCAGTCCGGCCTGGCCGAAGCTGTGCTCGAGGCGCTCGCGCAGCAACGCCGACATCTCGCGCGGTTGCGATTCGAAGAACACCAGCTGGCATTCGCCCAGGCGCCGCGCGATCTCCACCAACACGCCGTCGTGGCGCGGCGCGTACTTGTACGGTGTGCCGGCGCACAGCAGCAGCGGCACGCCGTCGCGGATGCCGAGCGCCGCCGGATTCATCTCCTGCGGCGCGACTGCCGCCGGGTCGCAGCACACGCCCAGGCCGGGGAGGCGCACCAGCTTCTCGGTGTAGTGCTGCGCGCCTTCCGGTGGCTCCAGGTCCGCCGCGGACAGGAAATGGTCGATGGTCGGCAGGCCGCTGGTAATCGGATGCCCCCACGCCGCCGCCTGCACCGGTGCCAGGCGCATGCTGGCGAGCTTGGCGGTGGTGGGATCCATGCCGATCTCGGGATAGATCAGCACGTCGAGCTGGTGGCCGAGGATCAGCGGCGCCCATTCGCGCCAATCGGTCCGGCCGTAGGTAAAGTGCGTCACCATGGTCTTGGCGTACGCGGTCTCGGCGTCGTTCGCGGTGCCGAGGTGGAACAGGCGCAGGTCGTAGCGCGCGCGGTCGAGCTTCGACAGCCAGCCCTTCACAATCGAGTTCCACACCGGATGGTCGTGAACGTGCGCGGACACGATACCGATGCGCATTTCGGCACGCGTGATGCGCGCGGGCAGCGCGAGGCCGAACGCGCCCTGCCAGCCCGCCATCAGGCTGGTGCACAAGCGCCCGTAGCGGGCGAGCAACTCGCGGTGATCGCCTTCCTGATAGGCGAGGTAGTACGGTTGCTGCACGCCCACCGCGCGCGCAGCTTTCTGTGCGCCGCGCGTTGCACACCAGCGCTCGAGCTCGCCCAGTTCGATGCCGAACGCTTCGCGTCCGCGCTCGAGCTGTTCCTGTTTGCCGGCTACCGCAGGCAATTGCGACATGGCAAGCGCCCAGCGCGCCGTGACCAACTCCGGGTCGTGGGCGAGCGCCTTGCGGTAGCAGCTATGCGCCTGCGCCTGCTCGCCCAGCCTCATCAGCGCGTTGCCGAGTTCGTAGTGCGCCTCGGCAAAACCGGGCTGGCGCGCCAGGGCGCTGCGAAAAACTTCAGCCGCATCCGCCGGGCGCATCTGGCGCATCAGTACTCCGCCAACATTGATCCAAGCTTCGGCGAGTTCGGGATCGATGGTCAGCGCCCGCTCGAAGCAGGCAAGCGCCTCGTCCAGCCTGTTCTGGTCGCGCAGCAGGTTGCCCAGGTTGTTGTGTGCTGGGGCCAGTGCCGGCTCGCGCTCGATGGCCGCCTGGTAGGCGCTAATCGCCTCCGCCACATAGCCTTTCACGCGTAGCGCATTGGCGGCGTTGAAATGCATGACGGCGAGGTCCGGGCGCAGCGCAAGCGCCCGCTGGCACGCGGCCAGTGCCTCGTCCGCATTACCCTGCGCCAGCAGCGCGTTGCCCAGCCCGGCATGCGCGGGCGCCCAGTCTGCATTGCGCTCGAGCGCGCTGCGAAACTCGGCGGCCGCGTCCTCGAATCGGCCCAGTGCCGCAAGCGCCTCGCCAAGATGGACGTGAGCGTCGGGAAGTTCGGGGCGCAGCGCCACCGATGTCGCGTAGCAGTCGAGCGCCTCGGCATTGCGCCCTAGTCGCCGCAGCAAGTGGCCCAGGTTGATGTGCACGCCGAAAACGCTCGGATTCAACGCGATCGCCCGGCGGTAGGCGGACTCCGCGTCGGCATGGCCGCCGGCTGCCCTGCAGGCCTCGCCAAGAGTGTTGTGGGCGTTGGCGTCCGCCGGCTGCGCCTGCACCGCCCGGCGTGCAAATTCCACAGCCTCCTGAGGCCGGCCCGACTGCAGCGCAAGCACGGCGAGCAAGTGCACGGCATCGAAGTGGGCCGGGTCCGCGGCGAGCAGCGCCTCGTAGCCCGCACGCGCCTCGGCCAGGCGACCCGCCTGGTGGTGCGCGTAGGCCTGCGCCAGTTGCGCGCGCGCGTCGGACGGCGGCGCGGGCCGCGGCGACCTGCCGAACAGCCAACCCAGCATGCGCGGCTTCAGCCGCCCGATTTGCCCGCTTGGCGCGAAGCCAGGGTGGCGACCGTCACCAGCTCGTAGCTGAGCGAATCGGTGAATTCCGGCGCATAGCCGGCCTCGCGCAGCGCCCAGCGCACCCGGTTGCCGAGCCGCGCCTTCTTGTAGATGTTGAGCCTGCGCGAGCGTGCGAACTGCTCCAGGCGGGCGAAGATCACGTCGTGCGTCTTGCGCAGCCGGTCAGCGGTCTTGCGCGTGTGCGGCCCCGGCATCGGCGGCAAGCGCTTGACCAGGTCGGCGACGATCTCGTCCGCCACTGTGTCGACATCCTTGGTATTGAACCAGTCACCGAACATGGTCGCCTCGCTGGAAATGGCAGACGCAATTCTACGTGATGCGCTGCCCGCACCAGGCGCGCCACAGCTCGCGGTAGGCGGATTCCACGTCGCGCGCGAAGCGCGCCTCGTCCATCAGCGGCGAGGCTTGCAGCCGCTCGCGCAGCGAAGCGCGCAGTGCGGCGATGCGCTCGGGATCGGCGGCGTGCGCGAGCGCGAGGCGCAGGTACTCCTCGGCCGACGTGGCGATCCACCCCTCCAGGCCGAGCGCGCCCAGGATGCTCGCCGCGCTGCGCGATGCGCTGCGCTCGCCGGCAAGCGTCAACACCGGCACTCCCATCCACAGCGCGTCGAAAGTGGTGGTGCCGCCGCCGTAAGGGGTGGTGTCCAGGGCGATGTCCACGGCATTGATTTGCTGCAGGTACTCGCCAACCGACACGCGTGGCAGGATCGTGAGCCGTTCGGCGCCGATGCCCGCGGCGCCAAAATCGCGCAGCAGGTCCTCGCGTGCGCGCCCGTCCGGCACGCCGACCAGCAGCAGCCGCGATCGCGGCAGGCGAAGCAGCAGCGCGGCCCAGAGCCGCCGCACCGTGGCGGAAAGCTTGGGTGCGTGATTGAAAGACCCGAAGGTGACGAAACCGTTCTTTCGGCAAGGAGGTTCCGGTGAATGGTCTGCGGTATGCGGCGGCCGGAAGCACCACAGGCTATGGGGCAGCCGCACCAGCTTCTCGGTGTGCAGCCGGTCGCTCGTCCCGGGCGGGTCGGCCCGCGCGTCCGTCAGGCGGTACCCGATCCGCGTGAGTCCGGTGCTGTGCAGGTAGCCGAGCCAGCTCAGCTGCACCGGGGCCGGCTGCAGCGCGAAGACGCCGAGCCGCAGAGCGCCGGCGTGGCCGGTGAGGTCCACGAGAATGTCGATCGCGTCATGCCGGATGGCATCGGCCAGCGCAGCGTCGTCCAGTGCCCGGCATTCGCGCCACGCGCCGGCGACGTCGCGCACCTGCGCCGTCACTTCGTCCGCCTTGTCTCCGGTGGAGTAGCAGTACGACTCGTACAAGCTGCGCTCGTGCCGCTCGAGCAGCGGAAGCATGAACCAGGCGACCGGATGCCGGTTGAAATCGCAGGATACGTAGCCGATGCGCAGGCGCCGCTCCGGCTCGCGCGTCTGCGCGAAGGGCGCGGTGCGCGCCGGCACTGCTGCCTCAAGGCGCTCGCCGAACGCGCGGTGCCGGGCGAACAACTCCTCGGCCGACAGCGTGTCGCTCAACGCCAACGTCAGCAACTCCATCGACTCCAGGTCGAAGCGCGCGGGCTCAAGCCGGCGCGCTGCCGCGAACGCCTCCAGCGCGTCCTTAAGGTGCGCGGTGCCGCGCAGCATGTTGCCCAGAAGGTGCCAGGCCGGAACGAAGCGCGGCTCGATTTCGAGCACGTGGCGCAGCACGACCTCCGCCTCGTCGTACCTGCTCAGTTTCCACAGCACTTCGCCATAGTTGTACAACGGACCGACGGCCTCCGGTTGCAGTCTGAGCGCCGCTTCGAGGCTGGTCGCAGCCTCGGCATACCTGTTGCGAGAGTCAAGCACAAAGGCCAGCATCACGAGGGCATCGTGAAACTCTGGCCGTCGCGCGATTGCCGAGCGGATCAGGCGCTCCGCCCGGTCCACCTCGCCGCGCCAGAATGCAAGCCTGCCTACGTTGTAGTTGGCGTAGGGATTATCCTCATCTGCTGCCAGCGCCGCTTCGTACGCCTGTAGAGCGCCTGCGGCATCGCCCGCGGTCTCGAGCGCGGCGCCCAAGTTCAGGTGCGCGGCCGCGTGCCGCGACGCTGTCAGCGCAGCAGCGCGGTACCACCTGCAGGCGGCAACGATCCGTCCTGCTTTTTCGGCGCGAGTGCCGCTCGCGATCAGCGCGTCGGCGAGCAGCCTGCGCAACATTGCGCCGCCGCTGCCCGGCCTACTTGAGGACCGACTTGAGGAGCCGGCCCATCTCGGCCGGATTGCGCGTCACCTTGATGCCGCAGGCCTGCATCACCGCGAGCTTTTCCTGCGCGGTGCCCTTGCCGCCGGAGATGATGGCGCCGGCGTGGCCCATGCGCTTGCCCGGCGGCGCGGTCACGCCGGCGATGAAGCCGACCACCGGTTTACGCATATGCTGCTTCACCCACTGCGCCGCCGTTTCCTCGTCCGCGCCGCCGATCTCGCCGATCATGATCACCGCATCCGTGTCCGGGTCGTCATTGAACAGCTTCAACACATCCACGTGCTTCAAGCCGTTCACCGGGTCGCCGCCGATGCCGACCGCGCTGGACTGGCCGATGCCCAGCTCGGTCAGCTGCGCCACCGCCTCGTAGGTGAGCGTGCCCGAGCGCGATACCACGCCGACGCGCCCTTTCTTGTGGATGTGACCCGGCATGATGCCGATCTTCAACTCATCCGGCGTGATCACGCCCGGGCAATTGGGGCCCAGTAGCAG
>JANMSV010000275.1:0-41125 GCA_031389685.1 Betaproteobacteria bacterium
AGAGAGTGCGCGACAGAGCTCGGCTTCAGCGTGCTCGACAAGACGAAGCTCGTGACCGCCGCGAGCGAGCTCGGCCGCAACACGCTCATCCATGGCGGAGGCGGGACGATGCTTCTTGAAACCTTCGTGGAGAGCGACCGCCGCGGCCTGCGGCTCACCTTCGAGGACAAGGGGCCGGGCATCGCCGACCTCGAGCAGGCGATGACCGACGGCTTCACCACCAAGGGCGGGCTGGGGCTGGGCCTGGGCGGCTCCAAGCGCCTGGTCAACGAATTCGAGATCGTCTCCCGCGTGGGCGAAGGCACGCGTGTCACGGTGACACGATGGAGGTAACTTTTCCCGCCCGCCACGTTTCCATTTCCCTCCCCATCGAGGAGGCGAGCGGCGTGGCTGAAGCGCGTCGATACGCGATGAAGTTCGTGGAAGTGCTGCAGTTCAGTGAATCGGACATCGGCCGGGTGGCGCTGGTGGTGACCGAGGCGGCGACCAACATCGTCCAGCATGCGGGACGCGGAGAAATCCTGCTGCGCGCGATTGCGCTCGAAGCACCGGCGTGCCTCGAGGTGCTAGCCCTCGATAAAGGGCCGGGCATGGCCAATGTCGCCGAAGCGCTACGGGATGGGTTCTCGACGGGCGGTTCGTCTGGACAGGGGCTCGGAGCCATTGCTCGCCTTTCGACGTACTTCGAAATCAGCTCGGCCCCTGGCAAAGGCACGGCCCTGCTCTCCCGCATTGGCGGGGTCAAACCGAGGCGACCCGCGGAGTCCGGCCTCGAGTGGGGCGTGGTGTGCGTGCCCAAGCGCGAAGAGGAGGTTTGCGGCGATGCCTGGGCAGTCACACCCGGCCAGGGCCGGAATACCATTCTCATCGTGGATGGGGTGGGACACGGCGTCCACGCCTTCGACGCAGCCCAGGAGGCGCTCCGCGCGTTCTGGAAGCATGCGGGAGAGCCTCCAGAATCGATTCTGCGCGCCCTGGATGGGAAGCTGCGCGAAACTCGCGGCGCGGTGGCTGGCGTCGCGGAGATCGACTGGGACAAGCGCGAGCTTCGCTGGGCGGGAGCGGGCAACATCGCAGGCACGCTGGTGCCCGTTGAGGGCAAGGCGTCCAGCCTGGTTTCCCACAGCGGCACCGTGGGGCAGAACGTCACTCGCTTCCAGGAGTTCACCCACCGCTGGCCGGACGAGGGACTCCTCATTGTCCACTCCGATGGGCTGTCCAGCCGCTGGGCACTCGAAGCTTATCCGGGCCTCACCCGGAAGGACCCGAACCTCATCGCGGGCGTGCTGTACCGCGATTTTGCGAGCCGGCAGGACGATGTGGTCGTCCTGGTGGGGCGGGAGCTTGAGAGAAACACACCAGAGCATGGCAGAGAATCGGCATGAACACCCAGCTCCTCACCTCGGACATACGCACGGAGTCGGACGTCGTCTTCGTGCGCCAACGGGCGAGGCAGATTGCCGCGCTCCTCGAGTTCGACACGCACGAGCAGACGCGCATCTCGACCGCAGTCTCCGAAATCGTGCGCAACGCGTTCCTCTACGCCGGCGGTGGACAGGCGCAATTCTCCATCGAGGACCGCGCGCCCGAGCACCTCATCATCCGCATCAGCGACCGCGGCCAGGGGATCCCCAACCTGCCAGCCATTCTCGCCGGCAACTACAACTCCGGGACCGGCATGGGTTTGGGGCTTCTGGGCGCCAGGAAGCTCATGGATACGTTCCGCGTCGACAGCGTTCCCGGCCATGGAACCACGGTTGAGCTCGGAAAGGCG
The DNA here is from genome assembly GCA_031389685.1 of Betaproteobacteria bacterium. GTDB lineage: Bacteria > Pseudomonadota > Gammaproteobacteria > Burkholderiales > SG8-39 > JAABQT01. Next base: position 1,775 of record JANMSV010000275.1, read on the forward strand.
CTGCCTCCTCAGGCGCCCAAGGTCACTCCTCAGCTCGTCTCGCGCATCACCGCCGAGCTCGCCAAGCTCGCTCCGACGGGCCCGATGGAGGACATACGCCGGCAGAACATCGAGCTCCTCCGTGCACTCGACGATCTCCGGTCGCGGCAGCTCGAGCTGGACATGATGTATAAGGAGGTGGCTGACGTCAACACACGGCTTAAGGACAAGGCCGATGCCCTTGAGCGCACCGCTGCTTCGGAGCGGGCCGCGCGCTCCGAAGCCGAGGCAGCCGTAGCAACGCGGGAGGAGTTGCTCGCCATCGTTTCGCACGACCTGCGAAACCCGCTCGGCGCCATTGTCACCGGCACCTCTCTCATCCTCGAGCGGACGACCCTCTACGGCAACGAGGGAGAACGCGTCCACAAGTTGGCTCAGACTATCCTCCGTTCCGCCGACTGGATGAACCGTCTCATCGCGGACTTGCTCGACCTCGCGCAAATCCGGGCAGGGATGCTGTCAGTCGAGCAGATGCCCCAGGACGTGGCGGGGCTCATCCGTGACTGCGTCGAGATGCTGCGACCGCTCGCGGCCACGAAGGACCTGAAGCTCGACGGCATGACGAGCGGAGGACTTCGAGTGCGTTGTGACCACGAGCGGGTGCTCCAGATCCTTTCAAACCTCGTCGGCAATGCAATCAAGTTCACGTCCGAAGGAGGGTCCATCTTCATCGAAGCCCAGGGTACCGGGCACGAGGCGCGGTTTTCCGTGCGCGATACCGGGCAGGGAATCTCGGAAGAGGAATTGCCGCGCATCTTTGACCGGTTCTGGCAGGCCCAAAGGATGAATCGCGCCGGGATCGGCTTGGGCCTCAGCATCGGGAAGGGGCTGGTGGAGGCCCACGGTGGGCGCCTTTGGGTAGAGAGCAAGCTCGGCGCCGGGACAACTTTCTTCTTCACCCTCCCGCTCGCGGAGTCCGTGTCGGGAGAGGTTCAAAGCGCGCGGTCACCCAGCGGCCCGCATCGTCCGGGGGATCAACCGTGATTCCTGCGCGAAAGGAGCTGCAAGCCGCCTGATCGAATGGCCGCGTATATGGACCCTTTTAATCCGTTGGTCGGCGGTTCGAATCCGCCACGGCCTACCAATTACTCAAGGCTTTAGCTCTCGCTAGGGCCTTGTTCATTCGGCTGCGGGAAAAACGTTGGGAATTCGGTGGCGTCGTACCCAACGCTGTCCGCTCAACGCAGCTCGTCCCCGCTTTCCCTAAGTCCCGGAAAAGCGAAAGCAGTTCCCTTTGGTCTTTGCACTGTACATGGCCGCGTCCGCTTTCTTGATAAGGGTAGCGTGGTCCTGGGCATCGCTTGGATAGACGGCAATGCCAATGCTCACGCCGATTTCGATTTCCTGCGGCTCGTTCCCCAGTTGAAAAGGCGCTGTCAGGGCCGCAATGATCTTTTGGGCAACGGCCGCGGCATTCTGCGGGCTGGAAATGTCGCGCAGGATCACGGTAAGCTCGTCCCCTCCTACCCGGGCCACAGTGTCGGATTCGCGCACTTGCTCGCGAATTCTTTCCGCAACTTTTTTCAACAGCTGGTCGCCGGAATCGTGCCCGAGGGTGTCGTTCACCGGCTTGAATTTGTCCAAGTCGAGGTACAGCAGGGCACATAGGCAGGCGTCGCGCTTGGCGGCGCTGATCGCCTGACTCAATCGGTCATTGAACAGAAGCCGGTTCGGAAGCCCGGTGAGGCTGTCGTGATCCGCCACGTGCTGAATGCGTTCCTCTGCTCGCTTCTGTTCGGTAACGTCGATCGCCATGGAGTAGCACCCGGACACTTGCTCCTGATCTGCCGCGCGCGGCACCAGCTTGACCTCGATCCACCGTTGTTCGCCATTACCGCGCTGTACGTTCCATTGGAAAGAAACCGGATGCCCCTCGAGCGCTTTCGCGAAATGTGCCTCCAGATTCGGATAGTCTGCGGCCCCAACGATCTCGCGCAACGGCTTGCCGACAGCTTCGGCCACGGCCAGCCCGAAGAAATCCGCGTAGCGCTTGTTCGCAAAAACGCAGTTCATCTGCCGGTCGATATACGAGATCATCGCTGGTACGTTGTCGGTCAACAGTCGCAGCTCGGCTTCGCTGTCGCGCAACGCCTTTTCCGCCTGCTTGCGTTCGGTAATGTCGGCCACCATCGCGATAACGCCGTTGATGTTTCCGGCAGCATCGCGCAGCGGACCGAGAAACGCATCGATGTCGATCGGAGTGCCGTCGCGCCTAAGGCGGCGCGCCTCGTGTTTTATGAACGACTCGCCGGCCAGCAATCGCACGCGCAATCGATCGGACGACTCACGTGACTCATTCGGCACGGAAGGCAGCGGTTTGCCCAGCACATCGGCCGCCTTCCAGCCATACATCTTCTCGGCGGCGGGGTTCCAGCTCGTGAGCAGCCCGTTCGGGTCGCGCGTGTAGATGGCGAGCGGCGAGCACTCAATCAGCGTTTGGAGCTGCTCATTGGCGTCGCGCAGCCGATTGTCGGTCTCGCGCAGCAGCTGCTCTACTTGCTTGCGCTCCGTCACGTCGGTGGTAACGGCGAACAGCCCCCGGGTGCGGCCGTCCTGCCCGAGGTGGGGAGTCAGCTCCACTTCCAGGTAGCGCGGATCGCCGCTGTCAAGGACGCGTGTGCGTTTGTAGGTCGTGCGATGGCCCTCGAGCACCCGGTCGAAGTGGGGCTTGACCTCCTGGTAGGGGCCCTCGCCGATGATCTCGCGCAGATGCTTGCCGACGATGTTTACGGTGGTAAGGCCGAAGAATTCGGCAAAGCGCCGGTTGGCGAACAGGCAGCGCAGGTTCTCGTCGTAGGCGATCGACATTGCGGGCACGTTGTCGGCGATGAACCGCAGCTGCGCGGCATCGTCGCGCGGCTTCACTCGTGCTCGCTTCCCGGTCTTCCGCATGTCGCCCTATGCCCCCCTTCCCGCAAAGCGAGCGTAGCCGCATTCCGGCCGTCTCGGCGGGGTTTGGCGACTGACGGCCGGCCGAGACCAACAAAATACGCAAACGCTCGCCAACTTCTAATCCGTTGGCCGGCGGTTCGAATCCGCCACGGCCTGCCAATCTCTCAAGGCGCTAGCTCCCGCTGGAGCTTTTTCATTTGGCGCGACCCTAACCGAGGATCACACGCACCGTGTGGACTTGACCATCATCCACGAGCGGCACGCGCGTCTGGCCCTCGGGCAGCGTCTTGCCGTCGAGTTCGGCGTGCGAGACGCCACGGCTGACGCCGTTGGGGTTCTCGACCGCGATCTCGTAGCGCGCAGAGCGATACTTGAAGGCGATCTCGAAGCGCTGCCACGCCTTGGGGATGCACGGAGCGAGGAGCAAGAACGCTCCCTGCACACGAAAGCCGAGGATCGCTTCGATGCCGGCTCGGTACAGCCAGCCGGCTGAGCCGGTGTACCAGGTCCATCCCCCGCGCCCGACGTGCGGAGCAACCGAATAGACATCGGCGGCGACGGCGTAGGGCTCGACCTTGTAGCGCCGCACATCGGCTCGCGTGCTCGTGTGATTGATCGGATTCATGAGCGAGAACAGTTCGGCCGACTTGTCTCCATCGCCGAGCGCCGCGAAGGCGATTGCCGACCACGCCGCAGCGTGATTGTATTGGCCGCCGTTTTCCCGAATGCCGGGCGGATAGCCCTTGATGTATCCGGGATCGAGGGGCGTCCGATCGAAGGGCGGCGTGAAGAGCAAAGCAAGACCATCGCCGCGACGAATGAGCTGCTCGTCCACGGCGGCCATGGCACGCAGAGCACGCACCGGATTCGCCGCGCCGGACATCACGCTCCAGGATTGCGCGATCGAATCGATGCGGCATTCATCGCTGGTCGACGAGCCGAGCGGCGTGCCATCGTCGAAATAGCCGCGCCGGTACCAATCGCCATCCCATGCTTCACGCTCGAGCGAGGTTCGCAGCGCGGCCGCGTGCGACAGCCAGTTCGACGCGCGTGTTGGTTCATTGCGTGCTTTCGCCAACGGCGCGAACGCCGCTAGCGTCGCGTGCAGGAACCAGCCTAGCCATGTGCTCTCGCCTTTACCCATCTCGCCGACCCGGTTCATGCCGTCGTTCCAGTCGCCTGTGCCGAACAATGGCAAGCCGTGTTCGCCGACCGCGAGACCCTGGTCAAGCCCGCGCGCGCAGTGCGCGAAGAGCGTTGCACTCTGTTCCGCGAGCATGGGCTTGAAGTAGGCGTCGTGCTCGCCGGATTGCAGCGCCTGGCCTTCGAGAAATGGCACCAGCTCGTCAAGCACCGCGAGATCGCCGGTCGCTTCCACATAGTGTGCGGCGGCGTAGGCGAGCCATATCCGATCATCGGAAATGCGTGTGCGAACGCCCTGGCCGGATGACGGCAGCCACCAATGCTGAACATCGCCTTCGACGAATTGTCGGGCCGCGGCGCGCAGAAGATGCTCGCGCGTCAGCGCCGGTCGCGAAAGGGCGAGCGCCATTCCGTCCTGGAGCTGATCGCGGAAACCGTATGCGCCGCTCGCCTGATAGAACGCCGATCGTGCCCACATGCGGCAGGCGAGCGTCTGATAGAGCAGCCAGCGATTCAGCATGATGTCCATGGGCCGATCCGGCGTTTTCACTTGTACCGTCCCGAGCACATCGTCCCAATACCCGACGACCTCGCGCAGGACCGCATCGAGATCAGCCGCCCGGTAACGGGCGATCAAGGATTGCGTATCGGCTGCCGTCGCTGCCTCGCCGAGGAAGAAGACGATTTCCACAGTGCCGCCCGGCTCGAGTTCGACCGGGGTTTGAAGTGCGCCGCATGGATCGAGGCCGGCGCCGACCCGCTGTGAGAGGAGTGCTTCCCCCGCAAGCGCGGCCGGGTTGTCGAGCGTGCCATTGCGCCCCAGGAATTCCCGCCGGTCGCCGGTCCAGGCGGTCTGTCGTCCGCCCAGATCCGCAAAGGCGACACGGGAACCGAACGTCATGTTCCAGGGGTTGCGCGCCAGCATCGCGCCGGTCTCCGGATCGATATCCGTCACGACCGAAAGTGCTGACGCGCTACGGGACGGGCCGAGCACCCACTCGACATAGGCCGTGACCGAAAGCCGCCGGGGTCGCCCAGACGTGTCCCGGATCGTCAGCCGTGAGATCTTGATCGGATCATCGAGCGGCACGTATTGGAGGAGATCGAGCGCGATGCCGTGTGCGGTGTGCTCGAACCGGCTGTAGCCCTGGCCGTGCCTGGCGACATAGGGCGCGACCTCGTCACGGATCGGCCGGGCCGTCGGCCCCCACAGCTCGCCGGAGTCCTCGTCGCGCACATAGAGGACCTCGCCCGGCCGGTCGGTGACGGGGTCGTTCGACCAGGGCGTGAGCTGGTTTTCGCGACTGCTGAGCGACCAGGTGTAGCCGCTGCCCTCGACCGCGACCTGAAAGCCGAACGAGGGATTGGCGATGACATTGATCCACGGGGCCGGCATCGACCGCCCGGCGCCGAGCGTCGTCACATACTCCCGTCCGTCCGCGGCGAATCCACCGAGCCCATTGAAGAATTCAAGGTTCTGCGGCCCCGGAACGGTCTGCGGCACGTCCACGGGCGGCACGCGCCTCGGCGGCGGCGGCGCGGCGGCGGTGTCCGCTTCCTGGAGACGGTTGAGCTGTTCCGATAGCGTTCCGAGTCGTCCGACCAGCACGGCCCGGGCCATGGCGAGCAGCAGGGCGCGTGTCTCCACTGAAATGAGATCCGCACGCAGCACGAACACGGCGCCACCCGCGACGTGCGCGCCGGTCTGCAGTCGGGACTGGCTCGTCCGGACCTGTGTCTCCAGGGCGGTCTGAAGATCCTGGATATAGGAGGATGTCCGATCGTTCAGGATCACGAGATCGACGGCGAGATGCTTCATGCGCCAGTATTCATGAGCGCGCAGCAACTGTCGGACGACGGCGACGTCCTCGATGTCGTCGATCCGCGCGAGGACGATCGGGAGGTCGCCGGAGATGCCCTGCGCCCAGAGCGCCGCCGGTCCGCCGCCGCCGCGGCGGATGGCGTCCGACGACGGACGCAGCGACGGATCGGCGTAGAGCACGTGGCCGGCGAGACGCTGAAACAGGCCCGCCTGCTCCGCGTCGATGCCGAGATAGCTCAACTGCACTTGCGCCTGGGTCCACGCCAATGTGGCCGCGCGGTCGAAGGCAGTCGTGTCCTCGTGCTTGTCGATGAGGTCCAGCACCTCGCCGCGGGACGACGCGACGACCGTCCAGAACGCGATGCGCACAGTCCGTCCCGGCGGCACCCGCACGCGGCGGCGAAGCGCGAAAATGGGATCGAGGACGGTGCCGACGGTATTGGAGAGCGGCCGGCCATCCATCACGGCGATCGGCGCCCGAACCTCGCGTCCACGGCCGAGGAAACGCGCCCGGTCGGTTTCGATTTCCGGCTCGCCGATGGTCTCGCCTTCGACGACGCAGAGATGCGCCGCCCAGATTTCGGGCTCGCCGGGCGACCGGCGCCGCCGCGTCGCCAGGATGGCGCGGTCCTTGGCGAGATATTCGGTTTGCACGAAGAGCTTGGAAAAGGCCGGGTGCGTCGTGTCGGCGGCGGGCGGCGCCAGCACCAGCTCTGCGTAGGAGGTGAGCTCGATGTCCCGGTCCCGATTGCCCGCATTCGCGATGGATACGCGGCGGACTTCGGCGTTGTCCTCCGGCGAGACGACGACATCGAGGGTCGTGGTGATCGCTCCGTCACGCCGGACGAACTCGGCACGATCTTCGGTGAACGTAACGTCGTAACTGTCCGGTTCGACGCCGCTCGGCTGATAGCCCGCGGACCACACGTCGCCGCTCTCCACGTCGCGCAGGAAGACGTAGGCGCCCCAGTCGTCGCGGGTGACGTCTTCGCGCCAGCGCGTGATCCCGAGATCGCCCCAGCGGCTGTATCCGGAACCGGCGCCCGTCAGCATCACCGTATACCGGCCGTTCGAAAGCAGGTGCGCTTCCGGCGTGGCGCCGTGCGCGGAGCGCAGCCGCCGCACCGCAGGGAGCTCCAGGTCGCGAACCGTCGCCGCCGTCTCGACTTTCTCCGCTCTGGGATGAGCCAATGCGACGTCGCGCGGCGTGCGTTCCTGCAACAGCAAGTCCGTCGCCTGCACGATCGGCTCGGCATGAAACCGCGCCCGCATCTCCCCGTCGAGGAGAGCGTTGGCGATGGCGACCACCGTCATGCCCTGATGGTGCGCCATGAAGGCGCGGACAATTGCGACGTCTTTCCCCTCCGGCAGACGCGTGCGTGTGTAATCCAGCGCCTCGTAGAACCCGTAACGACCACGCGCGCCGATCGCGGTAAGGCGGGTGAAGTTGCGCGCCGCCGCTCCCGGATCGACCATGGTTGCGAGCGCGGTCGCGTAAGGCGCGACGACGGCGTTTTCCCTCAGGCCGCGTTTCAAACCCAGACCCGGGACGCCGAAATTCGAATACTGATAGGTGAGCTCCAGGTCGCGGACGTTGTAGGCGGATTCCGAAATTCCCCAGGGCACGCCGAGCGCGGCGCCATAGGTGATCTGCCGGCGGACGACGAGACGGCTCGTCTGCTCGAGCAGGCTGCCGGCTGGTGCGCGCATGACGAGCGACGGCATCAGATACTCGAACATCGATCCCGACCAGGAGATCAGCGCTGCGCCGCGTCCGATCGGTGTGACGGCACGCCCGAGCCGGAACCAGTGCCGCGGCGGGACGTCGCCCTTGGCGATCGCCATGAAGCTCGCAAGGCGCGCCTCGGAGGCGAGCAGGTCATAGCAGCTCGGATCGAGATTGCCCTCCGCGACCCGATAGCCGATCGAGAGGAGCTTGCGCTCCGGGTCGAGGAGAAAGCCGAACTCCATCGCGTTGGCCATGGTCCGCGCCGTCGCTTCGAGCGTCGCAAGGCGCTGTTGCAGAGAGCGGACGGCATCCGCAGTCTGTGCAATGTCGCGGCGGTGACTTTCGATCGATGCCAGAGTCGCCTCCGCCCAGAACAGCATTTCGGCGCCGGCTTCGTCGCCACGTTCGCTCGCCAGCGTTCGGGCGATGTCGATCATGGTGGCGGCGTGAGGCCCGACTTTCACCAGTAGTGCAGCGATCCCCTCCGGTGGTGGGTGTTGGAGAAGCGGGTCCTGGCGCAGCGCGGCGGCCAGCGCATCGAGCGCTTCGCCAAGCTGATGCCGCGTGATCGTCTGCGTCCGCCGGTCGTCGGGAAGTCCTTGCAGGGTTTCGCGCGTGAGATTCAGGCCGTCTTCGACGCCGGCAAATAATTCAGGACCTGCCATCGGGCGGTCGATCCACTCTCGACAAGCATTCGCAAGAGCGATCAGGTGTCCGGCCAGATTGCCGCTATCCACCGATGAGACGTACTGCGGGTCCAACGGACGAAGATCCCGCGTGTCGTACCAGTTATAGAAGTGGCCGCGGAACCGCTGCAGGCCGCTCATGGTCGCGAGTGTCGCTTCCAGCCGGTCGACGGTGTCGTTGGTCCCCGCCCACCCGAAGTCGCGGGCGCTGACCGCGGAGAGGAGGTAGACGCCGAGGTTGGTGGGCGAGGTCCGGTGCGCGACGGTCGGCTTCGGCTCTTCCTGCAAATTGTCCGGCGGGAGCATGTGGTCCGTTGCCGTCACGAAGGTTTCGAAGAAGCGCCAGGTGCGGCGCGCGACCAGCCGCAAAGCGCGGGCGTCCGCATCCGAGACCGACAAGCGACCCGCCACGAGCGGCGACAGGCTCGTCCATCGAGCGATGGCTGGCGATGCGATCCAGACGATCACGAACGGCGCCGCCACCGCCCAGGCGTCGTTCCCGACCCACCAGACGACGATCGCAGCAACGATGCCGATGGCGACACCACCATTCATCTGCCGATAGAACCCGGGGAGGTCGAGCCGGGGGCTCACCATCGCCTGACCTGCGGTGACCCAGTCGAGCAGACGCCGGTGGCTCACGAGGAGACGAAACAGCGTTCTGCCGATCGCATCGGTCATCAACCATGCCTGATGCGCAAGGAATGCGACCAGCAATGCGGTCAAGGACGAGGCGAGCCGAACATCCGCGGCGAGCGCGCGCAGGTGGCTGCGTGCCGTGACCCGTGCGCGTCGCGGGACGATCGCGGAGAGAACGGGGAGCAGCGTCGACAACGCGATCGTCGACAGGATGAAACCCGTCCAGACGACGGCAGCCTGCAGGGGCAGCGCCCATCCCGCTAGCAAGGCGACGACGCTCGCCGGCGCAGACAGCGACCGCCGCAGGTTATCCAGCATCTTCCAGCGTCCGATCAGCGGCAGCCCCCTGGCGAGAATCCACGGCAGCAATTGCCAGTCGCCGCGCGTCCAGCGGTGCTGGCGTGCGGCGGCCACGTCGTAGCGTGACGGAAACTCCTCGACGACTTCGATGTCGGAAGCGAGGCCGGCGCGGGCGAAGGTTCCCTCGAACAGATCGTGGCTTAGCAGCGTGTTCTCGCGCACGCGGCCTTCGAGCGCGGCCTCGAAGGCATCGACGTCGTAGATGCCCTTGCCGGTATAGGAGCCTTCGCCGAAGAGATCCTGATACACGTCGGACACGGCGGCGGCGTAAGGATCGATGCCGCTCATGCTGGAGAAGATGCGCTGGAACAGCGACCCCTCGCGGCCGATCGGCAGCGAAGGCGTGACGCGCGGCTGCAACACCCCGTATCCCTCGACCACGCGTCGCGTGACGGGGTCGAACCGCGGCTGGTTGAGCGCGTGCGCCATCTTGCCGACCAGCCGGCGCGCCGTTTCGCGAGGCATCCGGGTATCGGCATCGAGCGTGATGACGTAGCGGACGCCGGCAGGCCGAGTGAGCAGAGGTCCGCCGACGCTAACGAAAGTGGTATCGGTCGCGCCGCGCAGCAGCTGGTTCAACTCGTGGAGCTTCCCGCGCTTACGTTCCCACCCGATCCAGCGCTGCTGCCCTTCGTTCCACACCCGCCGGCGATGGAACAGGAGGAAGCGGTCCCCCCCGGCGGCCGGTGCGTAGCGGCGATTCAGGCGGGCGATGCCCGCGGCGGCCGCGTCGAGGAGCGCGTCATCTCCTGCAACCGTCTCGGTCGCGGCGTCCGTCCAATCCGAGAGCAGTGCGAAATAGAGCTCGCCTTCCGGACTCGCAAGGTGGTGGATCTCCAGGCGCTCGATTTGCTCTTCGAGCGCGGCCTGCGTCGTGAGAAGCGTCGGGACGGCGACCATCGTGCGCAGGTGTGCCGGTATTCCGTTGCGCAGCGCCAGGCCCGGCAGGATCGTCGCACCGAACCCTCTCGTGACGCTGCGGTTCACCAGCGCCATCGCCGCATCGATCGACGGGATCAGCCCGAGAAGCACGAGGAGACCGAGCCACCCATCTCCGATTCCCGCTTCCGCCAGCGCAAACAACGGCAGGAAGAGAAGGATCGCAGCGATCATGATGACGCAGCCGATATAGCCGCCGATGCCGATCCTTGCGTTGAATCGATCGAGCCAGCTGCGTAAGGGAGCACGAAATCCGACCGTCGCCTCGAACGCGCGACGCCCCCCGGCGATCAGGTGGTAACCCGGATCGCGCTCGCGCGATGCTGGATCCCGCGAGCGGCCATCTGGATCGCCCTCGGGGCGACGGGAATCACGCTCGCGGCCATTGGGATCACTTGCGGCCAGAAGAGCCGCTCGCGCAATCTCCAGTTCAGTCAGTTTCGAGCCCCGCGCGAGCTCCTCGATCGCGCTGCGGTAGAGGTTGCGTGTCGGAAAATCCATGTCCGCGAAGTCGCTGCCGGACCGCAGCGTGTCGTCGACGAGACTCACGTTCTCGAACAGCTCCGCCCAGTCGACGTCGGAGATCAGGCGCATGGTCGTGATGATGTTGCGGACCGTTACGTTCGTCGCACCTTGTTTTTGGTGCTCGTCGTGCACGATCTCGTCGGCGGTCGTTCCCTGCGCCGCCAGGCGCTCCTCGAGCCACATCAGCGCCCGCGTGACCTTCGGATCCTGGTCCCGCAGCCGTTGCACGAGCTGGAGGGCGAAGGACCCCGGCAAGGGTGCCTGTTCGTAATGCTGAAAAATCGAGCGCATCGGCCCGCCCGGGTGCCCGTTCACGCCCAGGACCCGGTCGGCCAGGGTATCCGCTTCCTGGCGCGCGGCGCGGCCGGTCACGATGCGCCTGGCCCCGCGTCGGAGATTCTCCACGAGCACGATCCGCAGCGTGATCGCGACCGCCCACAACTCCCCGATCGTGAGCGGCTGAACCCGCTGGTAGGCGCGCACGAACCGGCGCAGCATCTCGGGGTCGAAGCGGCTGTCCGTATGAGCGACAAAGGCCCAGGCCATGCCGAAGACCCGCGGGTAGCCGGCGAAAGGTCCGCCAGCCAACTTCGGCAATTGCCGATAGTAGCCCGGTGGCAGATCGTCACGAATTTCGCGGATCTGCTCTTCGACGAGGTGGTAGTTATCGAGCAGCCACTCGGCGGCCGGTGTAATGGCACGATCCGCGCCGACCGCGCTTGCGATGGCGCGATACGCCTCGAGCAGAACCGACTCGTTGTCCCTCAGTCGAGCGGCGAGAGGTCGCCCGGCCATCGGCTTCGCGGCGATGGGTTGGGCCGCCGCAAGGCTCTCGGCATGCTGCTCGAGACGCTCGATACTGAAGAGCTCCGCGCGGATGGACTCTTCGTTATCCCATGGTGCAGCCTGCGACTCGCGCCCGAAGGTGCGAAGAATTGCCGATTTCAAATTGCCCTTTCTCGCCTGCGCATGCGCGGGACGAAGCCTTGCGTGGGGCCGCCAATCCAGAAGGATCCGAGAGCCCTGGCGGGCCAAGACGGAAACTGGCGCGGTCTCTGGACGAGGGCGCCGCCAGACGATGCTAGGTGAACCGGGACAGTCTACGCGCTATTTCAAAGGCGGAAATGGCGCATGACCCGTTGGTCGGCGGTATCGACTGCTGCCGGATACTCGGCGCGGATATCGAAGTGCAGCCGGCGATGCGCGAGGCGCAGCGCGGATTCCGCGTCCGCAGGGTTCGCCGCTCGCGCGAAGATGAAACCGAGGTAGCTGGCGCCGTCGGGGGGCGGCGCGACGATCTGGCCGGGCTCCACCGAGATGGCTACATCAGTAATGCCAGGCACCGACTGCGCGGCATCGAGGCCTTCAAGGCCGTGGTAAATGCCGCGCCGTGGAATCGGGATCATCATCACGCCCGCGGCGCCGCTTTCGCCTGCAACGGCGAGGGGTTCCGCCAGCGCGTGACGCAAGTTCAGCTCTTCCAGGCTCATGCCCAGGGAATGCGTCAGCACCCGCCCGCATAGTCCGCCGATGGAGCGGGCCGCGACCTCCAGTATCCAGACGCCCCGGTCGTTCACCCGCACCTCCGCATGCACCGGCCCGGTCATCAACTCTGCGGCGCGGCAGGCGCGAGCGATTTCCTCGCGGATGCGGTCCTGCAGCGCCGCCGGCAGCCGCGACGGGGTTACGTAGAGCGTTTCCTCGAAGTAAGGTCCTTCCAGGGGATCGGGCTTGTCGAACAGCGCGAGGGTGATGAGTTCGCCCCGTTCCAGCAGGCCTTCCAGGGCGTACTCGCGCCCCGGAATGAATTCCTCAATGACCAGACCGAGTTCCTCGGCGTCGCGGTCGGCGCGCGACTGGATGGCCCGCACCCAGTTCACCGCCCGAATCAGCGATTCGGCGTCATCGGCGCGGATCACGCCGCGGCTTCCCGACAAACGCCGGGCCTTCACCACCACCGGAAACTTCACGTCGGGAATCAGTTTCCCGGGTTCTGCGCCGCTCGGCAGATGATGGAATGCAGGACAGAGGAAATTCCGTTCCCGCAGCAGCCGGCGGAACGCCAGTTTGTCGCGCACGCGGCGCACCGCCCGCGCGGAGTTTCCCGGCAGACCGAGGCGCTCGGCGAGCAGCGCGGCGAGTTCGACGCCCGAATCGTCCACCGCGAGCACGGCATCCGGCACGCCGTTGATCTCCTGCAATACCGTCTCCACCGCATGCTGCGGACGGTCAAAATGCAGCGCCATGATGGGTGCGAGCCCCCAGGAGGGAGCGAGCTGGTGGCAATAGTTCGCCGCAGCCACGATCTCCACGCCCAGTTTTTTCGCCGCGGCCAGAAAATCGTCGTTGCGATAGCCGGTGGTGGGAAGCAGCAGCAGGACGCGCTTCATGGCATCGCCCGCGTCAGAAGGACTGGAGCTGCTGCTCGGTAGGCTCGGCGCAGCAGTACCACGGCTCCGACATGCGGGGGATCGGAGCGCCAAGCTCGTCCGCAAGCACAGGCACGGGTCGCCCGGCCGCTTCATGGGCCATGCGCCAAACTGCAGCGAACACTTCGTGGCGCGGGACAGCCTCCTGTTCGTAGCGCGCCACCTGGGCCTGTAGTTCGCGTTGCAGGCAGTCGACCCGCGGGTCGGCATGTACCCAGGGATAGCCCAGGAGCCTGGCGTCGAATGGCATCAGCTTTTCCCTGAAGCCGGGAAGCTTGAGGAGCCAGGAGCCTTCAGGAACGAGCAGCCGGATGGTGAGCTGCACCGGAGGCACGCTCTGTACGAGTTGCAGTTCTACGAGCCGCTCGAGCAGCGCGATGGTGCCTTCCAGAGTTGTCCAGGGAGTGAACGCCACGAAGGTCGGCGCGAGCGCGATGCCGGCTGCGCGGGTGAGCGCCACGGCGCGGTCGAAATCACGGCTGGTGTGGTTCTTGTCGAGCAGGCGCAGGATGTCGTCATCCACGGCTTCCACCGCGGACGTGATGAAAACACAACCGCTCGCCCGCAGCCCGGGCAGCAGGGCGGCGTGCTCGATGAGGTGCTGGATCTTGATCGTCGCGTCGAACGTGACTTCGGGGAATTCTGCGTGCAAGGCGCGCGCGAGCCTGAGCCCATGGGTGGGGCCGTTGAAGAAGTCAGGATCGCCGAACGAGATATGCGTTGCCCCTTCGCGCACCTGCTGCCGGATGTCCTGCATCACCACGTCGACCGGGACGATGCGGAACTTCCCCTGGTACACCGGGACCACGGGGCAGTGCCGGCACAGGTGCTTGCATCCCCGGCTGCCCTCGGCAAACCCGGCAACGCGGGTCGAGCCGCCGGGCTGCACCAGATGAGCGTAGCTCTGAAGTTTCGGCAGGGCGCTGCGGTCCGGCACCATGAACGGCACCCGCGCCAGGCTGATCACCGGCTCGTTCTGCATTGCCGACGCTCCATTGAGCCGGAGTCCCTGGCAAAGGGATACGAGCGCAGGTTCCACCTCGCCACCCAGTACGGTGCCCACGCCCGCGGCGCGCAGCAGCGCCTCGTTCATGGGCGCATAAAGACCGTAGACGCAAAGATGGGCCTTCGGGGCAAGCTGCCTGATGCGGGGCAGGGCCTCGATCGCGATGCGCGTGGCCGTGTGCATTCCCACATAGACAGCCACCACGCCTGCGTCTTCCAGCATGCCGGCATCGAGCTTTTGCAGGGAAAGATCGAGGCAGCTCACCGCGAAGCCTTCCCGCTTGAGCCACGCGGCCGGCTCGGCCAGGGCGAACGGCTGCCGCCCCAGCTCGTAGGCGTTGATGAGTACGACCTTGAACGGGTCGGCTATTTTGATTTCGGCCGCGCCTCGAAGGGCGCCGGGCCCGTCTCGCGGCTTGCCCCGGCCTCCTCCAGGCGCTTCAGGTAGTGCTGCCACATCTCCTCCTGGCGCAAACCGTAGTCATACAGCAGCTCCCATGAGTAGATCCCGGTGTCATGGCCGTCGGAGAAGGTCAGCTGTATGGCGTAGCTGCCCGCCGGTTCGATCTGCGTGATGTCGACGGCCTTCTTTCCCGTCTGCAGCACTTCCTGCCCGGGGCCGTGACCGCGTACTTCGGCCGAAGGCGAATAGACACGCAGAAACTCGCACGGCAGCTGGAAGGTCTTGCCGTCGGCGAACGAGAGTTCCAGCACGCGCGACTTCTGGTGCAGCTTGATTTCGGTGGGACGTGGCGCTTTGCTTTCCATGCCTACTTCTGTTGTGGCGGTGTGTAGCGGGCCGTCTCAGGTACGAGGCGTACCACGGACCACTCATTCAGTATAGCAATGCAAGACATCGGCACCGTCAGGGTTATCGGAGCATCAGGTGGCTCAGTACCGCCACGCTCTCGATTCGAAATCCGCGATCTTCAGCACCGCATTCGATTTCGCGGCCCGCGCACATACACTATCGCCTCGTGGAAGCGAACGCTACGCTGCTGCGACGACTCGATTTCTCCCCGCCGCCTTGCCCTGATACAGCGCCTCGTCCGCGCGCGCAAGCAGCGCCGGCGGAGCTTCCAGCCTGCCCGACAATGCTACGCCCGCGGTCACCGTAACGCGGCGTCCCGCAGGTAGTTCTGGAAACGTGCTTTCCTCGACTACCTTGCGAATGCGTTCGGCACAATTCGCGGCTCCAGTCATGTCCGTGTCGGGCAACACCAAAAGGAACTCTTCGCCACCCAGGCGTCCGATCACGTCGACGTTGCGCTTGCACGCCTCCGCCGCAGCGGCAATTTGCTTTAGCACGGCGTCTCCCGCAGCATGCCCGAAGCTGTCGTTAATGCTCTTGAAGTGGTCGATGTCGAGCATGCAGACTGCGTAGGTTCTGCCGGTCCGCTGCACGCGCGCGGTCTCGCGTTCGAGAAACTCCGTCAGGAAGCGGCGGTTGTACAGGCCGGTGAGCTCGTCGCGCACTGCAATGTTCTCGATGCGCGCGAGCGCCTCGGTCAGCTTGAGGTTGCTGTCGGACAGGCGCGTGCGCAGGCCGTTCACGTAAGCGCCCATGGCGGCGAACCAGGGCAGGATGATCGCCAATGAAGTTAGGCGGATCAGTGAGGTCGTGACGTCGCTCCCGGGATGGTTCATGTGCCACACCTTAATCATGGCGGCGTGCGCTAGCAGCGCGATCATCGCTAGTCCGAGCAGACGCACCGTACCCAGCCGCAGCGCACCGAACAGCAGCGCCATCAAGTAGAACATTTCGATTGCCGGACGCGCTGCGCCGGCCCAATAGCTGATCACGGCCACACACATAATCGCAGCGAGGATCATTTCACCGGTGAGGCTTTCGTCGCGCATTCGCAGGTTGAGGCCTGTGCGAATTAGCATGTAAAAGACGAGTGCAGATCCGACGATGGTTGCGGTGCTCAGTCCGACGATCCAGTACGTGCCCTTACTGAGAGCAGCCGATACCAGCAGGATCAGCGGCATCAACAGCGACGTTGCAGTCGCTATGAACAGGCGGCGCAAGCGCAGCACCTGGCGCGCGTCGTCCGGCATCAGCCAAGACCCGCGAACTCGGCTCGTCTGTGCGAGCACCGTTGCGTTAGTGATGGCATCCCCTGGCGTCGTCGTGACGCGGCCCAAGGGTTGGATTCAGTGTGCGAAAAACCCGTCTAAAACCAGTCTTTTCGAGAATCTTCGCCTTGAGCGGCCGCTTCGTGTCGAGTGAGGACATTTACCAAGTTGCCCTACTCGCGCACCCGCGCAAGCTTCTTCACGTCCGGCAGCCTGCGCAGCGCGCGCATGACGCGCGCCAGGTGCTGGCGGCTGGACACCTCCACCACCAGCAGCATGTTCGTATACACCGCGCGGTCCTCGTCCATGCTGATGGAATCGATGTTCGCCCCGGAATCGGCGATCTCGGACGCCACCTTCGCCAGCACGCCGCGCTGGTTTTCCACCATCACGTTGATCGCCGCCTGATACAGACGAGTGCCCTCCGCATCCCACTCGACGTCGATCCACTGGTCGGGCTCGTTTTTCCTCGAGCGCTCGATGTGCCTGCATGCGTCGCTGTGCACCACCAGACCCTGGCCTTTCTTCATCGAGCCGACGATCGCATCCCCGGGAATCGGCCGGCAGCAGGTGGCGAGCTGCACCGCCATGCCCTCGGTGCCGCGGATGACGATCTGGGAGGCCTTGCCCCTGGACTCCTGCGCGCCTTCGGCGCGCTTCAGCAGGCGCCGCGCCACTACTGCCGGCAACTGCTTGCCCAGGCCGATGTCGGCGAGCAGTTCCTGCTTGGTGCGGCCCACGGTTTCTCGAATAACGCGCTCCCAGCTCGCGTCGTCGATATCGGCGAGTGCCACGCCCTGGCCCTTCAGCGCCTGCTCCAGCAGCCGCTCGCCGAGCGCCGCCGACTCGTCGTACCGCATGGTCTTGAGGAAGTGGCGGATGTTGGCGCGCGCTTTGCCGGTGCGCACGTATTGCAGCCAGGCCGGGTTGGGTTTGGCGTGGCTCGCGGTGATGATCTCCACGCGGTCGCCGTTCTTCAGTTCGGTGCGCAGCGGCGCCAGATCGCCGTTGACCTTCGCCGCGACGCAGCAGTTGCCGATGTCGGTGTGCACGAGGTAGGCGAAGTCCACCGCCGTCGCGCCGCGGGGCAGCGAGAGGATCTTGCCCTGCGGCGTGAACACGTAGACCTCGTCGGGGAACAGGTCGACCTTTACGTGCTCGAGGAATTCATGCGGGTCCCCGGAATGATTCTGGATTTCCAGGAGCGACTGCAGCCACTGGTGGGTCTGCTTCTGCAGCTCGGTGAGCGACTCGGCGTCGTCCTTGTACATCCAGTGCGACGCGACGCCCGCCTCCGCCAGGTGGTGCATCGGTTCGGTGCGGATTTGTGCCTCGACCGGCACGCCGAAGGGGCCGATCAGCGCCGTGTGCAGCGACCGGTAGCCGTTACCCTTGGGGATGGCGATGTAGTCCTTGAATTTGCCCGGCACCGGCTTGTACATCGCGTGCAGCGTGCCGAGCGCGAGATAGCAGGTGGGCGTGTCCTTTACGACCACGCGGATGCCGTAGATGTCGTGCACTTCGGAGAACGACAGGCGCTTCTCGACCATCTTGCGGTAGATCGAGTAGATGTGCTTCTCGCGACCGAATACCGTGGCCGCGATACTCACGTCTTCGAGCTTCGCCTTGATCGCCGCCTCGATCTTGCCCACCACCTCGCGCCGATTGCCGCGTGCCGACTTGGTTGCCTTGCCGAGCACCTTGTAGCGCAAGGGGAACAGGTGCGCGAAGGCCAGCTCCTGCAGCTCATGGAACAGCGTGTTAAGACCCAGGCGGTTGGCGATCGGGGCGTAGATCTCCATGGTCTCGCGCGCCACGCGCCGGCGCTTGGCCGGCGGCACCGCATCGAGCGTGCGCATGTTGTGCAGGCGGTCGGCGAGCTTGATGAGAATGACCCGTACGTCGCGCGCCATCGCCAGGAGCATTTTGCGGAAGTTTTCGGCCTGCGCGTCCTCGGCCGACTGGAACTCGATCTTGTCGAGCTTCGACAGGCCGTCGACCAGATCTGCCACCGGCTTGCCGAAGGTCTCGGAAATCTCGGCTTTGGTGACCGAGGTGTCCTCCATCACGTCGTGCAGCATTGCGGCCATCAGCGCCTGGCCGTCGAGGTGCCAGCCGGCGAGGATCTCGGCCACCGCCAACGGGTGCGAAATGTAAGGGTCGCCCGACTGGCGCTTTTGCCCCGCGTGCGCTGCCTTCGAGAAGCGATACGCGTCCTCGAGGCGCGCGATATCCGCCTTCTTGAGGTAGCCGAAGCGGCTCTGGTCGAGACTTAGTACGGCGGCCATGCGGAAAGGTTACCGCAGGCCGTAGCGCTCAGGGGGTCCGGGGCGTGGGCGGCGTGGGGTTGCGCTTGAGCACTTCGGTGCCGATCTTGCCGGCGGCGATCTCGCGCAGCGCGATCACGGTGGGCTTGTCGCGGTTGGGCTCCACCAGCGGCGAGGCGCCGGCGCTGAGCTGGCGCGCGCGGTAAGTCGCCGCAAGGGTCATCTCGAAGCGATTGGGAATTCTCTGCAGGCAGTCGTCTACGGCAATGCGGGCCATGGTCAGCTTTCCAGTTTGAATACTTCGGAGTGCCGCGCCAGTTGCCGGCCGGTGGCCAGGCGTTCCGCGCGCACGACCGCCCCCAGATTCTGCCGGGCGTCGTCGAAGTGATTGTTAATTATAGCGTATTTGAACTCGACGGCGTGGCTCATTTCTTCCGCCGCATTCTTCAGCCGGTGGCGGATGACCGCGTCCGAGTCCTGCGCGCGAGCGCGCAGCCGGCGCTCCAACTCCGCCATGGAGGGGGGCAGAATAAACACGCCGATGCAGTCGGGATGCAACCGGCGTACCTGCTCGGCGCCCTGCCAGTCGATCTCCAGGATCAGGTCCAGCCCGGCAGCGCGTGCCTGTTCGATCACTTTTTGCGATGTTCCATAGCGGTGCCCGTGCACCTGCGCGCTCTCCAGGAACTCGCCGCGCTCGAGCATGGCCTGGAACCGCGCTGCGTTGACGAAGTGGTACTCCCGCCCGTCCTGCTCCCCGGGGCGCGGCGGCCGCGTGGTGTAGGACACCGAGAGCGATACGCCCGGGTCCTGCGCGAGCAGCGCCTTGATCAGGGACGACTTGCCGGCGCCCGAGGGCGCGGTAACGACGAAGAGCAGGCCTTTCATTCGATGTTCTGCACCTGTTCGCGCACCTGCTCGATGAGAAGCTTCAACTCCAGCGCGCCGTCGGCGATTTTCTGCGTCGCCGCCTTGGAGGACAGCGTATTGGCCTCGCGGTTGAGTTCCTGCGCGAGAAAATCCAGCCGCTTGCCCGCCGTTCCGCCCTTGGCGAGCGTGCGCTCGACTTCCTCGAGGTGCGCGCCGAGCCTTTGCAGTTCCTCGTCGACGTCGGTCTTCACCGCGAACACCGCCAGTTCGGCGCGCAGGCGCTCGTCGTCGGCCGCGCCCAGTGCTTCGCGCAGGCGCTGCGCGAGCCGCGCCTGGTAGGCGGCGTTCGCCTCGGGCACCAGCGGCGCGATTTCCACCAGGCGCTTGCGCATCTCGGCGACGCGGGCCGCCAGGAGCAAGGAGAGCTTCGCGCCTTCGCGCGCGCGCGCCGCGCACAGTTCCTCCACCGCCTGCTTTGCCAGGGCCGCAACGACGTCCTTGAATTCCTGCGCATCCAATGCGCCGCCAGCGAGCACGCCCGGCCAGCGCAGCACATCTCCCAGGCGCAGCGGTCCGGCCTGCGGGAATGCACGCTGCGCTTCGCCGGCGACGCGGCGCAAGGACTCGAGCGCGGCAGGGTCGAGCGATTGGACACCGGCAGCGCCTGGCGCGAACGACAGCCGGCAATCCAGCTTGCCGCGCGCGACACGCGCCGTGATCGCTTCGCGCAGCAGCGGCTCCAGCGCGCGCAATTCGTCGGCGACGCGGAACTGCAAGTCGAGGAAACGCGAATTGACCGACTTCAGCTCGAGGCTGAGTGCGCCGCGCGGATGCTCGGCGGCGGCGAGCGCATATCCGGTCATGCTGTGGACCAAGGGGGCAGATCGCAGGAAAGCGCGCGGTGCGAAGCGCGTATCATAGGGGAGATGCCGGCTCAAGCCAACCAGCCGCTGCCCGAAGGGCATCAGCTGCAGAACTACCGCATCCTGCGCGTTCTGGCCTCCGGCGGATTCTCGTTCGTCTATCTGGCGCACGACCAAAATGAGGCACCGGTGGCGATCAAGGAGTACCTGCCCTCGACGCTTGCGCTGCGCACCGGCGAGGGTACGATGCCGGTGGTACCCGAGGTGTACGCCGCGGCGTTCCGCTACGGCATGAAGTGTTTTTTCGAGGAGGGTCGCGCGCTCGCCACGCTGGCGCATCCCAATGTGGTGCGCGTGCTCAACTTCTTTCGCGCCAACGAGACCGTATACCTGGTCATGCGCTATGAACGCGGCCGCACGTTGCAAGAGCATATCCATGCGCGCCGCGGCATGCTGAAGGAAGGCTGGATCCGCAACACCTTCGCCAACCTGCTCAATGGCCTGCGCGAGGTGCACTCCAACAAGTTGCTGCACCTGGACATCAAGCCGGGCAACGTCTACCTGAGGAGCGACGGCACGCCGCTGCTGATCGACTTCGGTGCCGCGCGCCAGATGCTCTGGGGCGAGGCCCCCACGCTGCCGCCGATGTACACGCCTGGCTTCGCTTCGCCGGAGCACCATACGGATCGCGCCAAACTGGGCCCCTGGAGCGACGTCTACTCGGCGGGCGCTACGCTCTACGCCTGCATCACCGCGCAGGCGCCGCCCTCGGCCGAAGCGCGGCTGGAGAAGGATCGCATCGTTCCCGCGCGCAAAGCCGGCGCGGGAAAGTTCACCAGCGAACTGCTGGATACCGTGGACTGGTGCCTGCGGCTCAATCATTTGGAGCGGCCGCAGAGCGTGTTTACGCTGCAAAAGGCGCTGCTCGGCGAAAAGGCGCCCGAATACCAGGGCGGGGCGCCGCTCATGGAGCAATTGAAGGGCGCACTGCTATGGCTGGCGCGGCGATGAATTGCACCATTTATCAGGAAACGCGGGTGGGTAAGCGCCCCTACAATCAGGACCGGATGGGTCACTGGCGCACGCCAGAGGCGATCCTTCTGGTGGTCGCCGATGGCATGGGCGGGCACGCGCACGGTGAAGTGGCGGCGGAGCTCACCATGCGGCACATCGCCGCCGCGTTCAAGCACCAGGCCAAGCCGCGGCTTGCGAACCCCGACCTGTTCCTGTTCCGCGCCGTTGGGCGCTCGCACGCGATGCTGTTGCGCGAGGCGCGTCAACTGGGTCTCGCCGACACGCCGCGCACCACTGTTGTCGCGTGCGTCGTGCAGGAGGGGCACGCGTACTGGTCGCACGTTGGCGACTCGCGCTTGTACCTCGTGCGCAAGGGCGAGGTTGTCGTGCGCACCCGCGACCACACGCTGGTGCAGCAGCTGGTGGACGAAGGCAAGCTGCGCGCGGACGCAGCCGGCACGCATCCGGAGCGCAATCGCCTGCTGCAATGCCTGGGCGGCGTGCAAGCGCCGCACATCGAGCCCACGGCGCACGCGCGGCTCGAGCGCGACGACGTCCTGCTCCTGTGCTCGGACGGCCTCTGGGGGCCGTTGATGCAGCGCCAGATCATTGCCGGGCTCGAGAGCGGCAGCGTGGCGCAAGCCATCCCGCGCCTGGCCGCGCTCGCGGGGGAGCGTGCCGGCCCGGACAGCGACAATATCACCGCGCTGGCGCTGGCCTGGGGCGAGGATGCCGTGCCCATGCGCGAGGGGCCGCGCACCGTGCCGCTCGCCGATGTGGCGACCGCCGTGCAGGATTTCGGCGCCACCGACCCGGATTTCCTGCGCATGAGCGACGAGGACATCGAGCGCGCCATCGCCCAGATCAAGGAAGCGCTCAAGCGGCAGGACCTGCCGCGATGAAGCAACTGGTATTGGCGTCCGACAATCCGGGCAAGCTGCGAGAAATGGACGCGCTGCTGGCGCCGCTTGCCATCGAGGTAATTCCGCAGGCGCGCCTGGGTATCACCGAAGCCGAGGAGCCGCACGATACCTTCCTGGCGAACGCGCTCGCCAAGGCGCGCCACGCCAGCCGCGCGAGCGGCCTGCCGGCGCTGGCCGACGACTCCGGCCTTTGCGTGGATGCGCTGGGCGGGGCGCCGGGCGTGCACTCGGCCTACTATGCGGGGCGCGAGGGCGACCGTGAGTTGCGAGATGCGCGCAATAACGGCAAGCTCCTTGCGAGACTCGGCGATCGCCGCGCAGCGCACTATGCCTGCGTGATGGTGCTGGTCAGCAGCGCGGACGATCCTGCGCCGCTCGTCGCCGAAGGCGTCTGGCGCGGCGAAATCGCACGCGCACCGCGCGGCGCGAACGGTTTCGGCTACGACCCCCTGTTCCTGCTGCCCGAACGCGGCCTGACTGCCGCGGAACTACCGGCGGAGGAAAAGAACCGCATCAGCCACCGCGGCGCCGCGGCGGCGCGCCTGCTCGAGCTGCTTCGATGAGCGCGGTGATCCGCGCGCCGGGCGAGTTGCGCTTCACGGAGCTGCCGCCGCTCGCTCTCTACGCGCACCTGCCCTGGTGCGTGCGCAAATGCCCCTACTGCGATTTCAACTCGCACGAGAGATCGGATGCGCTGCCGGAGCGCGAGTACCTGGACGCGCTGGTGGCGGATCTCGAGGGCCTGCTGCCCTCGGTGTGGGGACGCAAGTTGCGCTCCGTCTTCATCGGCGGTGGCACGCCGAGCCTGTTCGCCCCGGAGTCGATCGACCGCTTGCTCGCGGCCGTGCGCGCGCGCCTGCCGCTCGAGCCCGACGCGGAGGTGACGATGGAGGCCAACCCGGGCACTGCGGAAGCCGGTCGCTTCCGCGGCTACCGCGCGGCGGGCGTGAACCGGCTGTCGCTTGGCATCCAGAGCTTCGATGACGCCAAGCTCAAGGCCCTGGGCCGTATCCACTCAGCCGGGGAAGCGCGCCGCGCGATTGGCATGGCGCAGGAGACGTTCGACAACGTCAACCTCGACGTGATGTACGGGCTACCCGGGCAGACGCTCGCCGAGGCGCGCGCGGACGTCGCGGAAGGATTGCGATTCGGCAGCACGCATTTTTCCGCCTACCAGCTGACGCTCGAGCCGAACACCGTTTTTTACAGCAAGCCACCGCAGCTGCCGGAGCACGACGACTGCGCGGACATGCAGCTGGCGGTCGAGGAGCTGGCCGGCGCGGCGGGATTCGAGCATTATGAGACTTCCGCCTTTGCGCGGCCCGGACGGCGCTGCCGCCACAACATGAACTACTGGGAGTTCGGCGACTACCTGGGCATCGGCGCGGGTGCGCACGGCAAGCTTTCTTTCGCCGACCGCGTGACGCGCCACGAGCGGATAAAGCAGCCGCGCGAGTACATGGCTTCGGCCGGAACGCTGCGGGAGAAAGTGATCGCGCCGCGGGAACTCCCGTTCGAGTTCATGCTCAATGCGCTGCGCCTGGTGGAGGGGGTGCCCGCGGAAATGTTCGCCCGGCGTACCGGACTGTCCGGCTCGGTGATCCTGCGCAAGCTGGCCGCCGCGAAAGACAAGGGCCTGATCGAGGACGACGCATTGCGCATCCGCCCCACGCGGCGCGGCCGCCTGTTCCTCAACGAGCTGCTGCAGCTGTTCCTGGACTGATCAGTTCCGATGCGCCTGGACAAATGGCTGTGGGCGGCGCGCTTCTTCAAGACGCGCAGTTTGGCACAGCAGGCGATCGCGGCGGGAAGGGTCAAGCTGCACGAGGAACGAGCCAAGCCCGCGCACCAGCTGAAGGTTGGAGACCTGCTCGAGGTTCGGGTTTCCGATTCCGCCTGGAGCATCCAGGTCACGGCGCTGTCGGATAAGCGCGGACCGGCGGTGCAGGCGCGTAAGCTCTATGCGGAGTCCGAGGCGAGCCGCTCCGAGCGCGCGCGGCGCGCCGATCTGCGCCGTTGGGGCGCCGAGCCGACCGCGGCCCTCAGGGGCCGGCCGACCAAGCGCGACCGGCGCAGGCTGGACGACTTCACCGATACGGACCCATAGCGGGCGCCGCAGGCCCGATCAGCGCCTGCAATACACGAGGTCGCGGACTTCGTGGCCGAGCTTCACCCCGCGCAGTTCGAACTTGGTGGGCGGGCGGGCTCTCGATTCGACGGCGCGCGCAAGCAGCGGCTCCGCGTCGAGGACTTGCGCCATCTGCACGGCGTATTCGGGCCAGTCGGTCGCAGCGTGCAGGTAGCTGCCGGGAGCGAGCTTGCGCGCGGCGAGCGCGGCGAAGGCCGGCTGCACGAGGCGGCGCTTGTGGTGGCGCTTCTTCGGCCAGGGGTCGGGAAAAAACAGATGCAGGCCGGCGAGCGCGCCGTCGGCGATCATGTGCTCGAGCACTTCGACCGCATCGTGGCGGATGACGCGCAGGTTGGCGAGCCGCTGTTCGGCGATGCGCTTGAGCAAGCTGCCGACGCCGGGTCCGTGCACCTCGATGGCGATGAAATCCGTTCCGGGCTGCTCGGCGGCGATGCACGCGGTGGTCTCGCCCATGCCCGAACCGATCTCGAGCACCAGGGGCGCACTGCGGCCGAAGATGGTGCGGGGCTGAAGGATTTCCGGGCGGTATGAGAGACCAAGGGCTGGCAGCAGCTCATCGAGCGCCCGCTGCTGCGCGGGCGTCGTTCTGCCCTGGCGCAGGACGTAGCTGCGGATGCCGCGTCTCAAGCCGCCTTGCTGCGGGAAGGCGAGATCGTCCCTTCGGCGGGAGAGGAGGGTGCAGCGCTGTAGAGCTTTTTCGGCATGCGGCCGGCGAGGAAGGCTTCGCGGCCCGCCTCCACGGCCTTCTTCATGGCGCGCGCCATCAGCACCGGGTCTTTCGCCGCCGCCACTGCGGTATTCATCAGCACGCCGTCGCAGCCGAGCTCCATCGCGATCGCCGCGTCGGAGGCCGTGCCCACGCCCGCGTCCACGATCACCGGCAGGTCCACTGCGTCGATCACCAGTTGCACGTTCCAGGGATTGAGGATCCCCATGCCCGAGCCGATGAGGGAAGCGAGCGGCATGATGGCGACGCAACCGAGATCCTGGAGCATCTTGGCCTGGATCGGGTCGTCGGAGCAGTACACCATCACCTTGAAGCCTTCCTTCACCAGTTGCCCGGTCGCCTGCAGCGTTTCCGGCATGTTCGGATAGAGCGTATGCGCATCGCCCAGCACTTCGAGCTTGACCAGGTCGTGTCCATCCAGCAGCTCGCGCGCCAGGCGCAACGTGCGCACCGCGTCTTCAGCGCTGTAGCAGCCTGCGGTGTTCGGCAGGTAGGTGAACTTTGAGGGCGGCAGCGCTTCCAACAGGCTCGGTTCGTTCGGGTTCTGGCCGATGTTCGTGCGGCGGATGGCCACCGTGACGATTTCCGCGCCGGATGCTTCGACTGCGGCGCGCGTCTGCGCGAAATCCTTGTACTTGCCGGTGCCGATCAGCAGGCGGGACGAGAATGATTTCCCGGCAACGACGAATTCGTCGTTCATCCGCCCCCCACCGCGACCACGATTTCCAGACGGTCGCCGTCCGCCAGAACGGTGGAGCCGTGGGCGCTCTTCGGGACGATCTCGCCGTTCCTTTCCACCGCGATTTTCTTGCCGGCGAGGGCGAGTTGCACGACCAGCGCGGAGACTTCAAGCGGGCGCTCAAAGCGATGTGCCGCGCCGTTCACAATCACTTGAATCATAAGGAGGAATGATACACTCGGCACCACCCGCGGGTGTAGTTCAATGGCAGAACGGCAGCTTCCCAAGCTGCATACGAGGGTTCGATTCCCTTCACCCGCTCCATCCGCCAGAACCAGGCCGCGCCTATCGCTTAGAGTTCCACAGGCGCGCGATCTCGTCCTCGCCCAGGGGTCTATTTGCTTTGACGCGCAGGCTTTCCTGCATCTCGCGCGCGAAATCGTGTTGCAGGTAGGCGTTGAGCAGCGCAGTGAGGAGCATCGCAAGCAGTGCACCCACGCTCGCCAGTGCCATGTCACGGTGGGCGTCCCAGATGTCGCCCTGGGTGCCCAGGTAGGCGGCGCCCAGCTCGCCGCCGAAGACCTCGGCGGCGCCCCACTCGAAGAGCTCGAAAATTGCGGAGGTCGAAATGGTGAAATCCAGTGGCAGGAAGTAGCCCCAGAAGCCGCGCGCGTCGGCGATGCGCAGGAACAACTCGCGCAGCGGGTAGGCCATGAGCAGGCCGTACAGGAAGTGCGCGAATCGATCGAAATGATTGCGCTGCCAGCCCATCGCTTCGTTCAGCGAGGAGCCGGTCAGCGCCTTGATCCAGGCGTCGTACGGGACTTCCGCATACGTGTAATGGGCGCCCACTTCATGCAGGCAAAGGAACAGGAAGATCAGGGTGTAGGAGATCCGCGACAGCATGAAGCGGCGGTACGACACCGCGATGGCGATGACAAACACGGCGACCAGGGCATTCTCGAGCGCCCAGTCATGACGGTACCGCGGCTCGATGGCGAGCGCGAGCCAGAATGCGGCGAAGAGCGCCGCCAGAACGGCGAGATAGCGGCCGTGGGAAATCATCTCGCAGAAATATACTGGAGGTCGGTGCGGGTTTCTAGCGCTGCGTGCTCGTGGACCGCAGGGTCCCGCGCGCCGTAGAATCAGCGCTCAGGCTGTGTTCCATGCGGCCGCGCACCTCATGCCAGTAACCTTCGACGGCAAGCTCGTAGTGGCGATCTCTTCGAGGGCGCTGTTCGACTTCGAGGAAGAGAACCGCGTGTTCGAGCGCGACGGCGAGGGCGCCTACGTCGCGCTGCAGCTCGGGCGCATCGACGTGCCGGCAAAGCAGGGGGTGGCCTTCCACCTGGTGAAAAAGCTGCTCGCTTTCAACACGCCCGACGCGCAGCGCGTGGAAGTGGTGATCCTTTCAAAGAACGACCCGGTGAGCGGGCTGCGCGTGTTCCGTTCGGCGCAGCGCGCCGGGCTGCGGGTGGAACGCGGCGTGTTCACGCGCGGGCGCCATCCTTACCGCTATCTCGATGCGCTGCGCGCGAACCTGTTTCTGTCGGCCAACGAGCAGGACGTGATGAGCGCTCTCGACGCGAAGATCCCGGCGGCGCGCGTGGTGCCCGAGTCGGCGCAGGCAGCGGGACGCCACCAGAACGAAGTGCGCATCGCCTTCGACGGCGACGCGGTGCTGTTTTCGGACGAGGCGGAGCGCGTGTACCAGCAAGACGGCCTGGAAGCCTTCACGCGGCACGAGACGGCGCGCGTCGATACGCCGCTGCCCCCCGGCCCGTTCAAGCCGCTGCTGGAAGCCCTGCACCGGCTGCAGACCGCGGGCACCAGCATGAAGCTTCGCACCGCGCTGGTCACCGCGCGCAGCGCGCCGGCGCATGAGCGCGCGGTGAAAACTCTCATGCACTGGAAGATCACGGTGGACGAGGCCCTGTTTCTCGGCGGGCTCGACAAGGGCGAATTCCTCAAGGCCTTCGAGCCCGATTTCTATTTCGACGACCAGCGCGGACATGTCGAATCTGCCGGCCGGCACGTGGCCACTGGGCATGTGCCGTTCGGCGTCGCAGGGAGGAAGCCCGCATGAAATGGTTCAAATACCCGCTCTACGCCCTGTTGGGGCTGTTGGTGCTGCTCGCCGCCGGTGCGGCGATCCTGGCGCTCACCTTCGACCCCAATCGCTACAAGGGCGAGGTGGAGAAGCTGGTCAAGGAGCGCACCGGCCGCACGCTGAAATTCCACGGCGACGTGAAGCTCGCGTTCTGGCCTTCGCTTGGCGTGTCGGTGGGCAAGGTGACGCTGTCGCGGCGCGCAAGCGAGCACGATTTCGCCGCCTTCGATTCGGCCCATGTATCGGTGCGCGTGCTGCCGCTGCTGCGCGGCGAGGCGCAGGTGGACCAGGTGCGCATCGCGGGGCTCAAGGCGAGCGTGATCCGCGCCAAGGGCGGCAAGTTCGACTACGAGGACCTGCTCGGCGCCGCAGGCGGGAGGAAGGTTGCCGCGGCCCCGGCCCAGCCGGCGAAAGTGAAGTTCGACGTCGCGGGCATCCGCCTGGAGAACGGCACGATCGCCTACAAGGACGAAGGCAGCGGCCAGACGCTGGAAGTCACGCACCTGGAATTGCGCACCGGCCGCATCGCCGAGGACGTGCCGGGCAAGCTCAGCCTAGGCGCGCAGCTGAAGGGCAAGCAGCCGCTGGTGGACGCCAGGGTGGCGCTGGACGCCGGCTACCGCTTCAGTCTCGCACGCGAGGAATACGCATTGACTGGATTGAGCTTCAAGGTGGAAGGAACCGCGGCGGACTTCAGCCGTCTCGAGCTCGTCCTGTCCGGCGACCTGCGCGCCGACTTGGCGAAGGAGGGAGTGAGTGCCGAACTGACCGCGAAGTTCGACGACACCACGATCAAAGGGAAAGCCGCGATGGCGAACTTCTCCTCACCGCACTACAGCTTCGACGTCGACATGGACCGGCTGAACCTCGACCGCTACCTGGTGGCGAGTCCCAAGGCCAAGCCGGCGGCGGGCGCGAACGCGAAGGTCGACGTGGACGTCCCGGTTGACCTGAGCGGGCTCAAGGGCCTGCGCGCCGACGGCAAGCTCGCGATCGGCGCGTTGCAGGTGCAGGGGCTCAAGCTCGCCGAGCTGAAAGCGCAACTGCACGTGGCTGACGGGCGCGCCGAACTGGCGCCGCACTCGGCGAAACTCTACGAAGGCACACTGCAGGGCGCATTGACGCTCCACGCGAACGGCAATCGTGTGGCGCTGAAGGAGACGCTGGGTAACGTCGCCATCGGGCCCCTGGTGAGGGACCTCATGGCGCGTGACGCGTTCGAGGGGCGCGGCAACGTGACGCTTGACGTGACGGCCGCGGGCGCAACGGTCAACGCCATGAAGCAGGCGCTCGGCGGTACCGCGCGCGTGGAGCTGCGCGATGGCGCGGTGAAAGGCTTCAACCTGACCGAGGCGTTGCGCAAGACCAAAGCCGCCTTCGGCTCCAAGTCGGCGCAGCAACAGGCTGCGGACACCTCGCAGCGCACGGACTTCTCCGAGATGACGGCGAGTTTCGTGATCAAGGACGGCGTGGCGCGCAACGACGACCTCGACGTAAAGGCGCCGCTGGTGCGCCTCGGCGGCGTGGGGGACATCGACATCGGCAACTCGCAACTGAATTACGTCGCCAAGGCGACAGTGGTGGCGACTGCCAAGGGCCAGGGCGGCGCGGACCTCGACCACCTCGCCGGCCTCACCGTGCCGGTGAAGCTCACGGGGCCGTTCGACGCGCCGAAGGTTGAGATCGACTACCGCTCGCTCGCTACCGACGCCGTGAAGGCGAAGGTCAAGGAGAAGTTGCAGGACAAGCTGCGCGACCTGCTCAAGCGCTAAAGGCGCTGTTCCTGCACGGCGTGACAGGCTACGAGCGCCGTGCCGTGGCCGAGCAACTGCGGGCGCTCCGCGCGGCACCGGTCGTTGGCGTGCGGGCAGCGCGGGTTGAAGGCGCAGCCAGCTGGCGGTGCGAGCGGGTTTGGCACTTCGCCCGCCACCGGCGTGCGCGCCTTGCCGCTCATCAGCAGGTCGGGGATCGCGTCCGTCAGCATGCGCGTGTACGGATGCCTGGGCACGGCGAACAGCTGGTGGGCCTCGGCCAGCTCGACCACGCGCCCCAGGTACATCACGCCCACGCGGTCGGCGATGTGCGACACCACCGCGAGGTTGTGCGAGATGAAAAGGTAAGTAAGGCCGAGGCGCTCCTGCAGCTCGGTCATCAGGTTCAGGATCTGCGCCTGCACCGAGACGTCGAGCGCCGAAGTGGGTTCGTCGCACACCAGGAACTCGGGATTGCCCGAAAGCGCGCGCGCGATGGAGATACGCTGACGCTGCCCACCGGAGAATTCATGCGGGTACCTTTCGCCGTCGTCCGGCGACAATCCCACCTGGCGCAGCAGTTCCGCCACCCGCTCGCGCTCCGCTTCCCTGGTGGCGGCGAGGCGCAGCACGCGGATCGGCTCGGCGACGATGTCGCTCACGCGCCAGCGCGGGTTGAGGCTGGCGTAGGGGTCCTGGAAGATCATCTGCATGCGCCGGCGCAGGGCGGCCTCGTCGGTGCCCGGCGCGGCGAGGTCCATGCCATCGAACTCGATGCGGCCGCGCGACAGCGCGAACAGGCCGACGATCAGGCGCGCCACCGTGGACTTGCCGCAGCCCGACTCGCCCACCAGCGCCAGCGTCTCGCCCTTCCTCACGTCGAAGGACACGCCGTCCACCGCGCGCAGCAGCTGGCGCGGCGCGCCCTCGAGGACGCGGTTGAGCCAGGGCCGCGAGACGTCGAAATCACGGCCGACCTCGATCAACCGCACCAGAGGGCGGTTATCGAGGTCCATCGGCATACAGCCAGCAGGAAGCGAGCGCGTTGCCGACCTGCAGGGGCTCCGGCCGCTCGGTGAAGCAACGCTCGAAACGCTTCGGGCAGCGCGGATTGAACGCGCAGCCCGGCGGGATGGCGTTCAGCCGCGGCATGGCGCCGTCGATCTGTACCAGGCGGGCGTGGCGCTTGACGGCGCCGATCTTGGGGATCGAGCCCATCAGCCCGGCGGTGTAGGGGTGCCGCGGCTGGTGGATCACCTCGCGCACCGGCCCGAGTTCGGCCAGGCGCCCGGCGTACATCACCGCGACTCGGTCCGCGGTCTCGGCGATCACGCCCATGTCGTGCGTGATCAGCATCACCGCGGTGCCGTGCTCGCGCGCCAGGCGCTTGAGCAGCGCGATGATCTGCGCCTGGATCGACACGTCGAGCGCGGTGGTCGGCTCGTCGGCGACGATGAGGCGCGGCTCAGCGCACAGGGCGAGCGCGATCACCACGCGCTGGCGCATGCCGCCGGAGAACTGGTGCGGGTAGTGGTCGATGCGCGCCTCGGGCGCCGGGATGCCTACCTCGGCCAGGAGCCGCAGCGCGCGGCGGCGCGCCTCGCCCTTGTCCACGTCGAGATGCGTGAGGATGGTCTCGTCCAATTGGGCGCCCACGGTATAGAGCGGATTGAGCGAAGTGAGCGGGTCCTGGAAGATCGCACCAATGCGCCGGCCGCGGATCCTGCGCATGCGCTCGCCGGGCAGATTGTCGATGCGCTTACCTTCGAGCCGGATCTCTCCGGCGGCGATGCGCCCGGGCGGCTCCAGCAGGCCGATGATCGCCATGCCGGTAAGTGACTTGCCGGCGCCGGATTCGCCCACCACGCCGAGCACCTCGCCGGGGGCGATGGAGAACGACACATCGTCCACCGCCACCAGCGTGCCTTGGCGCGTCGGGAACTCGAT
Source organism: Betaproteobacteria bacterium (assembly GCA_031389685.1). Taxonomy (GTDB): domain Bacteria; phylum Pseudomonadota; class Gammaproteobacteria; order Burkholderiales; family SG8-39; genus JAABQT01. The sequence continues at coordinate 33,362 of JANMSV010000275.1, forward strand.
GCGCAGGTTCTTCACCTCGAGCAGCGGCGCCTGGCTCACCGCAGTTTCGGGTTCAAGGCATCGCGCAACCAGTCGCCGACGAGGTTCACCGACAGCACCAGCACCACCAGCGCGGCGCCGGGGAACACGGTGATCCACCACTCGCCCGAAATCAGGAAATCGTTGCCAATGCGCACCAGCGTACCGAGCGAAGGTTGCGTCGGCGGCACGCCCACTCCGAGGAAGGACAGCGTCGCCTCGGTGATGATGGCGGTGGCGATGTGGATGGTGGCGATCACCAGCACCGGGCCGGTGACGTTGGGCAGCACATGGCGCAGCATGATGGCGAGCGGATGGCGGCCGATGACGCGCGCCGCCTGTACGTACTCCTTGTTCTTCTCCACCAGCGTCGAGCCGCGCACGGTGCGCGCGTACTGCACCCAGCCGGACACGCCGATCGCCAGCACCAGCACGTAAACCGCGAGCTGGTCGTGCATGTCGCGCGGCAGCGCGACGCGCGCCACGCCGTCGATCAGCAGCGCGATCAGGATCGCCGGGAAGGAAAGCTGGATGTCCGCTACGCGCATGATGACGGCGTCCAGGCGCCCGCCGAGGTAGCCCGAGAGCAGCCCGAGCGACACGCCGAGCACGGCCGAAAACAGCACCGCGGCGAGCCCGACGCCGAGCGAGATGCGCGCGCCATACATGATGGTGGACAGGATGTCGCGGCCCTGGTCGTCGGTGCCGAGCAGGTACTTGCTGCTGCCCTTCTCGGTCCAGGCCGGCGGCGTGAAGCCGTCGGACAGATTCAGCGTCGCGCTGTCGAACGGGTTATGCGGCGCGATCCAGGGCGCGAACAGCGCGCTGCCGACGCAGACCAGCGTCAGGAATGCGGCAAGGATGGTAACCGGCGAGCGGCGGAAGCTCCACGCCAGGTCGTGGCCCCAGGCGCGCCGCAGCCAGCCCGCCGCTGCGGTGGCCATCGCCGGGACCCTCGGCCGTCAGTCGATGCGCGCGAAGCGCGACTCGGGCCGGTCGTCGGCCTTGTGCACGGTGCTGACGTTCTTCTTCATCGCCCAGGGGCGCAACTGGTGGTGCAGCGGCACGTAGTAGTAGTTGTCGCGCGTCGCCACCAGCGCCTCGCGCAACATGCCGTCGCGCCTCTTCACGTCGGTCTCGGTCTTCAACGCGTCGATCAGCGCGTCGAGCTTGGAGTCGCTGATGCGCCCGAGGTTGAAGCTGCCGTCCGCGCCGGTGGTCTTGGTGTGCACCAGCGACTGCAGGGTGTACAGGGCGTCGAAGGTCACCACGCCCCAGCCCAGCATGTAGGCATCGTGGTCGAACTTCTGGATCTTCTGGATGAAGGTGGCCATCGGCTGCGCGTTGAGCTTCGCCTTCAGGCCGATGCGCGCCCACATCCCGACCAGCGCCTGGCAGATTTCCTCGTCGTTGACGTAGCGGTTGTTCGGGCAATCCAGGCCGAAATCGAAGCCGTTCGGGTAGCCCGCCTCGGCGAGGAGCTTCCTCGCGCCTTCCGCGTCCGCCGGCGACACCTTGTCGATGTCCGGGGAGTGGCCGTGCACGCCGGGCGCTACCATGATCGCCGCCGGGATGGACAGGCCGCGCATGGTGACGCGCTTGATCGCCTCGCGGTCCACCACCAGGTTCAGCGCCTTCCTCACGCGCATGTCCTTGAACGGGTTCTTGCCCTTGACGCTGGAGTACTTCAGCTCGTCGCTGAACTGGTCCATGCCGATGAAGATGGTGCGCACTTCGTGCCCGTCGAGCACCTTGAGCTTGGGATCGTTACGCAGGCGCTGCACGTCCTGCGTCGGCAGGTCGGTGACGATGTCCACGTCGCCGGAGAGCAATGCCGCGATGCGCGTGGCGTCGGCCTTGATCGGCGTGTAGATCACCTCGGTGACGTTGCCGTCCAGCTTGCCCCACCAGGTGGGGTTGGCCTGCATCAGCAGGCGCTTGTCGGGCTCCCACAGCTTGATCAGGTAGGGCCCGGTGCCGTTGGTGTTGCGCGATGCGAACGACTCCTCCTTCGCCACGTAGTTCTGCACGTTCTCCGACTTGTTCTTCGCCGCCCAGGCGCGGCTCATGATGCGGAAGTCGACCAGGTTGCGCAGCAGGATCGGGCTCGGCCCGCCGAGGATCAGGTCGACCGTGTAGTCGTCGATCTTGCGCACTTCCTTCACGCCGGAGACGTAGATCTGCGTGGTGCCCTGCGGCTGCAGGATGCGGTGGTAGGAGAACACGACGTCGTCGGCGGTGAACGGCGTGCCGTCGTGGAACTTCACGTTTCTGCGCAGGTTGAAGCGGTACTGCGTGGGCGAGATCAGCTGCCAGCTCGCCGCCAGGCAGGGCTCAACCGAGAAATCCTTGGCGTAGCGCACCAGGCCCTCGTAGGTGTGCTGCAAGATGCCGAGGGTGGTGGCGTGGTTCTGCGAATGCGGGTCGAGCGTCAGGATGTCGTTCTGCGCGCCCCACCTAAGCGTTGCGGCCTGGGCCGTTGCGCAGGTCGCGATCAGCGCCGCGGCCAGCAGAGTGTTGAATTTCATCGGGTGCATCTCCCTTTGTTGGTCTATTTCAGTGGCAGCGATTCCTCGACCAGCGCCGCCAGGTAGCCGGCGCCGAGCGGAATCACTTCGTCGTTGAAATCGTAGCCCGGGTTGTGCAGGAAGCAGCCGCCCTGCTGGCCGCCCTGGCCGAGGAACACGTAGGCGCCGGGCCTGGCCTGCAGCATGTAGGAGAAGTCTTCCCCGCCCATGGTGGGCTCGCCGTCGGTGACCACGTTGCCTTTGCCGAACACTTTCTCGCCCACCTGTGCCGCGAACACGGCCTCCTTCTCCGTATTGACGGTCGCCGGGTAGCCGCGCCGGTACTCCACCTCTGCGCTCGCGCCCAGGCCCTGCGCCACGGAGGTGGCGACCTCCTTGATGCGCTTCTCGGCCAACACGCGCATTTCCGCGCTGAAAGTACGCACGGTGCCGATCAGCTCCACGTGCCCCGGGATGACGTTGAAGGCGCCGACCTGGCTGGTCTGCATCGAACACAACGACACAACCAGCGCGTCGATCGGGTTGGCGTTGCGGCTGGCGATGGTCTGCAGCGCAGTGATGATGTGCGCAGTGGCCACCACCGGGTCTACCGCCAGGTGCGGCAGCGCGGCGTGGCCGCCCGTGCCGCGTACCTTGATCTTGATCTCGTCGGTCGCCGCCATCATCGCCCCCGCGCGCACCGCCATCTTGCCTACCGCCAACCCGGGCCAGTTGTGCAGCGCGTACACCGCATCCACCGGGAATTTCTTGAACAGGCCTTCCTCCACCATCACGCGGCCGCCGCCGCCGCCTTCCTCGGCCGGCTGGAAAATGAGGTTCACGGTGCCGTCGAAGTTGCGCGTCTGGGCCAGGTACCGAGCCGCACCCAGTAACATCGTGGTGTGGCCGTCGTGGCCGCAGGCGTGCATGCGGCCGGCGACCTTCGATTTGTGCGCCACTTCGCCCGTCTCGTGCATCGGCAGGCAGTCCATGTCGGCGCGCAGGCCGATGGCGCGCCCGCTGGAGCTCTTGTTGCCCTTGATCACGCCGACCACGCCGGTCTTGGCGAGGCCGCGGTGCACCTCGATGCCCCATTCGCCGAGCTTGTCGGCGACCAGTTGCGAGGTGCGCGTTTCCTCGAAGCCGAGCTCGGGATTGGCATGGATGTCGCGGCGGATATGCACCAGTTCCGCGTGGTACAGCCGAAGCATTTCGAGCGGGTCGTTTTTCATGATTTCCTCAGTGCGCCGCGGCCGTCCGGTCGATCCGCAGGCGGGGATCGACCGCGTAGTAGAGCAGGTCCACGACAAGGTTGATGACAACGAAGAATAGCGCGATCAGGCACAGGTAGGCAGCCATTACCGGCACGTCTGCGAAGCCCACCGCCTGGATGAACAGCAGGCCCATGCCGGGCCACTGGAACACCGTCTCGGTGATGATGGCGAAAGCAATGATGGCGCCCAGCTGCAGCCCGGTGATGGTGATCACCGGCACCAGCGTGTTCTTCAGCGCGTGGCCGAAGTGCACCGCGCGGTCGGTGAGGCCGCGCGCGCGCGCGAACCTGATGTAGTCGGTACGCAGCACTTCCAGCATCTCGGAGCGCACCAGGCGCTGGATCAGGGTCATCTGGAACAGGCCGAGGGTGATCGAAGGCAGGATCAGCGATTTAATGCCGCTCCAGGTCAGGAAACCGGTGCTCCACCAGCCGATGGCCACCGTATCGCCGCGCCCGAAGGAGGGCAGCCAGCCAAGCAATACCGCGAACACGAGGATCAGCAGAATGCCGATGAGAAAGGTGGGCAGCGACACGCCGATCAGCGACACCGCGAGCAGGAACTGCGTCAGCCAGGAATTGCGCCGCAGCGCGGTGTACACGCCCATCGACACCCCGGCGAGCAGTGCCAGGGAAGCGGCGACGAACGACAGCTCGAGAGTCGCCGGCAGGCGCTCGACGAACAGTCTGGAGACGGGCTGCACCTGGCGCAGCGACAGGCCGAACTCGCCCTGCACTGTGCGGCCGACGAATTTCGCGTACTGCACGTAGAACGGCTGGTCCAGGCCGAGCAGCCGGGTGATGCGTTCGCGGTCTTCGGGTGTCGAGTCCTGCCCGAGCATGAACAGCACCGGGTCGCCGACGAAGCGGAACAGGGAAAAGGCGATGAAGCCCACCGTCAGCATGACGAGGACCGCTTGCCCGAGACGGCGCAGGATGAAGGCGAGCATGGGGAACGTGGACGGGGGAATCATACAATGCCGCATGCAGCATTTCGCCTCCCGCCTTGCGAAGTGGCAGCGCCGCCACGGGCGCCGTGGCCTGCCCTGGCAGGGCGCGCGCGACCCCTACCGCATCTGGCTTTCCGAGGTGATGCTGCAGCAGACCCAGGTGGCGGCGGTCATTCCCTACTACGAGCGGTTCCTGGCGCGCTTCGCCAGCGTAGGCGCGCTGGCCGCCGCGTCGCAGGAGGACGTATTGCAACTGTGGAGCGGCCTGGGCTACTACGCGCGCGGCCGCAACCTGCACGCGGCGGCGAAGGCAGTCGCAGAGCAGGGAGCGTTCCCGAGGACGCTGGAGGGGATCCAGGCCCTGCCGGGGGTTGGACGGTCCACCGCGGCAGCGATCGCGGTGTTCGCGTTCGGGCGCCGCGCCGCGATCCTTGACGGCAACGCCAAGCGCGTGTTCGCGCGCTGCTTCGGCGTGGAAAGCGAGAAGCGCCAGTGGGAGCTGGCTGAGAGCCTGCTGCCCTCACGCGGCATCCGGACCTATACCCAGGCACTGATGGACCTGGGCGCGACGGTGTGCACGCGCACCAAGCCCGCCTGCGGGCGCTGCCCAGTGGCCGCGCGCTGCGTCGCGCGGCGCGAAAACCGCATCCACGAATTGCCCGCGCGCCGCGCGCGTCCGCCGCTGCCGCTGCGGCGTGCGATCTGGTACGTCTACCTGCACCGAAGGCAGGTGCTGCTCGAGCGCCGGCCCGGCACCGGGCTATGGGGCGGCCTGTGGACGTTTCCCGAAACTCGCTTCCCTGGCGCGGCGCAGCCGCGCCGATTGCCTGCGGTCGAGCACGGCTTCACGCATTTCCGCCTGCGCGCGCAGCCGCTCCTGATTGCCATGCGCAAGGCAAAGCCGCACGCCGGAGCGCCGGGCCAGATGTGGATGGACGTTTCCGACGCCGTGCACGCGGCCGTGCCGGCGCCGGTGCGCGCCCTGCTGTGCGGCCTACTGGCCGCTTGAGCTGATCAGTCGGCGCAGGATCTCGATGCGGTCGCGCGCGTCGTCCATTTCGAGAAGGCGCTGTTTGGAGGCGGGCGAGAGCGGCAGGAGTTCAGCCAGGCGCGCGCTCACCCACGCGCCGGATTCGTAGTGCGGCGGCGACTCGACCAGACCGGCGGGCGCGGCATCGACGATCCTGCGCAGCACCCGCGCGCACAGGTCCGCGTGCGCGTCGAGCGGCGCGTCGGCTTCCGCCGGCAACAGTTCGATATTGGCGAGCGCCAGCCCGTCGGCCTGGACGCGGCGGCTATGGATGCGGAAGCGCTGCTCGCCACGCGCCACCACCTGCAGCAGCCCGAGCTGCGGCATGTCCCATTCGACGATGCGCGCCGTACAGCCCAGGTCTTCCGGCAGGGCCGGCTCTCCGACCTCGCCGCCTTCGCGGATCAGGCATACGCCGAACGGCGTGCCGTCGCGCAGGCAGCCCTTCGCCACCTCCATGTAGCGCTGCTCGAAAATGCGCAACGGCAGCCGGCCGCCGGGGAACAACACCGTTTGCAGCGGGAAGAGCGGGATTTCGCCGGCGGCGGTCACTCTTTGGCCAGGCCGCGATGGCGCACCAGCACGCGCCACTCGCCGGCGAAGGCCGCCGCCAGCTTCTCCGCCAGATATACGGAGCGGTGGCGGCCGCCGGTGCAGCCGATCGCCACGGTGAGGTAGCTGCGGTTTTCCTTCACCACCTCGGGCAGCCAGCGCGAGAGGAACGCCCGCACGTCCTCGCGCAGGCGCTGCACCTGCTCCTGGGCGTCGAGAAACGCGACCACGGCGGCATCGCGGCCGGTAAGCGGGCGCAACACCGGGTCGTAGTGCGGGTTGGGCAGCATGCGCGCATCGATCACCCAGTCCGCGTCGAGCGGGATGCCATCGCGAAAGGCGAATGACTCGAACAGCAGCGTCAGCGATCCGCCGGCCAGGCCAAGCATGTCGCGGATCCAGTTGCGCAGCACCTTGGGCTGCAGATCGCTGGTGTCGATGCGGTGGCCGAGCTCGGCGACGCCGCCGAGGAGCAGCCGCTCGCGCTCGATGGCTTCCGCCAGCGTCAGGCCTTCGACGGTGAGCGGGTGGCGCCGGCGCGTTTCGGAGAAGCGTCGCATCAGCGTTTGCGGGTTCGCTTCGAGGAACAGCACACGGCAGTCGGCGCCGCCGTCCTTGAGGCGTGCCACGCTCTGCGGCAGCGCGGCGAGCGCCGCGCTGCGCGCGTCCACGCTCACCGCGACGCGCTCGTGGCCGGCCTCAGCGAGGAAGCCGACTACGTCCATCAGCAGCGTGGCCGGCAGGTTGTCGACGCAGTAATAGCCGCCGTCCTCCAGCACGTCGAGCGCGATGCTCTTGCCCGCGCCAGACAGTCCGCTGACGAGGATCAGCTGCACGCCGCGCCGTTCAGTCGCCGGCGTCCATGGCGCGCTTCTGGCGCGCGATGAACTCGGCACTGGAATTGATTCCCCTGATCTGCAGGATGTAGTTGCGCACCGCCGCTTCGAGCAGCACCGCAAGGTTGCGGCCGGCGGCCACCGGGATCACCACTTTGCGCACGGTGACGCCGAGGATCTCCTCCGATTGCTCGGCGAGCGGCAGCCGCTCCACCGCATCGCGATTACCCGCCGGCGCGGGCTTTTCCAGCTGCGCGATCAGCTTGAGCTTCATCTTGGGCCGCACCGCCGTCTCGCCGAAGATGGTGCGCACGTCGAGCAGCCCAAGGCCGCGCACCTCGAGAAAATCCTTCAGCACCGGCGGGCAGCGGCCCTCCAGGGTATTGGCGGCGAGCCGCGAGATCTCCACCACGTCGTCGGCCACCAGGCCGTGGCCGCGGCTGATCAGTTCCAGCCCGAGTTCGCTCTTGCCCACGCCCGAATCGCCGGTAATCAATACGCCCAGGCCAAGCACATCCATCAGCACGCCGTGCCGCTCGGTGCGCTCGGCGAGCGCCTTGGCGAGGTAGCGCGAGAGTTTTTCGATGACGCGCGCGGC
>JANMSV010000244.1:0-6525 GCA_031389685.1 Betaproteobacteria bacterium
TCGGCAGCTAACGCGTTGATCCGCCAGAATCGCTACAAGATTTAACGACCGATTCGCCTACCGCCGTAGTGGCTTGGCGCCAGCCGAGCCCTTGTCATACACCTCCACCCCCTCGGGGATCGCGACCCATGCCCGCGCGGACCGGGTCCAGATATGCCGGTCGATACAGAAGCAGTCGGGGTCGTCCAGCGTACCCGCGGCGATCCCGCGCAACCCGGGACGCAGCTCGGTCGTGTGGGTGACGGTGGCGCCGCAGACCGGACAAAACTCTGTCTTCAGCCAGCGCCCCGTCTCGTCCGACCGATGCTCGTAGCTCGTAAGGCGCCCCTGCAGGAACTCGACGTCCACCTCCGCATTGACCCCTTTCGCTTTCTGCTGCGTTTATAGCTCTGTCGCCAACACAGAAAGGACGAATCATGAACCGCACCCTCCTCCAGGCCGCCCTCGCGGCCGCCCTCTGCGCCATCGCTTCCGCGCACGCCGCATCGCAGGAAAAGCAGAGCACCCTGGCCGACCAGCAATCAGTCGCCGTCACCATCTACAACGAGAATCTCGCGCTGGTGAAGGACGTCCGCCGCATCGTCCTCGACGGCGGCCATAACCGTCTGGCCCTGCGCGAGGTGAGCGCCGCGATGCGGCCCGAGACCGCGCTGCTGCGCAGCCTGTCTCATCCCGGCGCCCTGAGCCTGATTGAGCAAAACTTCGAATTCGACCTGCTGACCCCAGCCAAGCTGCTGGAAAAATACGTCGGCCGAGAGGTACGTATCGTCAAGACGCATCCGCAGACCGGCGCCGAAACATTCGAAACCGCGACCGTCCTCGCCGCGAACAACGGCGTGGTGCTCAGGATCGGCGACCGGATCGAAACCGGCCTGCCGGGCCGCATCGTGTACGACGGCGTACCGGCCAATTTGCGCGACCGTCCCACTCTGGTCACCGAGCTCTCGAGCGCCCGCCCGGGCAGCCAGACCGTGGAGCTGTCCTACCTCTCGGGCGGGCTCTCGTGGAAGGCCGACTACGTCGCCGAGCTGAATGCCGCCGACGACGCACTTGACCTGAATGGCTGGGTGACGCTGACGAACCGCAGCGGCACCGCGTATCCGGATGCGCGCCTGCAGCTCGTCGCCGGGGACGTGAACCGCGCGCGCGACGAGCTGCGCCATGCTGCAAAAGGCCTTGTCGCCCGTTCGGTGGCCGAGGCACCCGCGTCGCAGATGACGCAGGAGTCGCTGTTCGAGTACCACCTCTACACGCTGCAGCGGCCGACGACGATCAGCGACAACCAGACCAAGCAGGTGGCGCTGCTGGGCGCCAGCGGCGTGCCCGTGACCAAGGAGCTGGTGCTGCAGGGCAGCGACTACTACTACCGCTCGAGCGTCGGCCAGATCGGGCAGAAGATCAAGGTCGGTGTCTTCGTCCAGTTCGAGAACCGCGAGGCCTTGCGCCTGGGCATGCCGATGCCCAAGGGCATCGTGCGCGTGTACAAGAAGGACGGCGCCGGCAACGCCCAGTTCGTGGGCGAAGACCGCATCGACCACACGCCGAAGAACGAGCGCGTGCGCCTGAAGCTCGGCGAGGCGTTCGAGGTCACCGCGGACAAGAAGCAGACCGACTTCCGGCGCCGCGAGCCGACCAACCGGGCGAGCACCGTGCACGAGAGCGCGTACGAGTTCGTCCTGCGCAACGCCAAGAATGAGGCCGCGATAGTCGTGGTGCGCGAGCCGCTGCCCGGCGACTGGAGCATGCTGGAGGAGACGCAGCGGCACGAGAAAGTCGCTGCGGGCACCGCGGAATGGAAGATCCGGGTGCCGGCGGAAGGCAGCGCGACCCTGCGCTACCGTGTGCTGGTACGCTACTGATCCTCAACATATACCCAGGGACCCGGAAATGAAGGACCTCACCCCTGCCGGCAAACTGCGCGTCGGCATCAACCTCGGCAATTTCCTCCTCGTCACCAAAGGCACGGATGGGCAGGTGCGCGGCATCGTTCCCGACCTTTCCCAGGAACTGGCGCGGCGGCTCGGCACGGCTGTCGAGTTCGTGCTGTACCCGCAGGCCGGAGACGTCGCCGGCGCGGCGCAGGCCGGCGCCTGGGACGTCGCGTTCATCGGCGCCGAGCCGCAGCGGGCGAAGGACATCGACTTCACCGCGGCCTACCTCGAGATCGAGGCGACGTACCTGGTTCTGGCCGGATCGCCGATCCAGTGTTTGGCGGACGTGGACCGCAAAGGCGTGCGCATCGCCGTGGCGGACCGCAGCGCCTACGACCTGTGGCTCAGCCGGAACATCCGGAATGCGGAACTGAGGCGGGCCGAAGGCATCGAGGGTTCCTATCAGTTGTTCCTCAAGGAAAAGCTGGAGGTTTTATCCGGCCTCAAGCCACAGCTGCTGCAGGATCGCGAGAAGCTTCCCGGTTCCAGGATTCTCGAAGGCCGCTTCACCGCTGTGCAACAAGCGATCGGCACGCCGAAGGGCCGGCCGGATGTGGCAAGCTATCTCCGGGCATTCGCGGAAGACATCAAGGCCTCCGGCCTGGTGGCCAAAGCCATCGAACGCCATGGCGTGCGCGGCGTCTCGGTGGCGGCACCGGCTTGATATACGCACCCTCATTTCAGTCAACAGGAAGGAAGGCGATTTATGACCACCCCGCTCACCGGCGGCTGCCTTTGCGGCGCCATTCGGTACACCGTCAGCGTTCCGGTCACGGAGCTGCGCGCCTGCCATTGCACCAATTGCCAGAAAGGCTCGGGGTCGGCCGGCAGCGTCAACGCGGTGATCCCGAGCGCAGCCTTCAAACTGACCCAGGGCACGCTGAAACGCTACGAGTCCATCGCCGACAGCGGACGCACGCTCTACCGTGACTTCTGCGGCGATTGCGGCTCGCCCATCTACAGCCAGCGCGCCACGGCGCTCGACACTGTCGTGGTGAGGGCTGGAACGCTGGATGACGCCGGGGACATGAAGATCACCGCCAACATCTGGACACGCAGCGCCCGCCCCTGGGCGTACATTGATCCGGCGAGCAAGCAGTTTCCCGGGCAACCCGACGCGCCCGCCGCGAAGAAATAGCGAGGAGACTATGGCCGAACCCCTGATGGTCGACCCACACGACCCGGTGATGACCGGGGAAAACTCCTTCATCCGCCTCTCGAACGACGGCGGCAAGACCATCGCCGAGCGCGTCAGCCACTGGCGCGTGCTGTGGTCGCCGGCCGGACAGGGACACGCGCTGTTCATCGAAAGCAGCCTCACTGGCAACGGTCCGCGCCTCTACGCCGACAACGCCGGCGTCGCCCGCTACCTCCAGCGCATGATCGAGACCCTGCTCTACAAGGAATTCGCCGCCGACACGCTGCCCGTCATCGACGCCCGGTTCGAGCGCAGCGGCAACGCCCTCAGCACCGTCGAAGAACGCATCGTCTCCAGCGACGACGAGATCATCCTCAGCTGGTGGGACCTGATGCCGCCTTTCGTCCTCACCATGCCGCCCGGCGCCATGAACCGCCCCCTCGGCGTCTACAGCACCTTCCTCCCTGCCCGCAGTGCCCAACTCTCCGTCAACGGCGAGGCCGCCAGCGCCAAAGTGTTCCCCCAGGAACGCTTCGGCAAGCCCTCATCAAGCTGCTGCCTGGCATGGTCGGAGACCTGGACGAAACCCGGGGGTTGATCCAGCAGGGAGCAATCAGGCTGGCCTGGAATGTTTTTTGCGTCCTGATGCCGGAAAACATTACTGCACGTATATCGTTGCACCGTATATCTGCATAACGCGTGTGCCTGCGAAGGCAACCGCACCGGCTATGCAGTCACTACCGCGGAGAGTCGCAGGCCCTCCGTGCAACGGGAGAACCGCGCATGGAAACTGAAAAAAGTGAAGCTGCCACAGACAATTCCGTTCAACCGCTCGACAGCTCGCGGCGCAGCTTTATCCAGGGCACGCTCGCCACGGGCGCCGCACTGGGCAGCATCGGGGCCGCCTCGCTGGCCCACGCCCAGACGAGCATGAAGCGCACTACGATCAACCATTTCCACATCGCGGCCAGCGCCGAAACGGTGCATTGGGGCTATTTCAGCAAGAACCTGAAGCCCCTGGTGGAGGTCGAGTCGGGCGACTTCGTCACGCTGGAAACCCTGACGCATCATGCGGCCGACGACCTGGAGCGGATGGTCAAGGGGGATCCGGGCGCGGAAAGCGTCTATTTCTGGGACCGCACGCGCAAGGGCGTCAACCGCCGCGGCGCGGGCCCCATGAACGCATCGATTCACGGTCGGGGCGCAGGTGAAGGATTTGGCGTCCACATCTGCACCGGCCCCGTCGCCGTCAAAGGGGCCGAGCCCGGAGACATCCTGGAAGTGCGCATCCTCGACGTGAAGCCGCGGCCGAGCGCCAACGCCAAGTACCAGGGCAAGACTTTCGGCAGCAACGCTGCCGCATGGTGGGGCTTTCACTACAACGACCAGATCGAAGAACCGAAAAAACGCGAAGTGATCACGATCTTCGAAGTCGATGCCACTGGCGAACGCGACTGGGCCAAGGCCTTGTACAACTTCCGCTGGACGCCGCAGACCGATCCGTTCGGCGTGGTGCACAAGATCATCGATTACCCGGGCGTCCCCGTGGACCACAGCACGGTCAAGGAAAACTGGAACGTCCTCAAGAACATCCGCATTCCGATTCGTCCGCATTTCGGCACCCTGGGGCTGGCGCCGGCCGAAGCCGACATCGTCGATTCCATCCCGCCCAGCTATACCGGCGGCAACATCGACAACTGGCGCATCGGCAAGGGGGCGACCATGTTCTACCCCGTCGCAGTGCGCGGCGCGCTGCTGTCCGCCGGCGATCCGCATGCGTCGCAGGGCGACTCGGAACTCTGCGGCACCGCCATCGAATGTTCGCTCACCGGCACCTTTCAGCTCATCCTGCACAAGAAGAACTCGCTCAAAGGCACGCCGCTGCACGATCTCAACTATCCGCTGCTCGAGACACAGACCGAATTCGTGCTGCATGGGTTCAGCTTTCCGAACTATCTCGCCGAACTGGGCCCCAAGGCGCAGTCCGAGATCTACGGCAAGTCCTCGATTGACCTCGCGATGCGCGATTCATTTCGCAAGATGCGCCACTTCCTGATGACCACGCAGGGTTTGAACGAAGACGAGGCCGTCTCGCTGATGTCCGTGGCAGTGGATTTCGGCGTCACCCAGGTGGTGGACGGCAACTGGGGCGTGCACGCGATCGTCAAAAAGAGCCTGTTCGTAGGCGACGGGGGCTAGTACCCGGCGCCGCCTTCATGAGACCCCGCTTCGGCGGGGTTTTCATTTGCGTGGCCGCGTGGCCACGCGTGCACAGCATCCGACTATCATGCTGGAATGGAAAACGCCGTTGCACTCACCCGGTCATTGCTGCACTACGACACGATCAATCCCCCAGGCCAGGAGGCCGACTGCGCCCGGTACGCCGCCAAACTGCTTGAGGACTGGGGATTCAAAGTCGAGTTCCACGAGTTCGAACCCGGGCGCACGAGCGTAATCGCGCGCGCGGGCGGCAATGGCGCCAAGGCGCCGCTGTGCCTCACCGGGCACCTGGACGTCGTTCCACTGGGCACGCGTGCCTGGACGCGCGACCCGTTCGCGGGCGAGACCGACGGCGACCGGCTGTACGGGCGCGGGGCCTCGGACATGAAGGCTGGCGTGGCCGCGATCCTCCTCGCGGCGCGCAGTTTCGCGAAAAAGCTCCGGGGCACCCCGGGCATGGTGCTGGTGCTCACGGCCTCCGAGGAAAACGGCTGTATCGGCTCGCGCCACCTCGCCGAGCTGCCGCAACTGATGGGCAAGGCAGGCGCGATCGTGGTCGGCGAACCGACCTCGAACTACCCGTTCGTCGGCCACAAGGGATCGCTCAAGTTCCACGCCGGATTTCGAGGCGTGTCGGCGCACGGTTCGATGCCCGAGCTCGGCGTGAACGCGATCTACAAGGCGGCGCGCGCCGTGGGCAAACTCGAATCCTTCGACTTCGGACAGGCGCCGCACCCGGTGATGGGCGCGGCGACGCTCAGCGTCGGTACCTTCGAAGGAGGCTCGGGCGTCAACCTGGTGCCGGATGCGGCCAGCATCGGCGTCGACATCCGCACCCTGCCCGGCATGGACCACGCGGTGCTGCTCGCGCGCCTGCGCGCGCTACTGGGCGAGGACGCGCAGATCGAGACTTTCTCGGACCTGCCCGCGGTATGGACCGCTCCAGACGCGGAATGGATGCAGCGCGTGTTCGAGATCTGCACGCCGTTCCTGGCCGAGGCGCCGGAGGTGCGCACCGCCACGTACATGACCGACGCGGCCAACCTGCGCAAGGTCTACGGCGACGTGCCCACCGTGGTGCTGGGGCCGGGAGAGCCGCAGATGGCGCACCAGACCGACGAGTACTGCAGCATGGAGCGCATCCGCCAGTCGGTCGCCCTCTACGAGGCGATCATCGGCGACTGGTGCAAGGCCTAGCGCGTCTCAGGCCGCTGGCCGTCTGGCGACCTTGCGCGC